>NZ_JAHWZY010000010.1:0-220459 GCF_041380215.1 Streptomyces pimonensis
GGCTTTCGACAGCACCCGGTGCTGCCGGACGACGTGACAGTGAGGGGAAGCGGTACCGGGCAGTGGCCGACCGGCCGGCACGACGAGCGCGACCGCATCGTCAACGGCGCCCTGGCCGTCGCAACGATCGCCACCCGGCCCCGAGGCACCGTCCAAGAGCCGTCGGAAACGGCCCGGTTCCCGGAGAAGCTCCGCCTCGGCAACGGAACGGGCGGGTCCCTCGACGGATATGACGGCACCGCCCGCTCATCGCCGCCGGGCCAGGGCCCGCTGCGGCTGCGAAGGGGCCAACCGCGTCGTGGCCGCCGCCGTGGTGTGCGCCTGGCCGGAGTCCGGTCGTGTCCTCGCGGCGAACGCCGCCCGGTACGCGGTGGGCGTCGTGCCCAGGACGCGCCGGAAGTGCAGCCGCAGGTTGGAAGGGCTGCCCAGGCCGCATCGGTCGGCGATGTGGTCGACGGCGAGTCCGGTGGTCTCCAGCAGTTCCCGGGCGAGGTCGAGCCGGACGGCGAGCAGCCACCGCAGGGGTGTCGTGCCGGTCTCGGTGACGAACCGCCGGGCGAAGGTCCGCGGCGCCATGTGCGCGTGTGCGGCGAGCCGCGGGACCGTCAGCGGTTCGTGCAGACGGGCCACGGCCCACGCCCGGGTGGCGGCGAGGGCGACGCCGGGCTCTTCGGGGGCCAGCGGCCGTTTGATGTACTGCGCCTGCCCGCCGTCGCGATGGGGCGCCGAGACCAAGGTGCGGGCCACCTCGTTCGCCGTCCGCGCGCCCAGGTCACGTCGCACCAGGTGCAGGCACAGGTCGATGCCGGCGGCGACGCCCGCCGAGGTCAGTACCCGTCCCTCGTCCACGTAGAGCACGTCCGGGTCCACCGACACCGTCGGGTACCGCGCGGCCAGTTCGTCGGCGTGCTTCCAGTGGGTGGTGGCCCTGCGGCCGTCCAGGACCCCGGCTGCCGCCAGGGCGAAGGCGCCGGTGCAGATGGACACCAGCCTCACGCCCCGGCTGTGGGCCTCGGCCAGTGCGCTGAGCACGGTGCGCGGCAGTTCTCGCTGGTGCGGCGCGTACCCCGGGACGATGACGGTGTCCGCCTCGCGTACGGCCCCCAGCCCGGCCGTCACCGTGACCGCGAAGCCCGCGGCGGTCGTGACCGGACGCGTGGTCCGTCCGCACAGGGTCAGTCGGTAGGGGGAGCCGGGCACGGTGATGAAGACCTGGGCCGGAATGCCCAGGTCCAGGGGCAGTACGTCGTCCAGGGCCAGTACGGCCACTCGATGAGGTGGGACAGGAGTGGCAGTTTCCTCGCGCATAACGGCAAGTCTGCCACTTTCACCGGCAGTCGGAGCGGGCGATCGTTCATGCCATGAACGACGTGATGACCACCGGCGTCCCGCCGCTGCCCGATTCCCCCGTCGTCCGCCGGGCGCTGGCCCTGGTACGCGGGACCGAGTCCAGCGCGACCGCCAACCACAGTGTCCGCAGCGCGCTGTTCGCCCGCCTCCGCGCCGACCACCAGGGCGCGGAGCCGGGGCGCGACTACGATCCGGAACTGCTGTTCCTGGCCTGCGTCCTGCACGACATCGGCCTGACGCGGGCCGGCGACCGCCACCAGCGGTTCGAGGTGGACGGCGCCGACACGGCAGCGGAGTTCCTCACCGCGCAGGGCCTGCCCACCGCCGACGTCGACGCCGTGTGGGAGGCCGTCGCCCTGCACACGACACCGGGCGTCGCCGAGCGCCGCGGCACCCTGTGTGCCCTGGTGCACCAGGGCACCGGCATGGACTTCGGCTGGGACACCGACTGCGTCGACGACGCCACCGGCGCCGCGATCCACGCCGCCTACCCGCGGCTGTCCATGGCCACCACCCTCACCGACGAGATCGTCGCCCAGGCGCGGCACCACCCGGAGAAGGCCCCGCTCTTCTCCGTGGCCGCGGAACTCCTGCGGGAGAGGTCCGTACCACCGCACAGGACCCGTATGGAGACCATGGCCGACGCCGCGCGCTGGGGCAATTGAGCATGACCACGTACGGAATCCTGCTGTTCGACTCGGCACAGGAACTCGACTTCACCGGCCCGTGGGAGGTGTTCACCACCTCCTCCGGACTGCGGGACGGCGCGGACGACGTCCTGCTCGTCGCCGAGCGCTCGGCGCCCGTCCGGTGCTCCCAGGGCATGCGGGTACTGCCGGACCGCACACTCGACGACCACCCGCCTCTGGACGTCGTCCTCGTCCCGGGCGGTCACGGCGCCCGGGAGGCCGAGACCCGCAACGAGCGGATCACCGGCTGGCTCACCGACACCGCCGCGCACGCCACCTGGGTGGTCGGCGTCTGCACCGGGGCCTTCCTGCTCCACGCCGCCGGCCCGGCCCGGTCCCGCCGGGTCGCCACTCACCGGCAGTACGAGGACGCGCTCGAAAAGCGCGGTGACGTCACCGTCGTACGCGACGCCCGCTATGTGGTCGACGGCAACCTGCTCACCAGCCAGGGTGTCTCCGCCGGCATCGACAGCACCCTGTGGCTCGTCGGCCACCTGCACGGACGCGAGCACGCCCGCGCCGTGCGCCGCGCCCTCCAGTACGACCCGGCACCCCCCTACCTGGCGGACGAGCCGGTCCCCCTGCCCACGACCGACCGGAAGAAGGAGTACCGACCGAGATGAACCGCCGAACCCTGCTGCACGCCACCACCGCGCTCGGCGCCGCGACACTGACGGCCGGCGCCGCGGCCCGGGCCGAGGCCGCCGCCTCCGAAGCCCTCGGACACGACCGGCGGCCCCTGCGCGTCCACGTGGTCATGTTCGACGGCGTGGAGGAACTCGACTTCTCCGCCCCGTACGAGGTGTTCTCCGCCTCCGGCCACTTCGCCGGCCGGGAAGTGGAAACCCGCTACGTGACGCTCGACGGTCCTCGCACCGTCAAGGCCGCCTACGGCACCCGGCTGCACGTCGACCACGGGTGGGCCCCCGAGCAGGCGGACCTTCTCGTCGTCCCCGGCGGCGGGTACGCACGCCGCGAGGATCCCGGCGTGTGGGCTGAGATCCGGCGAGGCTCACTGCCGCGGGCCCTGGCCGCCGCGACCCGCCCGGGTCTGACCGTCAGCGCGCTGTGCACGGGCGTGATGCTGCTCTCCGCCGCCGGGCTGACCTCGGGACGCCCCTGCACCACCCACCACCGGGCGCGGGCCGACCTGGAGCGGCAGGGCGGGGTGCTGAAGAGCGCCCGCGTGGTCGACGACGGCGACCTGGTCACCGCGGGCGGGGTCACCTCCGGGCTGGATCTCGCGCTGTGGCTGGTGCGCCGCGAGCTCGGGGCGGACGCCGCGGTCGGTCTGGAGGAGATGCTCGAGTACGAGGCACGCGGCACGGTGTGGACCGCGCGGTCGTGATCGTCGTCTCTGCGCCGAGCGTGTGGCACACGCTGCTGCACGGGACCAACGTCTGATACGGGGAGCGGCCGCACACCGCCCTGTGGTTGCTGCAACTGCCGGTCACGATGCTGCTGTTGCTCCGTCTGCTGAGACCTGCCCGGCGGGCCGACGTACGGTTCCGCCTCCGGCGGCCGCCCCCCGGCGTGGAAGGAGGACCACGCGAACAACGTGCTCACCCGCCCCGAGGCGGCGCGGTTCATCGACTCGCCGGTGGTCCCGGAGGAGGTCGTGTCTCCCGCGGTCTCGGCAGGCCCGGCAGGCGGGTGACCGTCGCCGCGGGCGCGGCGACGGTCACCCGACGGGATGTCCGGACCGTGCGCGTGACGTCAGACGCCGGACGTGCCGGCCATCTCCGCCAGTACCGTGCGCCAGTCCTCGCCCGGTCGCTCCCGCAGGGACGGAGCCAGCCGGTCGGCCCGGTACCACCAGTGGTGGTCGAGGTCCGGATGTACGTCGTCCGTCTCACGGACCGCCCCGACGACACCGTCCCCGGTTCCCACGCTGCCGGGGTGCAGCAGCTCGGCCAGCCGTGCCGTGAGGTCGTGCCAGGACACGTGGCCGCCGACGGCGTTCGCCACCCCGTGCACGGGCGCGCCGAGGCACGAGGTCACGGCCCGCGCCAGGGCAGCCGCGTGCACCCAGGGCGCTCCGTACCAGGCGTGGCCGTGGGCTCCCGGCCTCGGCAGACCGACCGGCCGACCCTGCCTCACAGCTTGGTAGAGCACCCCGGTGGCGCCCCAACGCAGCTGGTCGCGCAGCCGCTCGTGCGGGCCCCACACCAGGGGGGAGCGTACGGCGCTCGCGCCGCCCCGGCCTCCGGTGCCGGCCGCGTCCAGCAGCATCCGCTCGCAGTCCAGCTTGGCCCGGCCGTACGGGCTCAGCGGCTGTCGTGACGGTGCCCCCTCCGCCACGGGGTCCTCGGCGGGACGCCCGTAGGCGTCGACGCTGCTGACGAAGACGAAGGGGCCGCGCCGCCAGGCTTCCACCATCGCCCTCATGGCCGCCATGTCCACCTCGGGGCGGACGAAGGTGCACGCGGCGTGGACCACCGCGTCGGCGCTCGCGACCGCCGCGCGCAGATTGTCCAGGTCGGCGAGGTCGCCCTCGACGACGTCCACCCCCTCCCCGTCGACCAGGTGCGCGGACTCGGGTCGGGCCAGGGCGAGTACGGGACGCCCCTGCGCGGCCAGTTCCCGCAGGAGGAAGGCGCCGACGCCACCGGTCGCGCCGGTGACCAGGACCGTCCCCCCGCGCGCGCCCCGGGAACGCGTCCGGCGGGTGGGCGCGGCGGTGGCCCGCTGCGCGGCCCGTCCCTCCAGCAGGGCGGTCAGAGCCCGGGGCGTACGGGCCTGGAGGATGTCCAGGCCCGTCAACGGAAGCTTCAGCGCGTCCCGCAGCCGCTCGGCGAGCCGGACCGCGATCAGCGAGTGGCCGCCGAGGTCGAAGAAGTCGTCGTCGGGCCCCGGCACCGGGCAGTCCAGCAGCGCCGCGAACGCCCCCGTCACGGCCTCACCGAGCGGCCCCGCCGGGGCGGGGGCGGGTGGCAGGCCCGGCAGCCGCGACGTGTCGGTCGCGCCCCGGGCCGTACGCGGCACGGCGTCCAGCAGGGTCACGGCCACGGGCACCGACTCCGCGGGGAGCGACGCCCGCAGGGCCGACCGCAGGTCGGCGCGCGAGGGGCCCGAGACACCGCGCAGTACGGCGTACGCCAGGAGCGGCCCGCCGTCCGGTTCGACCACGACGGCCTCCGCCACCTGCGGGTGTGCGAGCAGCAACGTCTCCGCAGGATGCCCGCACCTGACGGGCCCGTGGTCGTTCCCGGCCGGCCGGCTCGCACCGCGCGCCGCGGTCGGGGACTGGGCGTGGGCCCGGACGGGGAGCTGGGACAGCCGCATCCCGGGATCGGAGGTGACCGCGGTGAGGAGCGCGGCGAAGCCGTCGCCCAGCGAGGCCGCCGTCGCCTCGTCCAGCACGGCACGGCCGTACTGGACGAGCGCGGCGGGACGGTCCGTGTCGAGCAGGCCGAACGACAGGTCGAACTTGGCCTCGCCGACACCGACGTCCACGTGCTCGCCCTGTGCGCCGGGCAGCCGCAGCACCGTGGGCTCTGCCATGACGTCGCTGGTCACCCGGACCAGTGCCGTCCCGTCGGCGGCACGGGCGGCGGCGCCGAGACGCTCGGCGATGAGGTCGAACGGTACGTCACGGTGGCGCTGGGCCTCCAGCAGCGCGTCCCGCACCCGCTCCACCAGCACGGTGAAGGCGGGGTCGCCGGATGTGTCGACGCGCACCGGGAGGGTGTTGACGCACAGGCCGATCAGACCCCGCATGTCCGACCCCCTGCGGTGGGTGCTCGCCACACCGATGAGCAGGTCGTCCTCGCCGGTGAAGCGGTGCAGGGCGGCGAAGGCCGCGGCGAGGACCGTGGTGAACAGGGTGGCCCGGTACGACGCGCCGAGCGCCCGCAGGTCCTTTGGTACCCGGTGCCCGAGCGGCACGGTGCGGACGCCGGCGGGCCGGACGCCGATGTCGGCGGGCGGGCGCACGGGGCGGGGCAGCGGGGGCGGCGCGGCCCCGTCGAGGCGGCCGGCCCAGTGGCGCAGCCCCTCCTCGAACCGGTCGGCCGCCGCGTGTTCACGGCGCGCGAAGTCCGCGTAGCGGAGCGGCCGCGGAGGAGCGGCGCCCGTGGCGCCCGTGGGGCGGCCGGTGGCGGTCGCGTAGAGTCCGGTCACTTCCCGGGCGATGATCTCCAGCGAGGCGCCGTCGACCGCGATGTGGTGGAACGTCAGCAGGACCGTGTGGTCCTCCGTGCCGTGCCGCAGCACCAGGGCCCGTGGCAGGGGGCCGGCGGACAGGTCGAACGGCCGGCGGGCCTCCTCGGTCAGCAGGCCGTGGGCATGCTCCGGACCCGTCTCCACGACCCGCACGTCGAAGGTCCGCGGCGCCGGGAGGGCCTCCTGGAAGGGTTCGCCGTCCCGTTGCCCGTACCGCGTGCGCAGGATCTCGTGGCGGTGCACGAGGGTCGTCAGCGCGGTCCGCAGAGCGTCGAGGTCCAGCGGCCCGCGCAGCCGGGTGGCGAAGGGCACGTTGTAGGAGGCCCCGCCGCGGCCGAGCCGGTCCATGAGCCACATACGGCGCTGGGCGTGGGACAGCGGTGCGGGCGCCCGATGGGCGTCTTCGGCGGTACCGGCAGCCCCGAAGGACTCACCGGGACGGCTCGCGGCACGTTCGCGTGCCCGTCGCAGCAGTTCCTCCTGGAGGGCCACGGTCGTGGCCCCCGGGGCGTCAGCGGCCATCACGGTCCTCCTCGGCGCCGGGGCGCAGCTCGTCGTGGGCGGCGAGCAGGGCCTGCTCGACCAGGGCGGCCTGGGCGGCCACCGTGGGGGCGGCGAAGAAGTCGGCGAGCGCCACGTCGACACCGAGTTCCTCACGCAGGTCGTCGGTGGCGACCAGGGCGAGCAGCGAATGCCCGCCCTGCTCCAGGAAGTCGGCGTCGGGCCGGGTGATCTCGCGGCCCAGGGCACGGCTCCATATCCCGGCGACCGCCTGCTCCAGGGGCGTCAGAGGCGCGGCCGGGACGACCGCTCCCTCCCCCCTGCCGAGGTCGGCGAGGGCGCGGCGGTCGATCTTTCCGGACGGGGTCAGCGGAAGGCCGCCGACGATCGTCACCTCGTCGGGGACGAGGTGGGCGGGCAGGACCGCGGCGAGGCGGTCGCGCAGCGCGCCGGGCCGGGGCACGGGGCCGGGTGCCGCCACGACGAACGCGACGAGGCTGACGTCGTCCGGGCCGGGCCGGTGCACGGTGACGGCCGCGTCGTCCACGTCGGGCTGCCGGCGCAGGACGTGCTCGACCTCTCCCGGTTCGACGCGGAAGCCGCGCACCTTCACCTGGTCGTCGGTCCGCCCGTGGAAGTCCAGGACGCCGTCCGCGCGGACGGAGACGAGGTCGCCGGTGCGGTACAGACGTCCCAGCTCCGGATGGTCGACGAAGCGTTCGGCGGTCAGGTCGGGACGTCCGGCGTACCCGTGCGCCAGTCGGCTGCCGCCGACCCACAGCTCACCTCGCGCACCGTCGGCGACGGGTCTGCCGTCGTCGTCCAGGACGTGTACGGTCGTACCCGCGATGGGCCGGCCGATCGGCACCGGGCCCTCGCAGTCCGCGCCGGTGACCCGGTGCGCCGTGGCGAACGTGGTGGTCTCCGTGGGCCCGTACCCGTTGACCAGCTCCAGCCACGGGAACGCCTCCAGCACCTGCCCGGCGTGCTGGGCGGACAGCGCCTCCCCGCCCACCACGACCGCGCGGAGCACCGAGAACATCCGGGACCGCCGGGCGGCGAGCCGGTGGAAGAGCGCCGTCGTGAGGAACGCGACCGTGACGCCGTGACGCTCCACATGCCGGGCCAGGTCCTCGAGCGAGGGCCGGTCGACGGTGCAGACCACCACGGCGGCCCCGTTGGCGAGGGCCCCCCACACCTCGAACGTCGACGCGTCGAAGGTCATGGGGGAGTGGAAGAGCACCCGGTCCCGGGGGGTGAGGGCGACGTAGGCGGGCTCGGACAGCAGTTCGGCCACGGCCTGGTGCGGTACCGACACGCCCTTGGGACGTCCGGTCGAGCCAGAGGTGAACATGATGAACGCCGCGGCGTCGGAACCGGGCTCGGGCACGGGGGTGGAGGAGTCCGACAGCGACGTCTCCTCCGGCAGTGCGAGGACCGGACCGGTGGGGGCCGCCGCATCGAGGAGCTTGCCCTCGCCGACGGTCAGCGTGACCCCTGCGTCGGCGGCCATCGCCTCGCAACGGGGGCGCGGATGCGCCGGGTCGAGCGGTACGCAGGTGGCGCCGACCCACCACAGGGCGAGCTGCGCGACGACGGTGCGCGCCGAGCGATGCATCAGCAGCGCCACGCGGTCGCCCGGTTGGACACCGTGCGCGCGCAGGTGAGCGGCGAGGGCCCGGGCCGAGGAGACGAGCCGGGCATAGGTGAGGGTGGTGTCGCCCTCGACCACGGCGAGTGCGTCCGGCGTTCGTCCGGCGTGCCACGCCACGAGGGCGGGCAGCCCGGAGGCGGGTGCGGGCCGCGTGTGTCGGGAGGGCATGGGTCCTTCTCCAGGGGCGGTGTGGGTGAGGGTGGTCATCTCAGGCTCCCGGCCCTCACGCGGCTTCACGGCGGCGATCGACGAGAGCGGCGACGGCGCGCAGGTCGGGCTGGCGCAGGAACTCCGGCGCACGCAGGCGGACGCCGCTTTGCTGCTCGATGACGGCCAGCAGACGGGCGGCGACGATCGAGGTGCCGCCGATCGTCGTGAAGTCGTCGGTCAGCACCGTCGTGGGCCTGGCGAGGAGATCGCGTACGGCGTCCAGGACGATCCGCTCGCCCGGTGTGGCGCCGTCCGGCACGTCGGCGTCCGGGGCGGCCGCCTCGCGCGTCAGCCCGGCCCGGTCGACCTTGCCGTTGGCGTCCAGTGGGAAAGCGCCGACGACCCGCACGGCCGAGGGCACGGCCTGTTCGGGAAGCCATGCCCGCACCGCCGTCAGCAGCGCCTGCCCGGAGGCGGAGGCGCCGGGCGCGAGGCGGACGTACGCGACCAGGCGGACGGCGCCGTCGGGGCTGCGGGGCGCGGTGACCACGGCACCGAGTACGGCCGGATCCTTCTCCAGCGCGGCTTCGACCTCGGCGGGCTCGATCCGCACACCGCCGATCTTCACCTGGTTGTCGAGACGGCCGAGGAACTCCAGCATCCCGTCCCGCCGCATCCGCACCCGGTCGCCGGTGCGGTAGAGCCGGTCCACTCCCGGGAGATCCACACCGGGTGCGGGGGCGGTGAAGCGGTGCGCGGTCAGCCCGGAGTCCATGTACCCGAGCGCCAGGCCGTTGCCGCCGATGCGCAGTTCGCCCTCCTCGCCCCGCGCCACGGGGCGACCGTCGGGGCCGGTGACGACGACCGTCACGCCTGGCACGGGAGCACCGATCGGCGGTGCCCCGGGCCCCTCCGCCCCGGCGTCCGCGGCGCGCATGGCGTACGTGGTGGTGACGACGGTGGCTTCCGCGGGACCGTAGGCGTTGTGGACGGTCGCGGTCACGTCGGTGCCCGGGCGCCGACGCATCCGGTCGCCGCCGACGACGAGATGGCGCAGCACCAGACCGTGCGGCCAGGGCTGCTCCAGCAGCGGCTCGACCATGGGGGTGGCGGCCACCGCCACGGACACGGCGGCCTCGCGCCACCAGGAGGTGAGCGCCCCGGTGTCCCAGCGGACGTCGTCGGGCGCGGGTACGAGCGCCGCGCCCGACGTCAGTCCCGCCCACAACTCCAGCAGGTGCGGGTCGAACGCGACGCCGATGAGCAGGGACTGCCGGTCGCCGGGCGCGAGACCGGTCTCGGCGCGGTACCAGTCGAGCAGTGCGCCGAGGGCCGGCTCGGCGACGACGACGGCCTTGGGGCGGCCGGTGGAACCGGACGTCAGCACCGCGTAGAACGCCTCGCGAGGCGCGCGGAGCGCACCGGAACGTGACGGGGCGAACGCCGCCACCACGGCTTCGGCCGCGTTGACCCCGCCGTCCGGCAGGGGCAGGGAGACGTGCTCGGCCGCCCGGTGCCGGGCGGGGAGCACGGCGGGGGCGCCGATCAGGCAGGCGACGTCCAGGTCCTCGGTGACGGCGTCGACGCGCCGCTCGCCGGGGCGCGGCCCCAGCGGCAGGTACACCGCGCCCAGCCTGGCGATCGCCACGGCCGTCACGACGAGTGCGGCGGAGCGGTCCAGGCAGACACCGACGAGGTCACCCGCCCCGACCCGGTCGCGCAGCGCGGCCGCGGCCTCGTCGGCGGCGTCGTCGATCTGCCGGTACGTCCAGGTGAGGGCGCCGTCGATCACGGCGGGCGCGTCCGGGGTGCGGCGTGCCCAGTCCTCGAACAGGGCGAGCGTCCCGGTCGTGGCGTTCGCGCGGGGTGCTGGGCCGCGCGCGACGCTGAGCGCGTCGTCGCCCGGTGAGGCGGGGGCGGGGACGGCCGGGACCGTCGGCCGGGCGCCGGGGGAGGTGGTCGGGTGGGGCATCAGGACTCCGTGGAAGGGGCGGTGGCGGCGGAGGGGACGGTGGCGAGCGCGCCGGCCTGGTCGGCGAGCACCGGATGGCGGAAGAACAGCCGCATCGGCGGACGGTGGCCGAGCCGGGGCTCCAGCCAGGCCGCCAGTTGCGCGGCGCGCAGTGAGTGGCCTCCGGCCCGGAAGAAGTCGGTGCGCTCGTCGAAGTCGCCGTGACCCAGCACCGCGCGCCAGCCGTCGGTGAGCAGCGCGGTCACCGGGTCGGCCGGAACCGTTCCGGTGCGGCCCTCGCCGCCCCGCGGGACCTCGGCCCGGGAACGCGCCGCGCCCTTCGGCCCGGGGTCGTCAGCGGTCCGCGCCGCACCGCCGGGACCGGCCTCGCCGGCCGTGCCGAGCTCCGCGCTCCTGCGGGCGAGCGCCGTACGGTCCGGCTTGCCGCCGGCCAGTGTGGGCATCGTGTCCAGGCGTACCCACCGCTCCGGTGCCAGGGCGGCCGGCAGTCGCAGCCCGAGCTGCTCGTGCAGCGCCCGCTCGTCCCACGCGCCGCCCTCACCGGGGCACTCCACGAAGCCGACCAGCCGGGGTCCGCCGACTGCCTCGCGGTCCAGCACGACGGCACAGGACCGGCCGCCCAGTGCGGCCGAAGCGGCCGCCTCGATCTCCTCCAGCTCGATCCGGTACCCGCGCAGCTTGATCTGGTTGTCCCGGCGGCCGAGGAAGTGGAGCGCCCCGTCCAGATCCCGGTAGCCCAGGTCACCGGTCAGGTAGACCCGTTCACCGCCGAGCGCGTCGAGATGCGTGAACCGGGCGGTCGTGGTCTCCGGGTCGCCCACGTACCCCTCGGCGAGCCCGGCCCCGGCGATCGCCAGCTCACCCACCGCTCCGTCCGGCAGGGGACGGTGGTGCCCGTCCAGGACGTGGACGCGTTCGCCGGGCAGCTCGGTCCCGAGCGGGACCTCCGCCCCGTCGGCCGGGGCTTCCGGCGTGATGCGGTGGACGGTGGTGGTGACGGCCGCTTCGGTGACGCCGTAGGCGTTGAGCACCGTCGCGTCGGTGTCCGCCACGAAGGAGCGCAGCGCGTCGGCCGGAAGACGTTCGCCGCCGAGCACGAGCAGGCGCGGTGTCCAGCGGCCGTCGCGCAGGGCGGGCCGCAGCTCCTCACGCACGGCGAGGAAGTAGCTGGTGGGCAGGTTGGCCACGGTGACGCGCGCGTCGGCCAGCAACTCGGCCAGCTCGGCGCCGGTCGGCACCTCGTGCCCGGGAACGACGAGGCACGCCCCCGCGTACAGGGAGGGCAGCGTCTCCTCCAGGGCCACGTCGAACACCGGCTGGGCGAACAGCAGGACCCGGTCGTCGTGCCGCAGCCCGAACCGCCCGGCCACCCCGGTCAGATGGTTCTCGAGGGCCGCGCGCCCGACGGCGACGGCCTTGGGGACGCCGGTCGACCCGGAGGTGTGGATGATGTACGCGGCGCCCGGCACCACGGGCGCCGCGTGCGCCTTGGGCATCCGCGGCGCGTCCACGGCAGCGGTCGGCAGACCGCCGGGCACCGTGACGGGACGGTCGGCCGGAGTGAGGACGAGGGCCGGGGCCAGACGGCTCAACAGCAGTTCCAGACGGGCGGGCGGGTCCGACGGCGACAGCGGGCAGTGGACCGCTCCGGTGCGCAGGCAGGCGAGCAGCACCACGACCGCGTCGGCTCCGCGCGGCAGTACGGACGCCACCGGCTGGCCGGCCCTCACCCCGGCGGCCAGCAGGCGTTCCGCGAGGGCGGTGACCCGGGCGTCGAGGTCGCCGTAGGTCAGGTGGTGGGCGCCGATGAGCAGGGCGGGCGCGGACGCGTCGTGGGCGGCGACGGGATCGAGCGGGTCCGCGTCCGGGGCCGGGGCGGCGGCGCCTCCGGGCGCCGCCTGCCCGCGAGCGGCCGCAGCGGGGGCCCGTCCGTCGGCGGGCCCGGGCGGCGCCAGGTCCGCCAGGGCGGTGCCCGGGGCATCGAGGTAGGACCTCAGCAGGTCCAGGAACCGGCCGGCGAGCAGTTCGACCACGTCCTCGCCGAACATGTCGGCGTCGTAGTCCCAGACCAGGGTCATTCCGGCGCCGCCGTGCCGGGGACCGACCCCGCGCCGGTCGTCCGGCAGCAGCACCACGTCCAGGTCGAACCTGGTGGTACCCGTGTTGAACCCCTCGAACAACGTGATGTCCAGACCGGGCGCTTCGACCTCGGGCAGCTCGGCGTCATGGGCGCTGAACATCACGTCGAACAGCGGGTTGTCCGCTCCCGAGGTGCGCAGGCCGAGTGCGCGGGTCAGCTCCTGGACCGGCACGTCCTGGTACGGCAGCGCGCGGATGAGGACGTCGGTCACCTCGTCCATCGTCTCCTCGGCCGGGGCGGCCGGATCCAGCCGCAGCGGCAGGGGGATGGTGTTGACGAACATGCCGACGGTCCCCTCGTGCCCGCGGGGCCGGTTGCCCACCGCGGTGCCGACGACCAGGTGCGAACGGCCGCTGTGGCGCCGCAGCAGTTCGGCGAACAGGCCGAGCAGGGTGGAGAACGGGGTCAGACCGCGCAGCCGCGTGTGGTCGCGCAGGCGCTCCGCCAGGTCCGCGCCGATCGACTGCCGCAGCTGACCACCGTGGTGGCGGCGCCGTGCACCCGGACGGGAGAGGCCCGGCAGCGGCATGTCGTAGGCAAACCCGTGCAGTTCGGCGGTCCAGAAGTCCAGCCCGGGGCGGCATGCCCCGCTCTGCCGGCTGCGGGCTTGCACCTCGACGTGATCGGCGTAGGAGGGCGCGGGCGGCAGTACGACCGGCTCACCCAGGACGTGGCCCCGGTAGACGGTGAACACGTCGTCGAGCAGGATCGCGAACGAGTGTCCGTCGTGGATCAGGTGGTGCTCGACGTGGACGAGCCGGTGGTGCTCGTCCCCGAGCCGCGCCAGTGTCCAGCGCAGCAGCGGCGCCTCGTAGGTGTCGAGCGGCGTCTCCGCCTCGGTGCGCAGCAGGTCCCGGAACGCGGCCTCCGGGTCGGTGTCCGCGCTCAGGTCGACCGTCCGCAGCCGGGGCGCGCACCTCTGGGCGACCCGTTGGCCGGGCACGGCGCCGGTGACGGCGACCAGTTCCAGACGAAGGCCCGCGTGCCGGTCCAGTGCGGCGGCGAGGCCGTGGCGGAGGGCGTCGGCGTGGAGCGGCCCCCACAGGTCGAGTGCCGCGGTGAAGTTGTAGGCGCGGCTGCCCGGCTGCACCTGTTCGTGCAGCCAGACGATCTCCTGCGAGGAGGAGAGCGGAAGCATGGGCGATCCCTGGGGTCGTCGGGTCGGGTGAGGGCCGGCCGGGCACGGTCGTACCCGGCGGCGGTGCGGGAGCCGGCCGCGGATCGCGCGGACGGGTTCCGTAGAGGGCGAGGGGCGGGAGGTGTTACGAGGGCGGTACGAGTGGTGGTCAGCCGGCGGCCGGTGCCTTCGCCCGGAGTGCTTCGACGAGCGCGTCGAAGGCGTCGAGGGCGGCGCGATCGGCCGTCACGGTGCGGTCCCACACCATGCGCAGGTGCAGTTCGCGCCCGTGGGTGACGGAGACGGCGAACGGTCCGCGTACGGGTCTGCCGTCGACGTGGACCTCCCGGCCCTCGACGCCGGCCAGCCGGAGCGAGGGCCGTTGGGCGACGTCATCGACGGTCAGCAGCCCGTCCAGGCGGCCGGACCAGCCGGACCCGGCCTCCCGGGCCGCGCGCACGACCGCGTCGAAGGGCACGTCGGCCCGGTCCAGGTCCTCCCACCAGGCATCGGCGCCGACTTCGGTGCCGGACGGGGCCGCCCCTGTCGGGGCCGGGAAGACCACCGTGTTGAGGAAGCAGCCGAGCACCCCTTCCGCGCCGGGCGGACGGCCGCCCCACGGATAGCCGAGCGGTACCGTGCGGCCCGGACCGTACAGGGCGCGTACGGCGGATCGACAGGCGTCCAGCAGGTCGGGGAAGGGCATTCTGGCGGTGGACGCGGGCAGCAGCACCGAAGCCGAACCGGTCGGCAGCGCTCCGGCCGCGGGGAGGCCGGGCCGCGCGGCGGGAGCACGGTCGCGGACGGCCTGCAGCCGTTCGCCCCAGTACGCCAGTGCCTCGGGCGACTCCGCGCGTTCCTCGGTGTCCAACTGGAGCAGCACGGCTTCGCGGTAGGCGGCCAGTTCGGCGGCGACCTCCCCGGGCGCCGGCGGCTGCGTCTGCGGCCCCTCGTCGTAGGCGGCGCCGAGTTCCTCGACGATCCGGTCCAGCGTCCGCCCGTCGCACGCCGCGTGGTCGAGGACGACCGCGAGCACCTCCGGCGGCCCGCCGCCGTACGGGGAGGACGCGTCGTCCCGGTCGCCGTCCGTCGTGCCGTCGGTGAGGAACAACCGCATGGGTGGGCCGTCGGGCACCCATGCGCCCAGGGCCCGGCGCAGAGCCGTGCCGGCGTCCTCACCGGACGCCCGGGGCAGGCGTACGACCGGAACCTCCGGCTCCTCCATGCGCAGCACAGGGGTGCCGCGCACCACGGCGGGACGGCCACGGAGCACGGGGTGCCGCGAGGCGAGACGTTTCGCCGCGGCGGCGAGGCGCGACGGATCCACCGTGCCGCGCGGGAAGGCGAAGAACATCGGGACGAGGTCCGGTCGCCCGGTGGGATCCAGCGCACGCACCAGTGCGAAGCGGCGCTGGGCTCCGGTCACGGGCAGCGGGGCAGGGGCCCCGGCACCTGTGGTGAGTCCCCGATAGCGAGCCAGGTACTGGCCCGTGATGCTGGACACGTGTTCCCCTCCGTCGTCCACGATGTCGTCGTTGTTCACGGCGTCCCGGCAGGCCGGGTCAGCCGGGTGATGTCGTCCTGTCACGTCTGCCGGCGCCGGCCTCGGCCCCGGCGGCGGTGGCATCGGCCGCGTCGGTGTCCGGGGCGGCGGGGCGCACGGCCTCGGGCCCGGTGGGCAGATCGCGCATCCCGCGCAGTGCGGAGAGCAGCAACGGCAGCGGTACGACGAGGAAGCCGGCCGCGCAGCACAGCAGGGCGGCACGGGCACCGAAGCCGTCGGCGAGCACCCCGCCGGCCAGCGCCCCGAGCGGCAGCGTGCCCCACATCAGAAAGCGCAGGGTGGCGTTCATCCGGCCCAGCAGGTGCGGTGGGCAAAGGACTTGGCGGAAGCTCACCTGGGCGACGTTGTAGACCACGGCGCCGAAGAAGACGACGCCCGAACCGAGCGCGAACAGGGCGGCGCCCCCCACCCCCTCCGACAGCGGCCACAGCAGTGCGAACGGCCCCGTGGCCAGTGGGGAGAGCCAGATGACCCGGGCTTGTCCCCACCTGGCGGCGAGCGCGCCCGCGGCCAGCGCGCCCGCCAGTCCGCCGACGGCCGCGGCGGACAGCACAAGGCCGACCGCTGCGGGCTCGAGGCCCAGGACACGGACGAGGAACACCGTCTGAGTGGCCATCAGCAGTGCGGTGAAGAAGTTGCCGAGTCCGGTGGCGACGGCGATCGCCCGCAGCAGTGGCCGACCCAGTACGAAGCGCAGCCCTTCGCCGATGTCCGCGCGCAGCGACGCACCGGGAACGGGCTCGGGGCGGGGCTCCGGTTGCTTGATCCGCCACAGACAGAGCGCGGAGAGGGCGTAACCGACGGCGTCGGCGACGACGGCCAGGTGGGCGCCGAGGAGCTGGACCAGGCCGCCACCGAGACCCGGGCCCGTCACCTGCGCGGACGACCGTACGGTCTCCAGTGCCCCGTTGCCCCTGACCAGTTGGTCCCGAGGCAGGAGGTGGGGCAGGAAGCTCTGGTGGGCGACGTCGAAGAAGACGGTGGCGACGCCGGTGACGAGGGCGACGGCGTACAGCTGAGCCATCGTCAGGACATCGGCCACGCCCGCCACGGGGACGCTCGCCATGGCCACGGCCCGTGCGACATCCGCCCGGATCATCAACGGCACCTTGCGCAGGCGGTCGACCCAGGCTCCGGCGGGCAGCCCGATCACCAGGAACGCGGCGGTTTCGGCGGCCGTGAGCAGCCCGATCTGGAAAGCGGACGCGTCGAGTTCGAGCACGGCCACGAGCGGCAGAGCCACCAGGGCGACGTGGGCGCCGAACTGCGCGGCTGCTGCTCCGGCCAGCAGCAGCCTGAAGTCGCGCATGCCCAGAGGGCCATTGGCCGCGGTGCGGAATGTGACGGACATGTGAACGACCTTCAGTGAATGTTCGATCAAGAGTCAAAAGAGGATGGGTACTTTTGGTCACTTCTTCTGGCGTCACCGCTCCGTACCGGAAAAATTTCCAGCGGATCGCGGTGTCGGCCGGATGAATCGCCGATGATCTGTCAGGTCCACGATGATGGAGGACTCCGGTCCGGCGGGCGGTGTCACCGACCGACGCGCACTCGACGGCTCGATCGACTGGTATGTCCGAAAAAGATCATCCACTCGGAGTGCGGGATCGAAATTGATCATTCCGCCTGGTATGGCGTCAGTAGTGTGGGCGTGGAGCCGTGGCCGCACACGACGGAGCGGGGGACGAACGGACCGCGGTCGGTGGGGTGACGGAAGAAACTCGCTGATGAGGCCGGCGAAGCGGAGGAGCCGAGCCGGGCGGTGGCCGGGGCGGCCGCCGGTCGCTGCGGGCCGGCAGGCGTTCGCTCCCAGGCCTCGCACGCCGGGCGGTGCACTCCTTGGCGCCCGCCTCCCGGCTCTGTAGCGGTGGTACGGGTCAGGGACCGAACGGAGTGTGCTCGACCGTCAAGGCCAAGGTCCTGCCCGAAGGAACAGTGAAGGACTTCT
The DNA here is from genome assembly GCF_041380215.1 of Streptomyces pimonensis. Classification (NCBI taxonomy): domain Bacteria; kingdom Bacillati; phylum Actinomycetota; class Actinomycetes; order Kitasatosporales; family Streptomycetaceae; genus Streptomyces; species Streptomyces pimonensis. The sequence goes on from NZ_JAHWZY010000010.1 coordinate 17,250, forward strand.
CCGGACTGCGGGACTTCGCGGAGATCACGGTCACGGACAAGGCGGGCAGGAAGGTGCTCAGCCGTAGCGAGGACTTCTGCCCGAACAACGCCAGCGGCCGGGTGCGGCCCGAGGCGCCCGCCACCTCGAAGTATCCGGAGAGCTGCCCCACGAACCCGTTCACCCTCGGTTCGGTATGGGGTGTCGAGAAGGGCTGGGCGGCCAACACCTACGCGGGTTACTCCACCGAGCCGGTCAGGCTGGCAGCCGGCACCTGCACCGCCAGGGCCGGGGTCGCCAAGAAGTACCGTGACCTGTTCGGCACCGTCGACAAGCCGGCCACGGTCAGGGTGACCGTGCAGGAGCGGAGCTATGAGGACGAGCAGGGCGTCGCCGGGGCGGCGTCCCGGCCCTCCGCCTCGGGCGAGCACGCCGGTCACGGAGCCGTCCACCAGGCGCCGGACGCGCACACGGATCACGGGCCGGGAAGCGCCCCGACGCCCGCCCAAGCCGCCGCGCGGGTCACGAGCGGCGCGGGCCCCTCGTACAACGTGGGCCACGGGCCGCTGACGGCGGCGCCACCCGCGCTGCCGTGGGCGCTGAAGAAGAAGCAGGCCGCGTGTTCGACGCGAGTCGGCGACACGGAGGGCCAGACCGACGGATCGCGCAAGGCGCCGGAGCTTCGGCCCCTGTTGAAGCGGCCCGCCGGCAAGCCCTCCGTCCCGGACGTCCCCAAGCCCGACCTGCGCTCGCTGCCGGCCTACGGCATCGTCGTCAGCGACGGTGAGAGGGACATCCCCGGCAAGGACTACCTCGCTTTCAGCGCCAACGTGTGGAACGCCGGTCCGGCGCAGCTGGTGGTGGACGGCTTCCGGTCGCCCGGCAAGGACAAGATGGACGCCTACCAGTACTTCTACGACGCCAAGGGCGAGCAGGTCGGCTACACCCCGACCGGCACCATGGAATGGGCCCCACGTCCTGGTCATATGGACTGGCACTTCACGGACTTCGCCAGGTACCGGCTGCTGAAGGCGGACAAGAAGGAGGCCGTGCGCAGCGGCAAGGAGGCCTTCTGCCTCGCGAGCACCGACGCGATCGACTACACGGTGAAGAACGCCAACTGGCATCCGTTCAACACCGACCTGTCCACCGCCTGCGGCGTGGAGAACTCGATCTCCGTCCGGGAGGTGCTGGACGTCGGCTCCGGTGACACGTACTCACAGGACCTGCCGGGCCAGTCCTTCGACATCACGGAGGTGCCCAACGGCACGTACTACATCCAGGTGCTGGCCAACCCGGAGAGGCGGCTGAAGGAGACCAGCGTCGACAACAACAGCGCTCTGCGGAAGATCGTGCTCGGCGGCAAGCCGGGCAGACGGACGGTGACCGTACCGGCACACGACCTGGTCGACGCGAACTGACGGGACGCCGGAGAACCGCTGACGCAGGCGGGGGCGACGGCCACGCGCGACGGCCGTCGCCCTCGTGCCGCACGGTGGGAGTTCCGGTGCCCGTCCGCTGAGGGCGGGACGCTGCAGGGGCCGGCCGGGCGGGTGCCGGAGTCCGCTTCGAAGGACGGGGCACCGGTGAAGCTCCCCTCGATCGTGAACACCTGGTAGGAGCCAGTTGCGCCTTCCGGCCCGGTGTCACGAAGGACCGTCGCGCCAGGTGTCCGGCGGTACCGCGGTCGGGCGGACGGCCGTGCCCCGAAGCCTCGGCGAGCCGGGTCGAGGCCCTGGAGCGGGTCGGTTCGTACCGGCATCCACCTCCCGGCGCTCTTCCGGGCGGGCCGGTGCGGTGCCGCAGCGGAGCCGCGAGCCCGTGCAGGTCGCGCACGGACAGCGCAGGGCACGCACACGGGATCTGCCAGGGACGGAAGCCGATGACGAGGTCAGGCCCGCCCTCCACCGGCGCGACGCAGTCGCGGCCCTCGGTGTGCACCGGCTCTCCGGCACACCACCGCACCGGCCGGAAACGGTGGCGCCGGCCCGGCGTGCCGATCCGCGGCGCCGTCACCACGACGGCTCCACCCGCACCTTCCGGACGGGCTCCGGCGAAACCCTCGGCGGCCGCCGACGTGCAGCCGGGGCCAGGCGCCCGGCGAGCGGACGAGCAGCCGATCACCGCCGGTCCACGCCTGCACCGGCACAGCGGGATATCCCGGCTTGAGTCGCCCGCTGTCAAGAAACTCCTCCTTGAGTTGTTACATTATCTGCTTTGTTATATATGAGTGAGAAGTGTCGGCTGTGGGGTGTTCCGGCTGTCGGCGCCGCGTCCTTCGGCTGCGGGCCGGGGCCTTCTCACGCTCACCCGCCGGCACCCTCCGGCGCCTGCGGGCCGCGCTGTGCGCCAGGCCGTCTCCCGAGACCCCGCGTCTCGACTGGGAAGGGGAGGACATGAAGAGGGAGGCTCCGGCGCGGTTGCCGCTGCCGGTCGGCAGCGGCGGGAGGGCCCGGTCCGCCGGTCGGCGCGATCCCGTCCTCCCCGCCTCGGTGCCTGGCAGGGCCGGAACCGGTACGGCACGCTCGGCGCCCCCGCGGCTGCAACATGCCGTCCGAGGCCGGCAGTCCCGCGCTGACGCGGAACCGGTCCGGCTGAACCGTTCGACGCCACGATCCGGGAAGGAGGAACCACCGTGATATCCGCTGTCCTGGTCCCCCTGATACTGCTCGTCGTCGCCCTCGCACCCGACCTGTACGAGGACTGGAGGGCCTACCGCCAGCAAACCCGTCTGCCCCTGCCACCGGCCCGGAGCGGACTGATCGGCCTGCTCGACGCCGGGGCGGCCTGGCTGCGGCACCGTTCAACGCGCTGGACCGACTCCAGCGGTGTGCGGAGCCCTCGTCCAAGCGCTCGTCTTCCGCGCGCCGGGCGCGGGGCACGCCGGGAGACTCCGCCGGCGCCCGCCCTTCACTCCCGAGGTGGATAGGCCGCCTCGGTGAGGTCACCACCGAGCTGCAGGAGGCCGGGCACCGGGGCGGTCGGCGCAGCGGCAAAGCTCCGTCCGCCGGGTCGGAGAATGCGGAACCGCCGAGCGCACACGGACGTGAGGAACCCCGGCCTGACCGGCGTACGGCGCGGAGGCGAGCCCACCGGACCCGCCGAGCACCTCGTCCTCACCGGCGACCTCGGCGGGCGGACATGTCCCGCTCCCCCCGCCCGGGCCGCCGGTCCGGCCGCGCGGGAGGTGACCGCCGCGATCCTCGCCGATCCCGGCATCGCCCGCGCGGCCGTCGCCACGTGGCAGCATGTCCCCGGCCGATTCCGGGACTGCGGCGGACCGGACGCCTTCGCGCACTGCTCCCATGACGGCCTGCCCGGCCTCCTGCGCGCTGTCGCCACCGGACACCCCGCGAGGCCGTGTGGGCGATGGCCGCCGCGGCCGCCCATGCCCGCGACGGTCACGCGGGGGACGACGCCACCGTCCTGTGCCCGGAACCGGTGCGGTCCCCGGTGCGGAGGCCGTGGTGCGCCCCCGCACGGGAGCGGAGGGGGAGGTTTCCCCGTCCTGTGCGCGCCCCGGGTCGAAGAGGGGCCACAGTGAGGGGAGGTTTAAATGGTTCCGGGTGCGGGACTTGCCCCCTACCCGACCGGCGTCTCCGGCAGGGTTCGCGGATGACGCACACATCGTTTCCCGTGAAGCATTCCGAGGGGACAGGGAAGCCGCGCAGGAAGGACGTGTTCATGTCCGAGGAAAAGAACGGGACCGGGATGCCTCCGCATGAGGCACTGCCGCTGCCGGACTACGACCATCTGCCGTTGGGCAGCCTTCAGCACCGCATCCGCACGCTCGACGAGAAGAGCCTGCGCGAGGTGCTCGCCTACGAGGAAGCGCACGGGAACCGGCTCCCCGTCATGGAGGCGCTGCGGAACCGGCTCCGTGAGCTGAGCGGGGGAGCGCAGCCGTCAGGAGGTTCGCCTCTCGCGTCTGCTCCCGAGCACGCTCCTCCGGCGGACTCCGGGTCGCGGGTCTCCCCCGTCACGTCCGGCCCGCCGATCAATCCTCCCTCCCATGGCACGCCGGAGAACCCCGCACAGCCCCGTTCCACGGGCTGAGACGTGGCCTGGTCTCCGCGTCCGGGCTTCCGCGGGCACGGAGACCGGGGGCGGCCCGGTCCGTCCCCGGTCGGCACGGTCCGGTGATCTCCTGACCGACGGCTCCGTGCCTACGGCGCGTCGGGCGGGTCGCGCAGGACGGCCGACGCGATGTCCGACAGCGGCTTGCCGGCGCGGAACGCCTCGGCGCGCATCAGCGCCAGCGCGTCCTCGGCAGTGAGTCCCTGCCGGGCCACCAGCGTTCCGATGGCGCGCGTGGTGTCGAACCAGTGGGCGCGGACGACCTCCTCCGGTTCCCAGGCCGGTGCCTGCGCCCCGGTGAGCAGCATCTCGCGGGTCGCCATGAGGGCGGTCGCAACCGCGTCGGCCACCTGGGACGCCTGGTCCAAGGCCTCGTCGTCGAGGGCGTGGGGTCCGAGCGCCAGCAGGTCGATCGTTCCGAGGACGTAGTCGCCGAAGAAGACGGGAAGGGCGTACACGGATTCCAGCTGCGGCAGTTGCCGGCGCACGGTCGCCCCGAACAGCGGCCAGGGCGTCAGTTCGTGACGCAGGTCGTGCACCGCCACTGGTTCACCCGTCCGCGCGGAGGCGATGCAGGGGCCTTCCAGCACCGTGAACTGGATCTCCTCCAGCCGCAGTGCGGCATCGCTCGACGCGGCGAGCAGCTGGCGGGAAGGGGTGTCGGTGAGCAGCGACAACGTGGCGCCGTCCACGCCCAGTCCCTCGGACACCGCTCCGCACACCCGCCGCGGAAGCTCCTCGACGGGCGCGTTCGCCGCGGTCTCCGCGACCAGTCGCGCAGCCTTCACGGGGTCGGCCGTCATCCGGCCCTCCGGTGCCTTGGCATCCGCGAGTCGGAAGGCCGGTGAGGTGACTTCGCCGTGTGCTGGTGACGGATCATACGAGCCATGTACCCGGCTCGGTCGGGGAAACGCCGACGGACTCGGTCGGCCCCCGCGAGGGGAGCGCCGTGTGCAACGACGCGGCCGGACCGGATGGGGGCGGATGAGAACCCGAGGAGGCGGAGTGTCATGCGGCGGCCCGGCACGGACCCACTGGACTTCGACACCGGCGCCCTCGGGAACTGGGACGAGAAACGCGCGCGGAGGGCGCTCAGTGGCAGACACGGCACGCCCTACCGCAATCACCTGGACATCGCCGCGCGTCCGAAGCCTGCCGGATCATGTCCCCGCCGGACGCGCCAGCGCGTCGACGGTCGCGGAGAACAACCCCGGCAGCCGCTGTGCCGCAGGCACCAGCGTTGAGCGGACCGGGGGGATCCTCGTCGCGCCGAGCAGCGCCCGGGTCAGCCAGCGGTGGCGCCGGGTGAGCCGTCGCCACTCCCGCTCGTACGCTTCCGGGTCGTTGTCGACGACTGCCCGCACCGCCGCCGAGGCCTGCGCGAGCGCCAGCGCGATGCCCTCACCGGTCAGCGCGTCGACATAACCGGCCGCATCGCCGACAAGCAGCACCCGGCCGGCGGTGCGTGCGTTCGTGTCCTGGCGGAGCGGCCCCGCCCCGCGCACCGGTCCGGCGGGCCCGGCTCCGGCCAGCCGCTCCCGCAACTCGGGGAAGGCGGCGAGGTGGTCGTCGTACGGTCCGCGGCCGGCGGTGAGCACCGCGACGCCGACGAGGTCGTCGCTCACCGGGGTCACGTAGGCCTCCGCGTCACGGGCCCAGTGCACCTCGACGCGATCGCTCCAGGGGGCGGACACGTAGTGGCGGCGCAGCCCGTGTCGCCGGTGGGCCCGACGCGGCCGGTGCAGACCCAGGGCCCGGCGGATCGGCGAGTGCAGGCCGTCCGCAGCGGCGAGGTGCCCGGCCCGGGTGCCGTCGATCACCACACCGCCCTCGTCCTGCTCGACACGGCGCACCGTGCGCTGCTCGACCCGTACGCCGGCGGCCAGCACCGCCTCCCGCAGCGCCGCGTGCAGGACGGTGCGACGCACTCCGCGGCCCGGCCCCGCCCGGAAGTCGGCGCCGACCCGACGCGGCCCGGAGACGTACGCGATGCCCCGCAGGTCGTGTCCCGGCGGGTGCACACCGAGCGCTGCCAGGGCGGCGACGGCGCCCGGCATCAGGCCCTCGCCGCACGCCTTGTCGACGGTACCGGCGCGCTGCTCCCAGACGGCGACCTCGAGGCCTGCCCGAGCCGCGTGCAGCGCCGTGGCGAGACCCGCAGGTCCGCCACCGACGACGAGAAGATCCATGCGCCCCTCCTCAGGCCAGCCGCGCCAGGGCGGTGTTCTCGACGCGGACGCGGGTGGCGAGCAGGAACCCGTTCAGCACGGTGAAGACGACCGCCGTGATCCAGGCCGAGTGCACCAGCGGGAGCGCGATCCCTTCGACGACGACGGCGAGGTAGTTCGGGTGCGGGAGCCGGCGGTAGGGGCCGCAGGTCACGCGGGCAGCGCCGGGCACGACGATCACCCGGGTGTTCCACTGCCGGCCCAGGGTGGCGACGCACCACCAGCGCAGCGCCTGCGAGGCCGCGACGAGGGCGAACATGGCCCAGGCGAGGACCGGTACGATGTCCGGCCGCCGCACCCATACCTCCACGAGCGCGCCGGCCAGCAGGCCCGTGTGCAGCACCACCATGAACGGGTAGTGACCACGCCCGGCCTCCACACCGCCCTGTGCGAGGCTCCGGACGGCGTTGCGGTGGGACACGAACAGTTCGGCGACCCGTTCCAGGACGACGGCCAGGACCAGGACGGTGAACAGGACTCCGCCGCTCACCTCTCATCCTCCCGGGGCGCGCAGGAGCACGAGTTCGGAGCAGAAGCCCGGGCCCAGGGCGAGCATGAGCCCGTGGGAGCCGGGCCGCGGCGGGCGGTCGGCGAGCGTGTCCGCCAGGACGTGCAGCACCGAGGAGGAGGACAGATTGCCGATCCGGCGCAGTGAGTCCCAGGTCACCCCCAGGGCGTCACGCTCGATCCCGAGCACTTCCTGCAGTGCTTCCAGCACCTTGGGGCCACCGGGGTGCGCGACGTACCAGCCGATGTCGTCGTCGGTGAGGGCGTGGTCGGCGAGGAAGCCGCGAACGTCGTCGCCGACGTACCGGCGCACCAGGTCGGGGACCGAGGAGTCGAGCACGATCTTGAATCCGCCGGAACCGACGTCCCAGCCCATCATGCGTTCCGAGTCGGGGTAGAGGCGACTGCGCGAGGCGAGGACCTCGGGGCGGGCGGGATCGTCGGACCGGGCGAGCGGATGCCCGGAACCGACTGCGACCACCGCCGCGGCACCGTCCCCGAACAGGCCGCTCGCCACGAGATTGGCGAGTGAGGTGTCCTCGCGCTGGAACGTGAGCGAGCACAACTCGACCGACACCAGTACCGCGACCCCGTCCGGGCAGCCGCGCAGCAGGTCGTGCAGGCGTGCGATGCCGGCCGCGCCGGCGACACAGCCGAGGCCGACCAGGGGCATGCGCACCACGTCGGGGCGCAGCCCGACCTCCGCCGCGATGCGGGCTTCGAGCGAGGGGACGGCCAGACCGGTCACCGTGCACGACACGATGAAGTCGACGTCGGTCGGCGTGAGGCCGACCTCCTTGAGCGCGTTGACGACCGCGCGGCCGCCCAGTTCGACGCCCGTCCGGATGAAGGCGTCGTTCGACCGGCCGAAGTCCCCGAGGCGGGTATACTCCTCCAGCGCCAGCACGGTGTGCCGGGTCTCGACGCACGTGTTGCGGTGGAACCGTTCGACGACGCCGCGGTCGACCGCGCCCTCGACCAGTATGCCGGCGAAGGACTCGGTGATCTCCTCCTGCCGGTAGCGGTGATCGGGCAGGACACCGCAGACACTGAGGACGCGCATGGTCATGCTGGCTCCTGAGGACGGCCGGCCGGACGGACGGGTGGGAGGAGCGCCCGGCCGAGGCCGAACGCGACGGCGGGGGTGAGCCGGCCCCTGGCGAGACCGAGCTCGACGAAGTCGTCGAAGACGCGCTGGTCGGCGGCTGAGGCCCGCAGCCCGGCCTCGAGGACACCAGCGGTGCGGGCGAGCCGGGCGGCCAGCGCGGTGTGGCGCAGGTGGGGCAGCAGGATCCGGCGGGTGACGCGGGCGTACCGCTCTCCCGCCCGCTCGGGCCGTCCCTCACGCAGGGCTGCGGCGGCGGCGCGACCGGCCGCGATGCCGGTGGCCACGGCGTAGTGGATGCCCTCTCCGGTCAAGGGGTTCACCAGGCAGGCGGCGTCGCCCGCGAGCAGTACGCGGCCGGCCGGAGGGCGCCAACGTGCCGTCGAGAGCGGCAGGAGGTGCCCGGCCCAGTTCCGCCCCTCCTCGGCCGCACCGGGCAGGAGCGCTTCCAGCCGCTCGAACAGCTGGGCGCGGGTCGGCGCCGGCCGGCCTCCATGGAGGACCTCGCCGTACCCGACGTTCGCATGGCCGTCACCGCGGTCGAAGGACCAGGCGTACGACGGCTGATGGCGGGTGCCGAACTCGATGACCTGTACGCCTCGCCGCCCGGGTGCGACCGGGGCGTAGCCGCGCAGGGCCAGGGCCACCGGACCGCGAGAGCGGCCGAGCGCGCGTCGGACGACCGAGTGGTCGCCGTCGGCGCCGACCACGACCGCGGCGCGGACCTCCCCGTCCAGGACCACCGCATCGGTGTCCTGCCGCAGATCGCGGACCCGGTGCCGCAGGAGCCGGGCGCCCGCGGCGACGGCCGCGTCGACCAGTCGGGCATCGAGGATCCGGCGTGGCACCACCCACGCCGGGCGGGCCGTCCGCCGCTCGACGACCAGGCCGCCCCGGCCGAGGCGGAGGAGCCCGACCGGGACCCGGTCGTCGACGAGACCGGTGACGCGGACCTCGGCGAGGAGGTCGAGGACGTGCGGGGCCACCCCGTCGCCGCAGACTTTGTCCCGCGGGAAGCCCGCCCGGTCCAGCAGGGCGACGCGCAGACTTGCGTCGGCGTGCAGCGCGCCCAGGGCGGCGGCGGCGCCGGCCGGCCCGGCGCCGACCACCACGAGGTCCCAGCGAGTGGAGGTGGGCGCCATCAACCGGCCGCCACGAGCAGCACGACATCGAGCAGGGCGACGGTCACCGCGGCCCGGAAGGGAGCACGGCCGTGGGCGGCCGCCGTAAGGACCATGAGGAACGCCACCGGGGCGAGGACCGCCGGCGCCCACGCCGGAGGAGGCCCGGCGGGACCGAACACGGCCAGCAGCGAGGCGGTGGCCAGCAGCGAGGCGGCCAGAGTGCGCGAAAGGCGCTCGCCGAGCCGGTGCGGCAGGCCGCGGACGCCGGTGCGTTCGTCGTCGGCGAGGTCGGGCAGCGTGTTGAGCAGATGTGCCGCGACACCGAGCGCCGCTCCGGCACCGGTCATCCACAGCGGCGCCCAGGCCGGGGCGGGGCCGGCGAGGGTGACGACCGAGGGCAGCGTCCCGAAGGCGCTGGCGTACGGCGCCCACGACCACCGGGTCGACTTGAGCCCCAGGTTGTAGGCGTGGCCCGCGCCGGCGCCGAGGACGACGTTGACCAGCCCGCTGCGCCACCCGGCGAGCGCGGACAGCACGATGCAGGCGAGTCCGGCCACGGCCAGGGCGCGCACCACCCGGCCGACCGGGAGGGCTCCGGTGACCAACGGCTTGCCGGTCCGGCAGGCGGCACGGTCGCGAGGCAGGTCCCGCAGGTCGTTGCCCCAGCCGATCGTGAGCTGCCCGGCGAGCACCGCAGCGGTGACGACGGCGGCATCGAGCGGGTCCAGGTCGCTGCGGAGCGCGAGCAGGCCCGCGATGGCGGCGACCGCAAGGGCCGGTCCGCCGTGGGCGGCGGTGAGCAGCGCGACCGGGGACGGCGGTCCGGGACGCGTCGGTGCTGTGCCGGTGGTCACGGGCGTCGCCGCACAGCGACCGGCCCACGACGGACCGCGTCGCCGAGCGCCCCCAGGACGGTGCGTGGGCGCAGCACGGGTGTCCGGCCGGACGCGGCCTGCCGCATGCCCTCGATCACCTCGGCGAGCACCTGCGGGCCGTCCTTGGCCGGGGCCCAGCCGAGCTCCGTGCGCGCACGGGTCGTATCCAGCACCGGGAGCGCGAAACCCATGTCGAGCCACCCGGTGTCGACCGGTTGAAGGCGCGCGTGCCAGGCGGCCGACATGACGGCGCGGACCACGGCGGAGGGCACGTGCACCAGCCTGGCGCCGAGCACGTCCGCGATGACCGCCGCGGTCACGGGCGTGTCGGCGGCGAGGTTGAACGGACCTGCCGCGCGCCGGTGCAACGCCGTGACGATCGCCTCGGCGACGTCGTCGGTGTGAACCATCGGGATGGTCAGCCTCCGGTCCATCGGCAGGACCGGCAGCAGACCGAGCACCTTGGAGGGCACGAGGGCGGGCACGCCGTACCGCAGGAGAGCGCTGCCGGCGGCGCGCTGCCCGACGATTCCCGGCCGAAGGCGGGTGACGAGCGTGTCGGCGCCGGAGGCCTCATACCGGTCGAGGAGACGTTCGGCCGCCGCCTTGTGCCGGCTGTACCGCGAACTGCGCACGCCCCCGGTGGGCCAGGACTCGTCCACCGGACGATCGTCCTTCTTCGGTGAGTAGGCGCCGACCGAGGACATGTGGACCAGGTGCGGGACACCGGTGTCGGCGACGGCCCGGAGCACGCGGCGGGTCCCGCCGACGCCGAGTTCCCTGAGGTAGGCGAGATCGTGGGACGGCTGGAAGCCCCATGCCAGGTGGACGACCGCGTCCGCGCCGGTGAACGCCTCGACGAGCGTGCCGTGACAGGCCTCGGTGCTGAGGTCCGCCGGGCGCCAGTCGACCCCCCGGCTGTCAGGGCCCCTGGGCAGCCGCCGGGCCAGACCCACAAGGTGGTGCCCGCCCTCGGCACGCAAGCGTCGCACGACGACAGAACCGATGTTTCCGGTCACCCCGGTGACCACGATGCGCATGCAGGATGCGTTGCCCGTCGTTCCTCCTCTCACACGGGGTGCTCCGGCATACGGCGGACACCGGCGTCACCCGGCCGGTGCACCGCGCGTGTGCGCGTCCTTGGACATGGAGTGTTTTCAGCGCGTATGCCGCGCCGAGGGCGGACCGCCTCTCCGTCCCTCCCGCACGCAGCCTTTCGACGGCCGGGTGCTTTCACGGCGGATCGCCGGCCGGACGCCGTCGGTGCGGTCCGCCGGCCGGCGGGCGGGGACGTGGCCTTCGGCGCGTCCTTCGAACGGCCCATCGGCAAGGGGCGCGACGGCCTGCGGAGCGAGGTCGGCGAGCGGTTCCCCGTGAACGAGCGCCACGGGCGCTCACGGCGGCCCCGACCGGCTCCGCGACCGTCGGCCGCCCATCGGCCGGTACGCGGACGGGCGGCCGGCGGTGCGCGGCGGCGCGGACGCCCCACTGGCGTGCGGGCCTGGAGCTGCTGGGGAGGACATCATGCACGGCTCAGGTCGTGCCGGTGAAGCGCTGGCCCCGTTCGCCGGTTCCGCCCCACCGGGGGAGACGCGGACATCGCTCCCGCGCAACGGGGAACCAGCTACTCCATGCATCACGGTCACACACCCGCCAGGAGCGCCGCGCACGGTCGGTCGTCGCAACCGCAGCCCGTCGTGTCACCACGGAGGAACGGAGGCAGGCACCGGCGCGCCGGCCGGCGCAGGGGCCGGTGGCGGCGCAGGCTCCTGGCCTATCGCGCGGTCGGGTTGCTGCAGTCGCCCGCGCCTGGTGCCGCAGGGGAGGAATGTCTGCTGCTGGTCCACATCCGCAGGGTGGTCGGCCAGGTGACCTACCGGACCTGCGAGGAGTGCGCCGAGGGCGTGATCACCGGTGTGATCATCGACGCTTCGTTCCGTGACAGCGGACTGGGCACCAGGGCGCTGTCGCATCTGCGTTCCCGGTACCCCGGCGTCACCTGGCGCGCCACCGACGGCCATCGCCTCACGCGTGACCTGCTGCACAGGATGCGCATCCCCCGGGCGGCCGCCGACGACCACTGTTCCCACCTCCGGTCCGCTGCCGTTGCCAGGAGCGCCGGGTGAAGGATTCCGCGCGCTTTCCTCCTCCCGCGCGGCAGCGGAGCCGCCCCGACGGCCGGCACCGGGTGAGGATTTCGCAGCTGGGGCCGGTGGTCTCGTACGGGTTTGTCGGCTTCATCGGCGGGATCGGTGCCCGGGCCAGTGGTGGTTCCACCCGTAAGGGCTTCACCGGCCGCTCGTCCAGTCCCCGGGCGTGCGGACCGGCGACCACCGGGCCGTCGGGGTGGCCCGCCCCTTCGTGGGTATGCGGGTCCGGAATCCCGTCGGCAACGAGTGCCTGTACGGACACCTCTTCGAAGCAGTGGGAGACGGAATGAGGCTCCGCGAGTCGGCTCTGGCACTGACCTCCCGGTATTCCGCCGAGGTGCTGGCCGGACGATATCGCCTGGACGCGCTCATCGGCTCGGGCGGCGCCGCCGACGTCCACCGCGGCTTCGACCTGCGTCTGAGGCGATCGGTAGCCGTCAAGGTCTTTCGGCCCGGCGCCGACATCGACATGGAGGAACGTTTCCGGGACGAAGCGGTCATCCTGGCCAGGATGCAACATCCCGGGCTGGTCACCGCCTACGACGCCGGACGCCACAAGGACCGCGCCTACCTGGTCATGCAACTGGTCGAAGGTCCCACGCTGAAAGGCCGCATCGCCGAAGGTCCTCTGTCTTCCGAGGAGACGGCCGTACTCGGCGCCGACCTCGCCGAGGCCCTGGCCCACGCGCATGAAGCGGGGATAGTGCACTGCGATGTGAAGCCGTCCAACATCATCCTGGACGCATCCGGGCGCCCCCACCTGACCGACTTCGGCATCTCCCGGCTGATCGACGCCACCATCCGTACCACCACCGACGCACTCGTCGGCACTGCCGCGTACCTGTCCCCCGAGCAAGTGCTCGGCCGGCCCGTCGGCAGGCCCGCCGACATCTACGCCCTCGGCCTCGTACTCCTCGAGTGCCTCACAGGCAGGCTCGAATACGGCGGAGGCCCCCTCGAGGCGGCGATCGCACGACTCCACCGCCGGCCCGCGCTGCCCGGCTCCCTGCCGAAGGACCTGGCAGCCCTGCTGCGGGGGATGACCGCCCTGGACGAATGGGAACGCCCGACGGCACACGAGTGCGCCCGGACGCTGACCGCCCTCGCCGGCACGGCAGATTCCGTGTCCGTCCCCTCCGCACCCCGCGCCACGGGTGTCGCGCCGAGCCGGTCACCGGTGCGGGATGCCGAGCCCACGCGCCCGGACCCGTTGCCCGCGGACAGCGCGACCGGGCCGAAAGCCGCCGCACGGCGTCGCACCCTGGTCGCCGGTGGAACTGCCGCGCTCGCTGCCGTGCTGACCGCTGCCCTCGCCCTTCCTGACGGCCTCTCACACCAGGAAAGCGGCGAGAAGGAGACGCGGACTGCCGGCCGCTCCTCCGCGCCGACCGGTCCGCCGCGCACCGCCGCCGAAAGGAATGGCGCGGCGTCCGCGGCTCCGTCGTCCTCCTTTCCCGGCGCTCCGGCCGAGTCGCCCCGTGACGCCTCTTCGGGACGAAGCCCTCGCTCCGCCCCGGCCGATCCGGCCAGGAACGCAGCCACCGGCACAGCCGCTCACGGCACCGGAGCCCCAACGCCCCACTCCCGCCCGGACGGTACTCAGGGCGACCCGATCACACACCTCTCCGGTACGGAAAAGCAGACCGGGACGAAGACCTCCAGCGAACAGCCCGGCAAGTCCGAAACGGCCGGGAGGGGCTGGAAAGAAGCACAGAAGAAAGAGAAGGAGGCGCAGAGGAACAAGGGAAGGACGGCCACAGCGGACTGAGCTTCCGACCACTGGGCCGGGGATCCGGAGCGGTGAGGAAGGCCGGTCCCTGCCCCCTGGTCCTCCCGGTCGGGAGGTTCGGCTGTGGTGCGCGGAGTTCGCGGCGCGACCGCAGAGTTCGCCCGCCTCCACGGACAGGGACGCCGACGAGGGCGACGAAGCGGACCGAACGCAGCCGGCCGCCGCTGCGGTGGCGGCTCGGTGGGCGGCGGTGAGGGCGTTGACGCCGCTGGAGCCCATGGAGGTGACGCCGCGCTTGTCCACCACGAGGCACGGGCGAGGGAAGGGACGCTCAGGACTCGCCTGAGCTGATCGCCGGTATGGTGGTCGACCTCTCCGGCCGGGGTCAGCACACGGATGCCGTCAGTGGCGGAGGCCACGATCCGCGGCCCGCCCGTCCGGTGTGCGACTCGGTTTTCAGCCTGGGCGTTTCGGCCATGCCAGTGATACTTGCATACCGGAAGCCTCCTCATGGGTGTGATCCCGCACCTGTGGGTGACGCGTCCTGTGTGACGAGACCGGCACCGGGGTGCACGGCGTGGACGCGAGGACAAGGGTCAGGACGTGTACGGGGTGGCAGGAATGAACGCGATGGATCCGGTGTCTGCGGGCGGGGACGGTACCCTGCCGTACGAGCGGGCCGTACAGGCGACGGTGGTTCTGGACGGCGGCGGCGCGGACATCGCCCGGGCGCGCCACCTGACCGTCGGCTTTCTCACCCGCGGGCAGGTCGAGCACGGTCTGCCGGTCTCGCAGCGCGCCCTGGACGTGACGCAGCTGGTGGTCAGCGAGTTGGTCACCAACGCCCGCAAGTACGCGCCCGGACCGGTGCTGTTGGACCTGCGGATCCTCGGCGACACGGTCGAGGTAGCGGTGTGGGACTCCGAGCCGGCGCTGCCGATCGCACGGGCCGCGGACGTCGAGCGGGTGGGACAGCACGGGCTGGAGATCGTGATGGCCGTCGCCCGAGGCTTCGAGGTACAGCCGGAGCCGGTCGGCAAACGCGTCACCGCCCGCATCGCCCTGTCGGAGGATCCGGGCGGCCACGTCGCCGGAGGAGGCCCCGTGTAGGGCGAGGCCCGAGAGCGGAGGCGGCCTCCGAACCGACCCGGCCCGCCCGTGCGAGCGGCACCCCGACGGGACGGCGCTGCCTGCCCCCGAAGGTGCCGCACCGGTTGGCCGGTCCGAGGCGGCGGGCGGGGACCCGCGGGCCCGGCTGGTCCAGGGCCCGCGCGCGGCGTGGACGCGGTCGGGCCCGAAGCGACAGAGCGTCGAACACGGGCCGAGGACCTTGCCGATCGGGCAAGAAGGTGCGGGGGACCGGCGACACGGCCCTGGGCGGCTGTCCGAAACCGGCAAAGGCCGCGCTTCCCACGCCCGGCCACGCCCTTGCCCGGCCGGACCGGCACCCGAGCCCGCGACCGGCCTGACGGTGCACGGCATCGCCGGCCGGCTCGCTCGCTGCGTGGTTCCGGCAGCCGTAGGACCGCGTGAAGGCCGGCCGCCTCCGGTGCCACGCGACGCGCGTCCGGAACCCGATCGCATCCGCTCCTCAGACGAGCGCGGCGCGGTTCCCTCCGGTGACGTTCCCAGGGCGGCGGGCGCCCGGGGCGCGGCTTCCTTTCGGGCGGGAGCACCTCACCGGCCGTCCGGTGACCGGGTCCCGGAAATCGACGGTGCGGCCGACGGAGACATGGCTGTGATCGCGCAGGCGGGCGTACACCTTGTTCTCGACCTCCCAGCCGAGTCCACAGGGCCCGTCCGCCAGGAGCCGGATGAGGCCCGGGGGAGGGAGGGCCGTCCGTGGTCTTCAGGCGGATCTCTTCGCGGACGGGGAGCGAAGCGAAGCGGTCCCTCGCGGCCGGCCGAGGGGCGGCCACCGGCCCCTTCGGTTTCATCATGTCCCCCTCACGCCCGCCGGCCGGCGCGGCCCGGCCCCGCTGCTCCGGTCTCACGTCAGGGGGACACGGCGAGGTGAACCTCGACATGGAAATCCGCCTCGGCCTCACCGAAACGACCGTTCCCGGCCTCGGGCCGCAGACGGCAAGGTCTCACGCCCCATCGTGGAGGGAGGCAGGCACCTGCGCAGGTACAACACGTCACGTCGACCGGGCTGTTCCGGCCTCTGGTACGACGTGCCGTCGGGACACGGCCGGCCTGGGCGGTTCTCCGTCCCGGGCTACGGTTCCCACCGCGCGATCCCTCCTGTCTCAAGGGCTGCCCACAGAGCGCCGTCGGGACCTACGGTGATGCCGTGAGGCTCGGACGACGGTGACGGCAGGCTGTACTCGGCGATCTCGCCGCCGTCGGTGATGTGGCCGATGCGGTTGGCCCCCCATTCGGTGAACCAGCAGTTCCCGGTGGAGGCCGCGACGATGGCGTGGGGTTTGGCCGTGCGGTCGGGGAGCGGGAACTCCCTGATCGCGCCGTCCACCGAGATCCTGCCGATCTGGCCCGCTGCGATCTCGACGAACCACAGGGCGGTGCCGTCGCTGGTGATGCCCACGGGCGCGGCGCCGGCGGTGGGGAGTGGATGGATGACGATGTCTCCGTGGACGGTGATGCGGCCGATCGCGTTCGCCTGGTTGAGGGTGAACCACAGGGCGCCGTCAGGGCCTGCGGTGATGGCCGAGGGACAGGCGCCCGTGCAGGGAAGGACGAACTCGGTGATCTCTCCCTTGCAGGTGATGCGGCCGATACGGTCGGTGTTCATCTCCGTGAACCACAGCGCACCGTCTGGGCCGGCAGTGATACCGAAGGGGCCGCTGTCGCGCGTCGGCACGGGGAAGGATCCCGTTTCCCCGTCGGCGGTGACGCGGCCGATCCGGTGGTCCTGGGACCGGGTGAACCACAGTGCTCCGTCGGGCCCGGGAGCAATGACCGTAGGGCTGCACTGGGACGATTCCAAGGGGTACTCGTCGAGTCGGCCGTCGGGAGTGAGACGCGCGATGCGGCCGCTGTGCGCGAAGGTGAGCCACAGCGCGCCGTCAGGTCCGGTCGCGATGCCGTAAGGCCCGGCCCCCTTGTCCGTCACGGAGATCTCCCTGATGGCCGGGGCATCGGAAGGGTGCACAGCAACTCCTCGTAGAGGTGGGGTCAGTCGATGGGCCCGTCCGATGTCGCAGCCCGGTCCCGCACCAGGTCGAGGACGATCGCGGCGAGGTCGGCGGGCCGGGTCATGGGGATGTTGTGGTTCGAGCTGATGTCGATCAGCCGGCGGCCGGGGACGGCGTCGACGACGGCACGCACCTCGTCGCGCCGTGAGGCGTGAAAGCCATCCTCGGCCAGCACGATCGTCATCGGACAGGTGAGGCGGTCGTACACGTCGACGGCCGGGAAGACTTCCGCGTCGGGCTCCACGGCGGTGACGGTCGCGACCTCCTCGATGGTCGGCCGCCGTACCCACCCGTGGCCGCGGCGCAGGAAGGAGCGCCGTGTGACCTCCTCGACGAGTCCGGGCCGTGCTCCCGCGTTGAGCCGGTCCCCTCCGGCCTCCCGCACGCACTGCTCGACGTAGGCACGTACCTGGTCGTCGTCGGCTTTCCAGCCGTAGCGGAACATCCTCCGCAAGCGGTCCGCCGCCTCGGTGGTCCGCACGTCGGCATGCTCGGCGAGTGACGCGTCACGATCACCGAGCACCACGCCGTCCACGACACAGAGGGCGGCCGGTTCCAGGAGTCCGCTGGCGGTGGCGGCCGTCACCGCGTACCCGCCGGTGGAGTGGCCCACCAGCACGGGACGGTCCCAGGCCAGCGCAGTGATGGCGCTGTCGAGGTCCCGCCAGTACTGCTCGGGACCGGTGGAGTCGAGCCGGGTCTGCCCGTGGCCACGCAGGTCGAGAGCGATCGGATGGCACTCGCTCACCAGGAGGGACGCCACATCCGTCCAGGCCGCGGCGTTGTGTCCGCTGCCGTGGACAAGCAGCACGCCCTTGCCGTGGCCGCCGAAGTCCACACCGGACAGGACACCGTCCACGACGGGAAGTTCGATCTCTGTTCCGGTCACCACCGCACCCTGTCCGTAAGAAGACAGCCGGTGCAACTGCTTTTCCCACAGGGGGCCCGGCGAGGTGAGGATCCGTTCGCGGCAGGACCGCCGCCAAGGGCGGGGTGACGGAGTCGATCCGCCGGCAGCCCGGCACCGCCCGGCTCCTGCCCCGCCGGATCGCCCGTCGCGCCTGCGGCCCGCTGTTCCCACCGACCGCAAGGCCCGGCTGGAACGCCGACGCCCGACGTGTGCCCGGGGGCCGGCCGTGCCCGGCTCTCCTACCACCGGGCCGAGGAGATCTTCCGGGAGAACCCCCGGCTGCCGACCGACCCTGTGCCGTTCGGAAACTCGTCACTGCTGCTGTGAGGGGGCCTGGCGCAACACCATGGGCTCCTGACCTCTGCCCGGACGTTCGGCTCACTGACGCATCACTGGCGCGGAAGCCGTTGTCGGTCCGGAGGCACTCGAGCGGAGCGGCGGCAGATGTGCTCACCGGCTCCGGCGAGAGCGGCTCGATCAGCGGTCACCCGGGCCGACGGGACCCCGCACCGTGGACCGTGCCGCGCCGGGGGATGACCGGGGCACCTCTGCGGACGGGGCGAGCCCGGGGTTGTCAGGTCAGCAAGGGCTGAGCGAGGAGGAAGAGGTTGAGGCCGCTGATGAGGGCGGCGGCGAGGGTGGCGAGGACGGTGGTGAGGGGCCGGTTGACCAGGGGGCCCATCAGGCTGCGGCGGGAGGTGAAGTAGATCAGGGGGATCAGGGCGAAGGGGATGCCGAAGGAGAGGGCCACCTGGCTGAGAACCAGGGCGCGGGTGGGTTCGAGGCCGGCCAGCAGCAGGCCCATGGCCGGAACGAGGGTGGCGGCGCGGCGCAGCGCGAGGGGGATGCGGCGGCGCAGGAAGCCCTCCATGATGATCTGGCCTGCGTAGGTGCCGACGCTGGAGGAGGCCAGTCCGGAGGCCAGGAGGGCCAGGGCGAAGGCGGTGGCCACGCCGGGGCCGAGTGCGGCGCGCAGTCCGGCGTGGGCGTCGTGGAGGGTGTCGACGCCTGCGGTGGCGTGCTGGAAGGCGGCGGCCGCGACGACCAGCATGGCCATGTTGGCCGCTCCCGCGAAGGCCAGCGCGACGACGATCTCGCGGCGGCCCCGGCGCAAGGCGGTGCGCCGGACCCGGGCCTGGCCGTCGTGGCGGCTGTGGTGGCGGGTGAGGGCGGAGTGGAGGTAGACCACATGGGGCATGACCGTGGCGCCGATGATGCCGGTGGCCAGCAGGAGGCTGTCGCCGCCGTCGAAGCGGGGGACGAGGCCGGTGGCGGCGTCGGCGGTCGGTCCGGCCTGCCATGCCTGGTAGAGGAAACCGGCGAGGATGACCAGCAGCAGGCCGGCCAGAACGGTTTCGAAGCGGTGCCGGCCCTGGGGGGCCAACAGCAGCAGGAGCAGGGCGATCGCGGCGGTGATGAGCACTCCGGGCAGCAGCGGGACGCCGAACAGGAGGTTGAGCGCGATGGCCCCCCCGATGAGTTCGGCCAGGTCGGTGGCGATGGCCACTGCTTCCGCCTGGAGCCACAGGAAGGCGTTGACGGTGCGCGGGCACCGTTCGCGGCACAGTTCGGGCATGCTGCGGCCGGTGGCGGTGCCGAGTTTGCAGGACAGGTACTGCACGAACATGGCGACGACGTTGGCGGCGGCGATGACCCACAGCAGCAGGTAGCCGTAGCGGGCCCCGGCCGCGGTGTTGGTGGCGAAGTTGCCCGGGTCGACGTAGGCCATGGAGACCACGAAGGCCGGACCGAAGACCGCGGTCCACTTCAGCCAGCGTGGCGGAACCGTGGGACGCCGGACGACCTCGGCCGGGGAGGCTGCGGTCGCGGCGCGGGTCTCCAGGGCGTCAGCCATGGCGGCGGCCCGCGTCGGCGGTGCGCCGGTGACGGCGGACCGCCAGCCGCGCAAGAGTGGCGGCTGCGAGTACGGCGGCGAGCACCCGGTGTCCGGTTGCGCCGTACGCCGCGGCGACCGTGGCCGTCACGACGGTGAGGGTCAGCAGGAGACAGGCGCCGGGCCGCAGGATCAGGGGGTGGGCCGGCCGCGCATGGGGCTTGGCTGCGGTGGTGGTCATGACGGCTCCGTCGGCGGTGGGCCGGACAGGGAAGACGGCGGTGCGCCGGGCAGGACGGAAGGGCGCAGGAGGCACGGCAGCGGGAACGCTGCGGGCGGTGCGGCAGCGTTCCCCGCCGACTGATGTGATCAGGTCAGTTTGTCCTTGAGCTTGCCGACCGGGCCCGCCTCGGTGCCCATGGCGGGCCCCTTGGGGTCGCCGCGGCTGCCGTCGTAGGTGGCGTACAGCTTCGGGTCGGGCGGCGGCGTGGACGCCAGGTCGCCCTGCGCGGCCGGGTCCTCCAGGAAGCCGATCTGCTCGCCCCCGGGCAGCGGTGCGCCGACCCAGCGGCCGTCGGCGGACGCGGTGCCGTCGGACAGGTGCCAGATGGCGTAGGCGTCGCCGGACTCCTCTTCCTCGAACAGCGCGTTCGGCGCGATCGGGGTCGGCTCGAGACCGTCGGCCCGGAGCTCCTCGATGGCCGCCATCCACTGCTGCTGGTGGACGCTGTCGCGGGCGAGGTTGTACTTCAGCATCGCCCTCACGCCAGGGTCGTCCGTCATGTTGTACAACCGGGCGGCCTGGAGACGGCCCTGGGCTTCGGCGGCGGCGTTGGCCTGGAAGTCGGCCAGCAGGTTTCCGCTCGCCACGATGTAGCGGCCGTTCCAGGGATAGCCGTTGCTGTCGGCCGGCAGCGGCCCGCCGCCGGCGATGATCGCCTGTTGCGGGTCCATGCCGCCCAGCACGGCGCCGACGACCGGATCGCCCTGCGCCATCTTGGTCGTGGCGGTGGCGGGCGCGCCTTCCAGCAGGCGGGCCACCATGGTGGCGATCATCTCGACGTGACCGATCTCCTCGGTGGCGGTGTCCATGATCAGATCGCGGTACTTGCCGGGCATCCGGCAGTTCCAGCCCTGGAACAGGTACTGCATCGTCACGGTCATCTCGCCGTAGGCGCCGCCGATCAGTTCCTGGAGCTTGCGCGCGTAGACGGGATCTGGCTTCTCGGGCGTCGACTGGAACTGCAGCTGGCTGGTATGACGGAACATCGGTGTTCCTCCTCGGGCGGTTGCCGGGCGCCTCGCTGGCGCCACCAGCAGTCGACCAACGCCTCGTCACCGTCGCGTCACCGCCGTCGTCACCGGCCCCGCACCACCCGTACACGACCCGTTCGCGATGCCCCGGGACGGTTACCCGGCCCTGGACATCAGCCGCCACTGCGCAGTGCGGCCCCGGCAACCTGCGGCGCCGGAGAACCTATGACTCCCCTCACACCACCCTCGGCCGACTCCCGGACGGACGGCACTTCGCACCTGCACCTTCTGGGCGCCTTCACCTTCCGGACGGGCTCTCGGCCCGTGCATCCGCCCCCGGCCTGCCAGCGGCTCCTCGCCTACCTCGCCCTCCAGCACGATCCCGCGCCCCGCACCCGGACCGCTCACACCCTGTGGCCCGACATCGACGACGCCCATGCCGCGGCCTGCCTGCGCTCCACCCTTCACCGTCTGCCCCGCACCGCGTACGGGCCGCTGGTCGAGCACCCGGCAGGTGCCCTCGCCCTGGCCGGCACCGTCTCGGTCGACACCCGCCATCTGGAGCGTCAGGCCGCCACCGTCACCTCTCTCGACGAGGTCGGCCCCACCGAGCTGCCCACACCCGACGACCTGTGCCACGATCTCCTTCCGGACTGGAACGACGACTGGCTCCTGGCCTCCCGTGAATGGCTGCGCCAGCTCCGGCTGCGCACCCTGGAACGCCTGGCCGCCCGCCACTGCCGGGCCGGGCGCCTCGACGACGCCCTGGAAGCGGCCATGTCCGCCGTCGCCTGCGAACCCCTGCGCGAAAGCGCCCACCGCATGGTCGCCGCCGTACACCTCGCCGACGGCAACAGCTTCGAAGCCCTGCGCCAGTACGATCTCTACCGGCACCTGCTGCGCGACGAACTCGGCCTGTCGCCCTCCCCCCGCTTCCGCCATCTCCTCGCCGATGTCCTGGGCCGCCCGGTCGACGCGTCGTCACGCACCGGTGATGCCCCCCTGGCACAACAGCAGACATGAACGCCGCAGCAAGTCTTCCCCCGCCGCCGGCCTCGGGACCAGCCCCAGACGGTCCCGACGCATCCGACGAACCGATCGCGACCCTCATCGTCCGCGTCTGGCGCCGCAGTGACGCCACCCTGTGCGCCCGGCTCCTCGACGCAGACCGTCCCCACCCCGCCACCTGGGCCACCGCCGCAGGCACGGAACAGATCTGCGCGGCCGTACGCACCTGGCTGATCGTCCACCGCGCCGACAGCGGTGCCGTCCCCGGCACGCGCCCCGACAACGGCCACGGCCCTGACCTGCCCGGCACCACGGGGCAGGGGCCCGGTTGAAGCCTGTCCGGCAGAACCTGCCGTCGCCGACACGTACCCGCAGTACCGACGCCGTGCCGACGGGGCGGCGAGCGCCGAGAAGCAGGTCGTCCCCGGCCCGTCCGCTGAACCGGACCGCGCCTTCGCCGGCCGGCTTCCTGCACACGCGACCGCGGCCCATGCGTTCCAGCGTGAAGGAAGCGGCTCGTCCTGTCCCTGCGCAGTCCGGCGCCGCCGCGCCCGCCCCGGCCGGGACTCGGCCCCCGCCTTCCGGCCCGGCCGACCCTCGACTCGCCTCACAACGCCGGTGGGAGCAGGCCGGGGGAGTGCGGCCGGCGTGCCGGTCGTCGTGCACCGGTCTTCCCGCACGGGCAGCCGGAGAGGCACCGTGCGCCGCCATGGACGGGATGCTCGGCACCGCCCATGGCGACCACGACCTGATCGTCTTCCTCGAAGGCGTCGCATCGCCGCCCCGGACGCTGCTGCGGACGATCCGCGGCGGGTGGGAGTGGCGCGACGGCGAAGCCCATGACCTCGGCACCGCCTGAGACCTGGGGAAAGCGACAGCGGTGGTGCGGACGACCGCCGTTGTCCCGGTGGCGTGGGTGTGCGCCGGTACTGCGGCCCTCGACTCCCTCCCGGCGCCGGAGCGGGGACCGTGTTCCGGCGGGACGGGCAGCCCCTGGTCCGGCAGGACCAGGAGCTGCCCGTGACGGCGCGCACCACAGCTCGCCACGCTTCCTGGAACACGGGCATGGCGGCCCCTACGGGCGCCGTGTGACGACGGACGAACACCGGGGCCGGTCGGCCGGCCGTCGGCCGGGAGAGCTGGAAAGCGTCCGCATCCCGGGACCCGCAGCCCCCGCCATGGTTGCTCCGCCCCCGAGCGAGGCGTTTCGTCCTCGGGCCTCGTGGCCCCGAAGAAGGGGTGGTGCGATCGCTTACGGGACGAGCGGAGTCACGGAGCGGGCGTGCTCCCACATGCCGTGGAGCTGTTCCATGGGCCGCTGCTGTTCGCCGTGGAGGGCGTTGAGGACGACGAGGCATCCGGTGAGGGCCGGCACCGCCCACTGCGCGCAGGCGAGCTGGCGCTGCGCCTTCTCCATGTCGATGGGGTGCCGGTCCGCCTTCTGGTTGTCCTCGGGATCGGAGGAGGAGGCCAGTTCGACCTTCTTGCCGAGGACACGCGCGTAGGCGGTGGCGGCCAGAGCCGCTGCCGTGACCGCGGTCTTGGCCGTGGTGGAGGCGCCCACGCCGCGCTGGGTCCTGATCCGGTGGGCGTTCACGATGAGCAGGCCGCCACCGCCGAACAGGTGCGCCCCGATGGCGGCGGCGTTGACCGGCACCCACTTCGCCCACCCCACCGAAGCGATCCGGGCCCTGGCGGCGACCGTGGAGCCCTCGTACTCCGCCGCCCCGTTGAGTCCCACCGCGCCCATCAGGGAGCCGCCGAACCAGGCGGCCAGTCCCACGTCGTGCAAGCTGCGGATGAGCGTGTTGCGTCCGGACATGATCGTGCTCCTCGGGAAGTAAGCGGTACGGGCTGACGAGGTGTCGCGCTCTCTTCACCCTCGCCGGGCCCGTCCCTCACCGCCAGCACGGCTGACCCGGATGGTTCATCCGTGGAGAGCACGTCGCCGTCGTACGGCGGCACCGGTACCCGGTCGAGGTGATCTCCCACTGTGTGGGGCCGCACCACCGATTCCGGCTCGGCTTCCGTGAGGTCGAGGAGCTCATGCTCCGGCGCGGGTCGGCGTCTCCCACGAGACCGCCCGCCGTCGGTGCGTGCGCCCGCCGCGTCGTCCGCCTCTGAGCACCGCCTACGAGCACTGGTGAGACAGCGACCTGCCCACCGCCCCGCAGCGCTTCTCCCGCACCGCTGTCCATGGCGAGGTCGCCTACGGACTCGCCATGTGCCATCTCGCCGACGTACCCGATCGTCCCACCCTGACGCAGGCCTTCGCCACCGCCCGTGACTGTCTGCAGCAAGCCGTCGACGTCGACGAGGACCGCCCCGGCACCGCCGTCCTCGCCTTGGACACCGTCACTCGTCGGCTGCGCCGCTCACTGACTGAGCACGTCCTGCGGCTGAGCGGCCCCCGCACTCACCGGCGCGCCGGCCCCTGCGACACGAAGCCGCCCGGGTCGTGCATCGCGCCCTGGCGCAGCGCCGTGTCCTCGAGCATGTCGCCCATGCGCGGATGGCCGGGGCCGGAGACGTCCCGGAACCGCAGGTGCCATTCGTTCTCGACGGTGTGCGGACCTGCGAACCAGAGGCTTCCCGTGTCGAGGAGCCCGCCCTTCGCCTGCGCGGGGACGCCGGCCCGGCGTCCCGACTCCGCGTGGGCCGGGGCGCAACAGCGCGGGCGTAGCGGGCGGCGAGGTCCGCGAACGCCGTGGCCAGTTGTGGTGGGCCGATGACCTCGATGTCGGTGTCGAGGTGACCGAGGGCGGTGGCGAGTCCGGTCCAGGACCAGGAGCCGAGGGTGAGCCGGCAGGGGCGGGGACCGGGGTCCTCGACGGTTCCGTCCTGGACGAAGGGGGCGGCGTCGGCGGCCGGGAGGTGGAGGATGACTTCGCCTCGGCAGGGCCAGTCGGTGGTGCCGTCGTTGCCGCGGGACCGGCCGGTGATGAAAGTGGGGACGTCGCCGCCGGGGTGTTCGCGCGGGGTGAAGCGGGGGCCGGCGGGTGTGCGGGGCCGGTCGATGGCACGGCGCACGGTGCGCGAGGTGACGTCCAGACGCCCGGCGAGATCCCCGCCGGACCAGTCACGGTGGGTCCGGAGCAGCGAGAGCAGTGCGAGCGACCGGGAGGACGCCTTCTGCATGGGATCCATGGTCCCCGCAGTGGAGGACACCTCCTGTCCGGTACCCCTGCCAATGTGGCGTGCAAGCCGCGTTCACGACAGCCCGGGCCGTGGGTGCCGCCGACGCGGAGCGATCACCTGTGTGGACGCGTCGGGACGCGCGCCGCACAGCAGCGGACGCGGGAACGACTGAGCCGAATGAGGGGGACATGCCGTCGTCGGGCGATACCCTCTCGGGGTGACTCAGCGACCCGTATCCGACGAGCGGCGGCCCGCGAACGACGGACGCCGGGTTTCCGCTCGTAATCGGGCCGCCCTCATTGCCGCCGCGCGAGAGATTTACGCGGAGTGCGGCCTCGATGCCCCGTTGTCGGCGATCGCGCGCCGGGCCGGAGTGGGGCAGGGCGTCCTGTACCGGCACTTTCCCGACCGGGCCGCCGTCGCCACCGCCGTTCTGGACGAGAACGTCGGTCGGATCGAGCGAGCAGCGGCGGCGCCGGGCGCGGACATCGCCAGCGTCCTCGGTGTGCTGACCTGGCACCAGACCCGGTCGGCAGCCCTCATCAACATCCTGCACGCCGATGGGGCGGCCGGCGGGTCCGGCATCCCCGCGTACGCTTCGGCGCTCTCCGGACGGGTCGAGCGGGCCCTGCGGGCGCATCTGCCGGACGACCACCGGCTGGCCGCGACGAAGGACGATCTCATGATCGCTGTCGCCATGGTCTCGGGTGCCGTCACCGGTCCCACTCGTGAGCTGCGGGAACACCGGGCACTCGCCGCGTGGCGACTGCTGGGTGTCGAAGTGGGGCCGGTGCGACCCTTTGACGGCGAAGAGGGCGGTCAGCCGCCGTTGGACTGACGGACGCCGTCCGCCAGCGCGCCGAAGGTGTACAGATACCCTCCGGCCGGGCCGCTGACGGTCATGTACGCCTTGGTGCCTCCGGGCGTGATGGCCACGTTGGTCGCCGATTCGAGCCCCTCGGCGGCGCGGGCCGGGACCTCGATGGTCGCCAGGCGTTCGCCGTGCCGGTCGTAGACCACCATGGCGGGACGGCCGTGAAGGGCCTGGTAGAGGTTGCCGTCCGCGTCCACGGCGATCGAGTCCGTCTGCGCGATCCCGCCGTCCACCCGGATGGCGGTGTGCTGGGAGGCGATGCCGCCCCTGCCGTCGAGCAGGAGGTAGGACACACGGTTCTGCGTGAGCTCGCTGACCCACAGTCCGCGGTACCCCGTGTCGAACGAGATGCCGTTCGGCGCCGCCAGTTCGTCCGCCAGGACGGCGGCGTTCTTCCCCTCGCGGTCGATCCGCACCACGCGCCCCTTCGCCTCGCCTTCGGACATGCCGCGAGAGTCGCTGACGTACAGGTTGCCGTCCCGGTCGAAAGCGAGGTCGTCGGGGTTCATCGGTGCTCCGTCGACCTCTCCCGAGAAGAAGGTCCGGGGGTCACCGCCGTCGGGGGCCAGGCTGACGATCTCGCCGTGGGAGAAGTCGGTCAGGTAGACGCGTCCGTCGTAGGGGCTGAACTGGGCCGAGGTGTAGGTGCCGCGGTCATCGGTGTGCAGCTGACGCGACGTCTTCCTCCGCACGTCGACCTGCAGCACCTTGGGCTCGCCGGCCGGCGCGGTGACGTCGACGACGAGCAGGTTGCCGTCCGAGTCGAAGACCGGGCCCTCCAGCAGGGTCATGCCGGTCTCGGGGTGCACCTTCGTCAGCTGCATGACCTTCTGGGCGCGGATGGTCCTGTCCGCGCCGGCGGCGGTCGCGGGGTCCGCACCGGCGCCGCCGGTGTCCGCGCCGCATCCGGTGAGGGCCAGCAGGGCGATCGCGGCGAGCCCGGAGAGGGATCGGGCCGGGAGTCGTTGCATGGGGGTCACTCTTCCTGTCCGAGATGTGCGGAAGCTTTCTCCGCCCCAACCGGACAGTGTTGTCCGGTACTTGCTACGGTAGTGCATGACCGTCCAAGTTTGTTTACTGCAAAGCCAGTTGGCGGACGGATCGGTTTCCTGGCAGTGAACCGGAAGAATCGAGGCCCCACATGACGAACCCGGAAGCGTTGTCCTCCGAGGAACTGGCCGGGCTCAGGCGGCGCTACCGCCTCGAACGGGAGCGGCGCGTGCGCCCCGACGGCAGCCGGCAGTACCTTGCCGCCGACGCCGAGTTCGGCTACTACGCCGAGGACCCGTACGCACGGGAGACGGGCGATCGGGAACCCTTGCGGGACAGGGTGGACGTCGCGGTCATCGGCGGCGGATTCGGTGGCATCCTGGCGGGCGCGCGGTTGCGCAGGCAGGGCATCGAGCGGGTCCGCATCCTGGAGAAGGGCGGTGACTTCGGAGGGACCTGGTACTGGAACCGGTACCCGGGCATCCACTGCGACATCGAGTCGCACGTGTACCTGCCGATGCTCGACGAGACCGGGTACGTCCCGGAGTGGAAGTACGCCCCCGGAGAGGAGATCCGCCGCCACGCGGTGCGGATCGCGAAGAAGTTCGGCCTCTACGCGGACGCTCTGTTCTCCACGGCGGCCACGTCCTTGACCTGGGACGAGACCTCGCAGGCGTGGATCGTCACGACCGATCGGGGCGACAGGTTCCGGGCCACCTACGTGGTCACGGCGACCGGCACCATGTCCGAGCTCAAGCTCCCCGGCATCCCCGGCATCGAGAACTTCAAGGGACACACCTTCCACACCTCGCGCTGGGACTACGGCTACACCGGCGGCACCCCGGACGGCGGTCTCACCGGCCTCGCGGACAAGCGTGTGGGTGTCGTCGGCACCGGCGCCACCGGCATCCAGGTCGTCCCGAAGCTGGCCGAGGACGCCGGGCACCTCTACGTCTTCCAGCGCACCCCCTCCACCGTGGACGTGCGCGCCAACCGCCGCACCACCGCCCGGGACGTCGGCGCCGGCCACGACGGCTGGGCGCGCGAGCGCCGCGACAACTTCCTGCGCATCACCTCCGGCGAACCCGTCGAAGAGGACCTCGTGGCGGACCAGTGGACCGCGTCGGCCGGTCTGCTGGAGAAGCTCCTGCCGAGCTTCCGCCGCCCGGCGGACCGACAGGCCTTCGAAGCGGCCTACGAGGTCGCGGACGCCGTCAAGATGAACGAGATCCGCGCCCGCGTCGAGCGGATCGTCGCCGACGCGGACACGGCGGAGAAGCTCAAGCCCTGGTACCGGTACGCGTGCAAGCGCCCCACGTTCTCCGACACCTACCTGCAGGCGTTCAACCGCGACAACGTCACCCTGGTCGACACCGCGGACACGCACGGCATCGAGCGGATGACCGAGCACGGCGTCGTGGTCGGCGGCACCGAGTACGAACTCGACTGCCTGGTCTTCGCCACCGGGTTCGCCGTCGGGGTCTCCGGCGTCCATTCCGGCAGACTGCCCGTCAACGGCCGGGGCGGCGTCCGGCTGCTGCACGCCCTGGCGGAGCAGGGGCCGCGATCCCTGCACGGGTTCACCCGCAACGGCTTCCCGAACCTGATCCAGCTGGGAGCCACGCAGAGCGCGAGCAGCGTCAACTACACGCACGTGCTCGACGAGCACGCCGTGCACGCCGCAGCGCTCGTCGCGGCCGCCGAAGCCAGGGGCGCCGTCATCGAACCGTCCCGGGAGGCCGAGGACGCCTGGCTCGCGGCCATGACCGAGGACGCTCCCGACCACGAGTGGTTCCACGCCGAGTGCACCCCCGGGTACTACAACGGTGAGGGCCGCGGCCGACCGAACGCGCCGATCGCCTATCCCCATGGAGCGTTCGCTTTCCACGATCTCCTCAAGCGCTGGCGCGAGGAGTGCGTGGACGACGTTCTCGTGTTCGGGAAGGCCGCCGGCCAGGGTCACGGACCGCAACGCGGTGTGGTGCGGGACCCTGCCACTGCCGTCCGCGTCCCGTCCGAGGGGCGGGCCGTCATCGAGTGAGGTGCCGCGCGCGCCCGCGACGCGGTGACGCGGCACCTCGGTAGGTGTGACCGGCACCGTGTCAGACGGCGGACCAGCCGTCGTCGACGGGCAGGACCGCGCCGTTGATGTTGCTCGCGGCGTCCGAGGCGAGGAACAGGATCGCGGCCGCCTGCTCCTCCGGCTGCGACACGCGGCCGAGGTTGACGAAGTGCGGGCCGAGCGCCGCCGGGCCGTGCGCCGTGCGGTCGGCTTCCACCGAGATGGCGGTGGCGGTGCCGCCCGGGCAGACGGCGTTGGCGCGGATGCCGTTCCTGCGGTACATCACCGCCAGCGACTTCGTCAGGCCCACCACGCCGTGCTTGGAGGCCGTGTAGGCGGCGCCTGCCGCGCTGCCGCGCAGGGAGGCCTCGGAGGCGGTGTTCACGATGGCGCCGCGGCCCGCGGTCAGCATGTGCGGCAGTACGGCGCGGGCGAGGAGAAAGGGTGCGGTGAGGTTGACCCTGATGACCCGCTCCCACTCGGCGTCGCTCACGTCGGCCGGGGCCGACATGCTGTCCATGATCCCGGCGTTGTTCACCAGGACGTCCACGCCGCCGAACCGCTCCACCGCCGTCGCGGTCACCCGGTCCACGACGGCCTGCTCGCTCAGGTCACCCGTGACGGCCACGGCGCCGCCGCCCGCCTGCTCGATCTCCTTGACGACCGCGTCGGCCCCCTCGGCGTTGAGGTCCGCCACCACGACGCGGTCGCCCTGGGCGGCGAAGGCGAGCGCGGCCGCACGACCTATGCCCGATCCCGCTCCGGTGACGATCACGCTGCGTCCGTTCGGATCGCCGTTCATGAAATGCTCCGTCCAAGAAGTGCTGTGCTGCGGACTTGTGTCACACAGAGCCGGCACCCTATCAATTTGCGTCTCTGACTGACATAAAGTCGTGCTGGAGAAGCCGGAGAATACGCATGACATCGATCACCGGCACCGGAGGAGCAGATGACCGCAGCCCGCGGACGAACGGGGCGGCCGCCCCTGACCGAGGAACGCAAGGCCGCCTTCCGGCTGGAGGTCGCCCGCGCCGCGGTCGACCTGTTCATCGCCCAGGGCGTCGCCGCGACGACGGGGGAGCAGATCGGGCAGGCGGTCGGCGTCTCGGCGAGAACGGTGTGGCGGTACTTCCCCACCAAGGAGAGCTGCGTGCGACCGCTCTTCTCGTCCGGCATCGACACGATCGCCACCACGCTGCGACAGTGGCGTCCGGGCGAGTCCCTCCAGGAAGCCTTCGGTCACGTATGGAACACCGACACGGTCCTGCCCGGCCCGGACGTGGGTGCCCTGCTGCGGCTGACCCGGACCGAGCCGGGGTTGCGCGCGGTCTGGCTGCAGACCCACGACGAGGCGGAACCGGCCTTCGCGCGCGCCCTCGCCGAGCGGGCCGGACTGCCCGCCGACGACGTACGGCCGGCCGTCTGGGCCGCCATGTTCAACGCCGCGCTGCGCGCGGCCGTCGAACACCACGCCTACCGGGTGGCCGAGCCGGGCCCCGCGACCGCCCGAGCCGACCTCGCGGCGACCCTGCGTACGGCCCTGGCCATCACGGCGGCCGGCCTCACCTGAACGCCGAGGCATGCCGCCGCTCTGCTCCCGCGGCTTCCGAAGGACGCGGTCAGCCTGCCGAGGGCATGTGGCCGGCAGCTGCTTCCAGCGGGAAGGCAGCGCGTGCGCGGTGGTCCCGGGACGGCGGTCACGGGCATCGGCGCCTACGTCTTCGCCTGATGCGTCCGTGTCCCGGAGGGCGGACGCCCGGCACCACGAGGGGACAGCCGCAGGCTGTGGCCTGCCGGCCGGTCCGTACCCTCCCTGCCGCTCACTGCGCGAGGCGGCACTCCGAACACGTTGGCGGGTCGAGGCGCAGACGAGTGACCGGCCCGGATTCCGAGGGGAGTGAGCCGCTCCCGGTTCACTCTTTGGGCTGGCAGTACAGGTAACTCGCCAACCGTCGTTCCTTGTGGTCGTACGGTCCGGTGGCATGACTTATGAGGATGACGTCACCAGGCTTGTGGGCCGGGTGCGGCGTGAGATGGATGAGGAACTACGGGACCGGGTGCGGTGCGCTCTCGCCGATCGGTCGCATGACTGGCTGGTGGAACAGCTTCTCAACCTGTCCCTGTCCCCGTCGCTGCCGGCCCCCCGGGACGGGCAGCAACCGTTCCGGCCGGAGGAGACGGAGGACGAGCGGGCCGCCCGTCTGGCACGTGTGCGTGCCCTGTCGCTCGACCGTACGGTCCTGCGCCGTTGGGTGGACGATCACCGCCCCATGACGCGGGAGAAACTGAGCGGCCGGGGGCTCCTGCTCGACCCACCACCGAAGGGCGGGCCGGTGATCGGCAGGGAACATCGCTCGGCAGAGGGGGAGGAACTGCTGTGCCAGGCCAAGGACGTCCTGTATGCCCTGTTGTTCGGGGACGAGGGCATCGGAGTGCACCTGGAACGCGTGGAGCGGGAACTGCTGACGCTGACCTTGCCGCGGGCGAAGGCCTACACCGTCGCTTGTGTGCTTCAGGCGGCGACCGAGATCGGTGCCCACGGCACCTGGCGCGACCCGCACGGCACCTCTGACGACGACCGTGCGGCCAACACCGTCTACCAGGTCGAATACGGTGAAATCACCGACGAGCTGGTCGGCAACGGCATCAGCACCTGCCTCAGACTGATCAACGAACTCGAAGTCAACGAACAGGTTCTGTACGGCCGCATGGAGAACGTGGAGGAGAGCACACTGGCCTGATCCAAACCTGTGGGAACGGCGGCGCGCCCTCGCGCAGCGGCCCCTGCCCGGCAGCCCGACGGAGCACAGGCCGACGGCGAGCCAGCGACGGGCGAGTCGGCCGTGTCCCTGGACGAGGGCGCCTCTGACGAGCCCCGCGTCGCCCGGCACGTACCGCCGTGGACCTGCCCCCGGGGGGCGTGGGCCAGAGGGAGCACAGGAGTGCTCCCTCTGGCCCACCACGGTGACACCCTGGAAGGGGAGAGTTCCGGGACTACTCGGTCCCCCTGTTGTCGTGACGGCTGCCATCGCGCAGCTCCAGCACGCGGATCCAGACGTCCCCGCCTTTGCGGTAGAAGATCCGCCGGTAGGCGGCCGGCTCGCCCCGGAGAGGGGGAACAACCATGAAGCATGGCAGCCAAGGGGGTTCTCGTCGCAGCGGTGGCCGCCCTGCCCGCTGCAGGTCGCCCCTGGCCCTGGCCGACGGTCGACCGATAGGGCTCACCTCGGTCCACAAGGAGACGTGTATGAGGTCTTGGCGTTCTCGTATCGCCGCCGCTGCCGTAGTCGGTATCGCAGCTGTCACCATTCCACTGACCGCGGGCTCGGCGTCCGCCGCCGACCCCGACGCCTTCCACCTGACCAGCGGGTGGAGGAGTCACCACACTTGCCAGGTGGAAGGGAAGGCCTACCTCGACGAGAGCCTGTACCGGGAGTTCCAGTGCCGTTGGAACGCCCCGTACTGGGAACTGTGGGTTCGCTGAACCGTTCCCATCCTGTCCTGCAGGGGTGATGATGCAGGTCAGTGGAGTGATGTGACGAGACGAGGCTCCTGGTCGTTGCGGTGGTGCTCTCCACGCACCACGCTTCGTCCGAGGAGCCTCGCCCGGTCCGGTGTCGTGCCACCCTCGATGTCCCTCATGAGCTGGTCGAGCATGCCTCGTGGCCCATCCGTGCCCGAAGGTGTGGACGTGGTACGCAACGGCGCAAACTGGGCTGCTTCCACCAGGATCTGCTGGCGCGCCCGCGCAGGAGCGGGACGTTGTCCCAGCTCACGACGGGATCCGGTTATCTCCACCGCGACCGCCTAGTGTCATGCGCCGGAAATCTCGGGCTTAAGTCTCTCGCCGATTATCCGTGGCTGGCGGAGCGACCTTGGTGAGGTGGTCGGCGAGAGATTTGAGGATCTCGTCGGCGGTCTTGGTCCAGGTGAAGGGCCGCGGGTTCTCGTTCCAGGAGTCGATCCAGGCCCTGATGTCGTCCTCCAGCGCCTTCACCGAGGTGTGGGACGCCGCGGCGGATGAGCTTGTCGGTCAGCAGGCCGAACCACCGCTCGACCTGGTTGATCCAGGAGGAGCCGGTCAGGGTGAAGTGCGCATGTCAGATGTGGCCCGTCGTGGCCACGAGAGCGATCGCGGCCAGCACCTCACGATCTCCGTACCGGCGCCGACCGCCGCCCTGCGGCCGCGATGGAGCAGGTGGCACCACCCGCTGGAACAGCTCCCACGACTCGTCCGGCACCAAGCGCTCGACCACCACCACACGGTGCGGAACGCCCGACACTCCAAACAGGACGACGTCCTGGCCTCGCGCTTCCACGGAGCGGGCTGTCCGACAGGCGGTCGGGCGACGTCGCCGGGAGCCGATCCGGCGGCGGTGATCCGCCGGTCCGGCGCGTCCGAGGACGATGCAGGGCGCCCAGGCGACCCTGGCGGGCGGGGAAAACGGCGCCACCCCGGCCGCATGGCCGGGCGTTCCCGGGCCGGATCCCTGGCCGGGCTCTCGCCGTCGTCGGGCCCATGGTGTTGAGGCGCCTGCGGAGCGGGGCCTCCGCGGATCCAGGTCCGCGCTGTCTCCCCGATGACCCCGGGTTCGGCGGCCACCGCCGCATGCGGGCGCTTCCCACCCGCCGCGCGGTACAGCGCGACGGCATCCTTCCTGAACTCTTCCGGGTACGGGGCCGGCGTCCCACCTGAACACCCCTTCTTGGACGTCGAGCCCTATTGTCAGGGGGCTCACACCAAGGAAGCAGCCTCATGGCCGTCGGTACGCCACTCCAGGGGACATGGCCTCGGCGGTAGACATGGACGGCTTGGTGTTCACCAAGCATTCGATCGACTCCGGTGGGCGCTCGCGCCTTTCGGGCAGGGAAGCGACGGAGCCGGCGGGCGGCCAGGTCGGTGCGGCCGCCGAACTGATCGGCGTGTACGCAGGTGTACCGGCGCAGCGCGGTCAGTGAACCGCTGACTCTCCGAGTGTGGTGCTACGAAACCAGCGACGGATGCCGTGTGGCAGGCATGGCCGACTGATCCTCGACGGTTCGCTCCGCCCGGCTGATCTCGGCCCAGACGGCGTCGAGGGACAAGCCGAGAGTGTCGGCGATCGCTGCGATGGTCGGAAAGGCGGGGGTGGCCACACGGCCGGATTCGATCTTCCGCAGGGTTTCCGGCGAGATGTGCGAAGCGAGCGCCACGTCCAGTATCGAACGGCAGCCCCGGGCTCGGCGGAGCAGAGCGCCGAGGCGCTGTCCGCGTTCTACCTCGGCGGGGGTGAGCGGCAACCTGACCATGACCTCATTCTAATACCGGTATAGTTAAACCGGGATAGTTATTGGACATACGTGAGAGGCCACCATGATCGAGATCCTGAACTCCGCGCGGCTCGAGCGGGCGAGGGGCACCGGCGCCCTGGTCGGAGACATCCTGCACACGCTGAAGCAGCGCAGTACGGCAGGGACGAACCTGCTGGACATCGACCAGTGGGCCAAGGAGATGATCACCGAGGCGGGAGCGCAGTCCTGCTACGTCGACTATGCGCCTTCCTTCGGGCGCGGTCCGTTCGGGCACTACGTCTGCACGGCCGTCAACGACGGAGTGCTCCATGGGCGGCCTCGCGACTACACGCTGGCAGACGGAGATCTGCTGACTCTCGATCTCGCCGTAGCCAGGGGCGGGGTGGCCGCGGACGCCGCGATCAGCTTTCTGGTGGGCAAGGCCAGGCCGGCGGAGAGTGTCGCGTTGATCGAGACGACCGAGCGTGCGCTCGCCGCCGGCATCGCCGCCGCCGAACCCGGGGCGCGCATCGGCGACCTCTCCCACGCCATCGGCACGGTCCTCAGTGAGGCGGGCTACCCGATCAACACCGATTTCGGAGGCCACGGCATCGGCTCGACCATGCACCAGGACCCGCACGTCCCGAACACCGGACGGCCCGGCCGCGGATACAAGCTGCGCCCTGGACTGCTGCTCGCCCTGGAGCCCTGGGCCATGGTCGACACCGCCGCACTCGTCACCGACGCTGACGGTTGGACGCTGCGCAGTGCGACGGGCTGCCGGACCGCGCACAGCGAGCACACCATCGCCGTCACCGACAACGGAGCCGAAATTCTCACCCTGCCCACGCAGGCACGACCGTAGGGGAGCCCACACCGCTGCCGCGTCAGCAGCCCCGGCTGCCAGGCGCAGTCGGCCCTCGACTGTCCCCGGCCGCCTTGAACCAACAGGTCACCGTGTTCGAGCTGATCGCCGCTTGCGCACCGAACAGCCCCCGCGCGATGGCGAGGTCCTGGCCGGCCACCGGCCTTCCGGACCGCGGGGGCTTCCAGGAGGTGGCGGCCCGCCCGCGGTGGGTCCGCTGATGTCGCCGCTCGAGGCCCGGGACAGGCTCGACAGCCTCCGCGGTGCCGACACGTACGTGGCGCAGTCGTTCCCGACGAGGAGCCGTGCAGCCCGCTCGGTGACCTCCTTGGCCATCCGGCACCAGTCGCTCGACCAAGCCCACCGTGAACTGTCCAACGACTCATCAGTACCGCAGGAAACGGTGTCCGAGTCCGGCGTCGGCCGGGCCCGCCGTGGCGCCATCGCCGACGGCGGCGGCCGAGGCACCGGCCTGCTCATCCCGCACCGTAAACGACGAGGTCGGACCCGCCCCAGCCCATGGAGGAAGCGGAGAACGCCGTCCACCGCCGGGCCCGAGCACGGTGCAGAACGAGCGCGACCCCGGCACGCCGATGGGTGCTGCCCTCCGGCTGCGGCAGGCGTTCGGCGAACGCGCCACGACGGGCACGGTCGGCCGGGGCGGCCGATCCGTCCGGCCCGCTGGTGGCGGGCCGACCGCCCTCACCCCTTCCGCGCCACCGTGTCGAGGCGCGTCCGGGAGGCGCTCGCCTGAAGGGATCAGCCGAGGAGCGCGGTCGCTTCGACCTCGACGAGCACGTCCGGCTCGAAGAGGTACTCGACGCCGATGAGGGAGGCCGGCGGCATGGGAAGCCGGAGCCCGATCTCGTCGGCGACGGCCTCCACCCCGGCCATGAAGTCGCCGATCTTCTCCGGGCTCCACCGGGTCACGTAGAACGTCAGGCGCAGTACATCCGCGAACGACGCACCCGCGCCCGCCAGTCCGACGCAGGTGTTGCGCAGCGCCTGGGCGACCTGCCCGGCCAGATCACCGGGTGCGACCGGAGTTCCGTCGGCCCGGCGTGCGATCTGGCCGCTGACGTGAACGTGCTTCGTCCCGGTGCCCACGGCGACGTGGTGGTAAGGGGTCGGCTGGAGCATGCCTTCCGGGGTGAAGTGCTGGACAGCCATGGTTCTCTCTCCTCCGCAGTAGGTATCTGTAAGCTACCTAGTAGAAAGAAGACACTTCAACGAGACCAGGTTCCGCCATGGATACCGACGACGAACTCCGCCTCGATGCCCCGCACCGCGAACTCCTCGACCAGATCCTCGACAAGTGGTCGCTCAGCGTCCTCAACGAGCTCTGCGAACGCCCGTGCCGCTTCAACGAACTGCGCCGGAGCATCCCCCGAGTCACGCAGAAGTCGCTGACCGCGACACTGCGGCGGCTCGAACGCAACGGCGTGGTCGAGCGTGAGGTGGTCTCCACCCGTCCCGTGGCGGTCAGGTACCGGATCACGCCCCTCGGCAAGACCCTTCGGCACCCCGTCGACGTGCTGCTGGCATGGGCCTCACAGAACATGCCCGCCATCGAACGCGCACGCGAAGACTTCGACGCGCGGGAGCAGGAAGAGGTCGACCTCTGACTCGTTCCCTGCCCCGATGCCCGGCCGGGACGGGAGAAGGGGCGCGGCGAAGCGGGTTGAGGCCGTCCAGTACCCGCGGCGGGCACGGGGGTTCGGCGCCCGGCGAACGGGCTGAGGTCCGCCCCCAGAACTGATTCCGCCCAGAGCGGGAACGAGGGGCGGGGGGCCGCTGCTTCGTAGGAGGTGGCGGCCTTGTCATACCCGGTCGCGGTGCCGCGGAAGCAACTGAGTCGGGCGGCGGCGCTCGACGATGTTGCGCCTGCGGTGGATGTCGTGGTCGGACTGCGGCGGACCGCCGCCGCGACGGTCGCGGTCTCGGCGGTGGCGGTGCTGGTTCCACTTCTCCGGGGTGGTGTGGCCGATGCCGTGCCTGCGGCCCGCTCCGACCTCGCGTACGTGCACCCGGAGGGCTTCGCGGCCATGGGAGTCGTCGAAACACTCGTCCACACCTACGACATCGCCCACGGGATCCAACGTGACGGAAGCCCGCCGCAGGACCTGAGCCACCGGGCCCTCCTCCGGCTGTTCCCTGAGGTGCCCGTCGTCGACGACGCCTCGTCGACCCTGCTGTGGGCCACCGGACGCATCGGCAGCGCTGAGCGGCCCCGGCGCACGAGCCGGCGCTGGCACGGTGCACCTCGCAGGCGCCGGTGACCAGCCCAGGAGGAAGGGGGCGCACAGGAGGACACGTTGCGCGCACTGACGGCCTCGGCCCCGCTCGGCTGCCCGGGGAACCGGACAGGGGCGGACCCGCTGAGTGCTACCGACTGTGTCGCGCCGCTGGACAATTGAGTTGTCCTGTCGTTCGGAGGCAGGTGAGGATGGTCGGGTACGAGCACCACGCGGAGAGGCCCCATGCACATCACCGTCCCCACCTCGGCAGGCCGGATACGCGGACAGTGGAAGGGGGACGTGGCAGCCTTCATGGGTGTCCCCTACGCGGCACCGCCGTTCGGTCCGCGACGCCTGTTGCCTCCCGAGCCGCCGCAGCCCTGGACCGGATTGCGTGACGCGTTCGTCCCCGGTCCCAGCGCGCCTCAGCCCGGGTACCTTCCCGCGATGGCCGGCCTGCTGGAGGAAGCGGCGGCGTCGGGAGAGGACTGCCTGAACCTCAACGTGTGGACGCCCGCACCGGGCCGCACCGGAGGACGGCTTCCGGTCATGGTGTGGATCCACGGCGGCGCGTTCCGCAACGGATCCGGTGCCCTGCCCTCCTACGACGGCGCGCGGCTCGCCGCCGACGGCGTCGTCTGCGTCACTCTGAACTACCGCCTCGGGGCAGAGGGCTTCCTCCTGCTGCCGGACGGCTCCTCCAACCTCGGCCTCCTCGACCAGATCGCCGCGCTGGAATGGGTCCGCGACAACATCGTCGGCTTCGGCGGCGACCCGGACAACGTCACCGTCTTCGGCCAGTCCGCCGGCGCCATCAGCATCACCGCGCTCATGACCATGCCGTCGGCCCGGGGCCTGTTCCGCCGGGCGATCACGCAGAGCGGCGCAGGCCACCACAGCCACCCCGAGCACATCGCCCGGCGCGTCACCGAGCGGTTGGCCGCCCTTGCGGGCGTGGAGCCGACACGCGAGAGCCTGGCTGCGGTGCCGCCCGAGCGGCTCATCGCCGCCGACGCCGCCCTGGGACGGGAGATCGCGCAGGCGACCGATCCCGGCCAGTGGGGCGAGTCGGCAGGCGGCGGCACCACCGTGCTGCCCGTCGTGGACGGGGACACCCTGACACAGCGACCGATCGACGCCCTCGCCGGCGGAGCGAGCCGGGACATCGATCTGCTCACCGGCACGACGAGCGACGAGTTCCGCCTCTTCCTCGTCCCGCTGGGAATCGGCCCACGGATCACCGACGAGGTGCTGCACGGCTTCCTCGCCGGTTTCGGCGTCGACCCCGCCGAGGCCCGTCGGGTCTACGCGCATCCAGGCGCGACCCCGGGCGACCTGCTATCGGCGGCCATGACCGACTACGCCTACCGGATTCCAGCTCTCCGGGTGGCCGAGGTCCGCGCCGAGCACGGAGCGGAGACGTTTGTGTACGAGTTCGCGTGGCCATCGCCCGCTCTCGGCGGTGCTCTCGGCGCATGCCACATGGTGGAGATCGGCTTCGTCTTCGGCACCCTCGCCCATCCCCTTGCCGGCCCCGACGCCCCGCACGAACTCTCCGACCGCGTGCGGGAAGCCTGGATCTCCTTCGCCCGTACGGGACGGCCCACCGGTACCCGCGCTTCCGGGAGCGGGCTGCCGCACTGGCCGGCCTACGCCGGACAACGGTCCGTCATGCGCCTGAACGACGGTGCGGCATCCCTCGTGCTCGAGGACCCTGCCGCGGACCAGCGCCGGATGTGGAACACCTTGCGTGAGGCCGTACCCGGCGGTGCCTGAGCGGCGACGGAGGCATGTGCGCCTCCGTGAGGCGGCCGCTGTCGCACGGTGTTCCGTGTACCGTCACCGCAAAGCGTACATACGCTTCGAAGGACGGGCAGAGGACCAGCCGCGCCGACGGACCGGTCCGGTCCTCGCACTGACCGTCGGCTGCGGCACGTACGGACTGCTGGCCCGCAGACGCCGCGCGTCCGTGTGCGAGTGGGGCAGGTCCCCGCACGAGGCGCTCGCGGTGGCGCTGGGTATCTCGTGAGCTGGCCCGGTCCCGAGCCGCTGCCTCCAGGAGGCCCTGTATCCGGCGTGGGGTGCGATCCGGGATGTATCCAGGAGCCGGGCTGTGCGTGTCCGGCCGGAAGGGGACAGGTCCGAGCGCCGGGCGGTTCTCCGGCCGAGGTCAGGGGCTGGTGGGGACAGTGAAGGCGTCCAGGGATTCGGGGAGTGTTTGACCGCCGTCGACGGTGAGGGACTGGCCGGTGACGAAGGAGGCTTCATCGGAGGCGAGGAAGAGCACGGCGTGTGCGATGTCGGCGGTCTCACCGAGGCGTCCCAGCGGGATGGAGTCGGTCATCCGGCGCAGGTAGTCCGGCCCGAGGCCGGTCAGTCCTTCCGTGTGAACGTTCCCGGGCAGGACGGCATTGACCGTGATGCCGTACGGCGCCAACTCCAGAGCCGCACCGCGTAGGAAACCCAGCTGTCCCGCCT
The DNA here is from genome assembly GCF_041380215.1 of Streptomyces pimonensis. Lineage (NCBI taxonomy): Bacteria > Bacillati > Actinomycetota > Actinomycetes > Kitasatosporales > Streptomycetaceae > Streptomyces > Streptomyces pimonensis. The sequence goes on from NZ_JAHWZY010000010.1 coordinate 57,100, forward strand.
TGCTGGCCCCGTAGTGGGACCATCCCGCGTAGCCAGTCGTCGGGCCGGTGATCGAGGAGGTCAGAACGATCCGGCCGCGGCCCGCTCGTTCCATCGCGGGCAGACAGGCCCGCACCGACAGGATGGAGCCCCGGAGGTTGACGTCCAGGACCTCGTCCACGTCCTCGGCGGTCAGCTCGCGCAGTGGACGTTCCGGGAAGATCCCGGCGTTGGCGCACAGCACATCGATCCTTCCGTACCGACGTTCGGCTTCGACTGCCATCCTCCCGATCTCTTCGGGCCGCCGCATGTCCACGCCCATGCCTGCGACCCGCCCACCGGTGGCCTGGGCGAGCCCGTCCGCCGCTTTGCGGGCCGTTTCCTCGCTCCGGCCCGTGAGCAACACGGAGGCGCCCTGCCGGGCGAAGAGTCCGGCGATACCGAGCCCGATCCCCCGCGTACCTCCGGTCACGATGACGGACCGGTCCTCCCAGCATGTGAACGTCATGTCGTTCGCTCCCTTCGCTGCGATTCCCCATGGCCGGGAAAACCCGGCCGCTGTCCTGGTCACGCTAGCGACGGACCCGGACGGGACGGCGGAGACCAGCCAGCACGTGAACACGCTCGGGCAGGCGACAGCCATCAGCCGGCAAGGCAGCGTGAACGCGTGACGAAGGGTTCTACGGGCACTGTCACGTTGTCGGCTGTGTGAGTTCCTGATGGTGTGTCGGGGACACGGTGGACCCACGGTCCGGACCTGTGCCCAGGCCGTGACGGGCCGGCCGGCAGGGCCGGTGGCCCGGTCCCGGATCGCGAAGCGGACGGTCACCTCGGCCCGGTGGCCGGAGGCTGTCATCAGAGGGCGACGGGACCGGAAATGCGGTGAGATGCCGCTGAACACGGACAGGAACCGCTGCGCTGCGCCCCGCCCACGCTGCGGGAGCCCTTCATTGCTCGTTCCCGCTGCCGCGTGGACTGGTGGCTGTTGTCGGCGCGGTTGTTCGAACACCTGTGACAGTGCTCGGCCGAGGGCATGACCTCGCGGTGGCCGGCGCCGCAGGAGCGCAGCCTGTCGGTCACGATCACCCGCGGCACCGTACCCGCCTTCCTCATCGGCCTGCGGAAGAACCGTGTGGCGGCTGCCTTGTCCCGCTGGTTCTGCGCGAGGACGTCGAGCACGGTGCCGTCGGCGTCGACGGCACGCCACAGATCTTTCTGTTCACCGTGGACCTTGATGCAGACCTCGTCCCCGTGCCGTATGCCCCCGGGCCGGAGCCAGCGGCGGCGCAGTCCGTTCGCGTAAGCCTGGCCGAACTTGGCGCGCCAGCGGCGGATGGTCTGGTAGGAGACGACGACGTCGCGCCGAAGCACCAGTTCCCCGACCTCACGGAAGCCGAGCGGGAAGCGGAGGTACAGTCACACGCAGCGGGAGATCACCTCGACCGGGTACCGGTTCCCCCTGTACGACGGCAGTACGCTGGCCACGGGCGATCATCAGTGGAGCCATTCACGCCGGCTCGCGGACTGCTCCAGTCTGACTTCGCGATCTCGCGGTGGACCAGGCTGGGAACGGGCACGGCCGCCGCGTGATCATCGGGGGTATGGACTCCTGAAGATCGTGCGGTGGCCGCGGGCCACAGCGTGGACCCTGCCCGCCGACGGGCGATGTTCGACCAGACCAGGGCCCGGATCGCGGTACGGTTCAGCCGAGTCGAGCCCCGGGCGACCGCCCGCGCCTATCTGCTCGGGCTGCTCCTGAGTGTCGAGCGCAAGAACTGCCGGCAGCAGGCCGGTCGCGCCCGGACCGGGTCGATGCAGCGCCTGGTGCGCTACGCCCGCTGGGACGCCGATGCCGTCCGCGACCACCTGAGTGCCTACGCCGTCGGCCACCTCGGCGCCGACGGCGCGGTGCTCATCACGGACGAGACCGGCCTCGTGAAGGGCCGTGCCTCGGCGGGCGTGCAGCGCCAGTGCACCGTGACCGCAGGACGCATCAAGAGCTCCCCGCTCGGCGTGTTCCTCGCCCTGGCCATCAGCCGGGGACGCCCAGGTTCTTTGGCTGTAGCTGCCGTCGGCGTCGACCAGGTCTGTGAGCACCCAGCAGCGCTGTTGCCGGTCCAGCGGTCACGAGTGGTTCCAGTCCGGGGAGATCTCCGCGGGCTGCGGGCCCTTCCCGCGGAGGCCGGCCATGCGCCGTCCGGGCGGGCCCCGCTCGCCTGCCGCGTTCCCGCATACGGCGTCCTGCCTCGGGGCAGGTGTCCGTGTGCGCACCGGTACGAGCGCAGCGCCGCCGGTTTCGTCCCCCGGCTGCCTCGCCCGGTTCCCCCACCATCCCGGCTTCGTCGGGCTGTGTCTGACAGGCACGGTGTCGGCGCTGGCGGCCGGCTGCTGATGTGGCCGGTTCGGCGAGCCGGGTGGAGTCCGGCGAACCGGCGGGTTCGGCGCAGGAGGACGGCGGGGACGCTGACGGCGGGTGCAGAGCTGACGGGCCGCCGTCCGTGGGCCCCGGCGGTCATGGGGCAACACGATGTCCTTCACCCGGCCCGCTCGGACTGCTGCTGGGTGATCGGTGAGCCTGTCCCGGGACCCCCAGTTCTCTGGGATGGGATACACCGGCCGGCTGCGGCACTCTTTACCCGGCCGACGGCGGTGAGCCGCCTTCGGCGCGTTCGGTCACGACAACGAGGGGGAAGAGATGTCCGTACGAAGAAAGTCCGCCGGAATGCTGGTCGCGGCCGCAGTCGCCGGCTTAACGGTGGCTGGGGTTCCGGCCGCTGTCGCGGCCCCGCCTGCGCCGGGTGACGCGGTGACCGCCTCCGTGTGGCGGGACATCGCTCTGACCGGCACCTACACGATCCGCGACGACGAGGGCATATTCGCCGCCGGTACGTACTGCAACGGCAACGTCGCCTCCGAGGGCTGGGTGAACGAGGTCCGCACGCCGTCGGTGTGGTGGGAGACCACGTGCGGGGGCGAGATCCGTGTGGAGAAGCACGTGTCCGCGGAGACGGACGCCACCGGCGGAGTCATGATCCATGTGACCCTGCAGTTCTACGAGGGCACGAACGACACCAACACCGACCTCGACGCCGAGCACAGCTTCAGCCGCTACGTCCCCGCGGGACAGACCTCGACAGTCAGTGAGATCACACTCCGCAACGGGGAGAACGGCGGCAAGGACTGGGCGAAGCTCAACCTCGTCCTGCACAACAACCGCTGACCCGCAGCGAGGCGCCGATCGCGCGTCTCCGACACCGACGGTCCCCGGGCCCGACAAGCGGAGGCACAGCAGCCTGCGCAAATCGGGCTCGGGAACTGTTGTACGCACTTAGCCTTGGGGCATGGGGAGCTACGGGGGAGTGACGCGGGTCGGCGGAATCGGGGACGCGGCGGTACGGGCGGCGCAGTCCGCGCGGAGCGTCGAGGAGTTCTTCGAGGCGGTGAAACGGGTCGTACGGCCTGTGCTGCGGTTCGACGTATGCGCCTGCGTGACCGTGGATCCGCAGACGCTGATGAACACCGGCGGTGACTACCGGGACGGCCTGCCGTCCGCCATGATGCCGCGCATGCTCGACATCGAGTACCGCGAAGGGGACGCCAACGACCTGGCGGATCTGGCGGCCAGACCGACGCCGGTGGGCCTGCTCAGCCGGGAGACGCGCGGGAACCTCGACCTCAGTCCCCGGTACCGCGACATCATGCGGCCTCTGGGATTCCGCGACGAGTTACGTGTGGTGCTGCGGGACCGTCACGGGGCGTGGGGCGCCCTGGTCATGGGCCGCACGGTCGACGCGCCCCCGTTCGGCTTCCCGGAGCTGGCCGTGGCGGCGTCACTGGTCCAGCCGCTGGGGAGCGCGCTACGCCGGTTGCACCTGACGCGGCTCGCCGAGGGGAACGCCTCGGGGGCGGCACCGGGACTGGTGCTGCTGGACGGCGGCCACCAGGTGGTCCATGCGACGCCCACCGTGGCCATGTGGTTCGACGAGCTGGCTCACACCGACGGCGTGCCCCACGTCGACCGTGGACTGCCTCCCGCCCTGTACGCGGTGGCGGCGGCGGTGCAGGCTGCAGGAGCCGCCGCCTCCCACACCTCGTGGATGCACAGCCGCAGGCACGGCCGGGTACGGTTGCACGCCTGGCGTCTGGAGGATCCCACGGCGACCTCGGCCCGTACCGCCGTCGTCGTCGAGCGGGCCGGTCCCGCCGAGCACATCGCACTGATCGTCGCGGCGTACGGACTGACCCCTCGTGAGAGGGACATCACGGCGCTGGTGCTGCGAGGGCGGTCCACAGCCGACATCAGTCACAGTACCGGCTTGTCACCCCACACGGTCCAGGACCACCTGAAGGCGGTGTTCGACAAGACGGGCGTCCGCAGCCGGCGAGATCTGGTCGCCACCTTCTTCGCCCGTCACTACTTGCCGGACATGACGCCGGCGTGACGACACCACCCGTCAGGTCGGAAGAGGTCCACTCCCGCAGCGATGATTTCCGGCGTACAGCGAAGATCCTTCTCCCGCCGGGCGTTTTCTCATGAACACCCAACCGGCGTTCGGACGTGCTGTCATGACAGGGTGACGAGGGAGCCGGAACGCCCGGGCGCAGGGGAACGGTCACCACTGCCGCGGTGACGAGCACGGCCGGCCGTCTCGCTCCGGGCCCTCACCTCCTGGGGCTGATGGAGGACCAGCTGGATCGTCTCCGCGGTGCGGGGTTCGCCGACCGTGACGCCGCCCTCATCACCTACGTACTGGGCGTGTACGTACAGGGCTTCGTGCTTCAGGAGCAGGCGCCTCTGGCAGCGGATCAGGCCGACGGTGTTCCACGTACCGCAGTCGCCGAGACCGCGGCCGACAGGTTCCGCAGCCTTCCGCAGGACACCCCCCCATTTTGTCGCGCTCGCCGACCACCTCACCCTCCCCACCATGGAAGAGCGGTTCCGTTTCGGCGTCGAGCGCCTGTTGGACGGGATGTCGGCACTGCTTGCGGATCAGCATCGTGGACGGCTCGGCGGAGACGAAGAGGACCTCCAGACCTCCACTTCTGCCGGACGAGGCCGGTGAAACAGGTCGCGGACCGGGTGGTCGAGCGTCCAACGGGTGGACGGCGGTGTCGTGGCGGGCGGTGGACATGACATAGAAGGCGTCAGGCTGCTCGGGCTCGGCCCTCACTCCTCGCCGAAGCCGTACCGGCCCACGGGCGCACCGGTTCGCCGGTCTCGTGCGCCGGCCCGCTCTGCCGGGTGGGGCGGGGGGAGGACCGGGAGACGCCCGGCCTGCCGGACGGTGTGTTCGGGAGGGAACCCCATGGCGGTGAGCGCGCTGATCAGTATGCCGTGGGCCAGCACGGCGGTGGTGTCGGCCTCGGCGCCCAGGGGCAGGTGAACGGTCTTCCACAGCCGTGCCCACCCGGCCCGTACCGTGCGGCCGAACTCACGGTCGTCGGCCGCTTCGGCGGCAGCGACCGTGAGGTACGTCTGCAACTGCATAAGGAGCGTCTCCGGGTGCTCGGCGGCCAGACGGGTGTAGGCGTCCGTCACGGCGCGCAGCGCCTTCTCACCCCTCAGCCCGCGCGTCGCGTCCTCCAGCACGCGGCACGTGTCGTCGAGCGCGCGGAGCGAGGCCGCGACGAAGATCGCTTTCTTGTTGCTGAAGAGCCGGAAGAGATACGGTTGGGACACGCCCACACGCCGTGCGATCGCCTCGGTGGAGGTGCCGTGGAATCCCTGCCGCGCGAATTCGGTGACCGCCGCGCGGACCACGCTCTCGCGCCGTTCCTGTGCGTTCATCATGCCCATGATGGAGGGTGGACGATCATCGGCTGACGGTGTCGTGGGGTGGTCCCGCGTGCGGGTGCGGTGGCGGCCGCCGCCGGGCGGGGCGCCACCGCACCCGCACGCGGGCGCTCATCCGGTCATACGGTTTCCCGCACCGCTGTCCTGGCGTCCGGTTTCCCGGGGGACGTCACCGAGGGGCGCGGCTCGCGCGGGATGCCGAGGGCGCACAGGGCGCCCGCGAGGACCACCGCGACACCGATCCACACCGCCGGGCGCAGTCCGTCGACGAACTGCTGCGGTCCTTCTGTGCTGCCGTGCGCCACGAACACGGTGCTGAGCACCGCGATCCCGAGGGCGCCGCCGATCTCCCGGACGGTGGTGTTGGCCCCGGACGCCTTGCCGGCGTGCTCGCGGCTGACCGACGCCAGGACCACGGCGGCGGTCGGCGCGAACACGAAGCCCATCCCGACGCCGGCCACGATCATCGGGCCGACCAGGGCGGAGTAGGCGGTGTCCGTGTCCGCGACCAGGTTGATCCAGCCGAGGCCGATCCCCTGCAGGAGCAGCCCGAGCGCCATGAGGCGGCCGCCGCCGACCCGGTCGGTCAGCAGACCCGCGACCGGGGCCACGAACATGGGCATCAGGGTCCACGCCAGGGTGCGCACCCCCGCCTCCAGCGGCGTACGCGGGGGCACGATCTGCAGGTACTGCGACAACAGGAAGATGGAGCCGAAGACGCCGAAGTACATCGTGGCGGAGACGACGTTCGTCAGCGTGAAGGCGCGGACCCGGTAGAACGACAGGGGGAGCATCGGTGCGGGCACCCGTGCCTCCCACAGGACGAACGCGGTGAGCAGCACCGTGCCCGCGGCGAACGCGCCCAGAACCTTCGCCGACGTCCAGCCGTCCGTTTCGCCGTGCACGATGCCCCACACGACCGCGAGGAGCCCGGTGGCGGCCAGCAGCATGCCGAGCAGGTCCAGACGGGTTCCCGCCAGCGAGCTCTCGCGCAGCGTCATCAGTACCAGCGGCACGGCGGCGACGCCCACCGGCACGTTGATCCAGAAGATCCACCGCCAGTCCAGGCCGTCGACCACCGCGCCGCCCACCACCGGGCCCATCGCGACGGCCAGGCCGCTGATGCCCGACCACAGGCCGAGGGCGAGGCCGCGCATCCGGTCCGGCACGGCCTGTGACAGCAAGGTCAGCGACAGCGGCATCACGGCCGCCGCGCCGAAGCCCTGGGCCGTCCGCCAGGCGATCAGCTGGGCACTGGTGTCGGCCAGCCCGCAGCCGGCGGAGGCCAGGGTGAAGACCACGATGCCGGTCACGAACAGGCGGCGGCGGCCGAACCGGTCGCCCAGCGCGGCGCCCGTCATCAGCAGGCAGGCGAAGCTGAGGACGTAGGCGTTGACGAACCACTGCAGTTGCTCGGTGGACGCGCCGAGGTCTTGTGCCAGGGTGCGCAGGGCGGTGGAGATGACGAGGTTGTCGAGCGCGACCATGAACATCGGCACGCTGCAGGCCACGATGGCCAGCCACAGCGGCGCGTTCCGCCCCTCGCGGTGCGGGGCGGCGGCCGGCTCGTCGGGACCGGTTTTCTTTTCGGACAGTGTCATGACGGGGGAGTCTCCTCGAGGGATACGTGTCCGGAAGGAGGGGGAACGGCGCGGGTCAGGTGGCGGCGGTGTCGCCGGGGGCGCCGTCCAGGCGCTCCTGCTCGGCGAGGCGGTGCCGCGCCTGCGCCCAGTCGGCGGACAGGCCGGCCGCCGGCGCCCGCCAGAAGGTGAACACCGAGCGCCTCATCGTCGGGCGCAGGTCCTTCATGATCGTGCGGTGCGGTTCGGCCCGGGCGTAGGCGTGCAGGGCCTGCTCGTCCTTCCAGGCCGACAGAGTCCAGAAGGTGCGCCTGAGGGGCTCGGCGGCCAGGGAGGCGCCGAGGGCGCCGGGCGCCCCCTTGACCTGCTTCCACGCCTGGAGCGAGCGCAGGAGGAAACGCGGTACGTCGGTGAGGGAGCGCACCTCCAGGCGGGACGCCATGACGACGGCCTCGGTGTCGGGCAGGGGCGGGTCGGCGGCGGTCCAGCGCAGGGTGGGCATGGCTGTGGCCTTTTCGTGCGGAGGCAGGAGCAAGGGAAAGGGGCCATTGGATACCTTCGCTATCCATGTTAGACAGTTAAGGTATCCAATTGCCAGAGCGGAGCCGTGCGATGCGCATGTCCGAGCTGAGCCGCCGCAGCGGCGTCCCCGTGGCGACGATCAAGTACTACCTCCGCGAGGGACTGCTGCCCGCCGGGCGGCAGCTGTCGGCGACCCAGGCCGAGTACGACGAGCAGCACCTGCGCAGACTCCGTCTGGTACGCGCCCTCATCGGCGTGCGCGGCCTGCCTGTGAGCACCACCCGCGAGCTGCTGGGCGCCCTGAGCGAGTACACCGGCGACACCCACCGTCTGCTGGGGCTCGTGCTCGGCGGCATCCGGACGTCCGACGCCGCCGAGCAGGGCGTCCCCGAGCCGGCCGACGTGGACGCCCTGGTGGCCGAGCTGGACTGGGACGTGCACAAGGCGGCCCCGGCCCGCCTCGCGCTGGCCGGGACACTGGCCTCGCTGCGTACGCTCGGCGTCCCCCTCGACCGGCACAGCCTGCTGCCCTACGCACGGCTGGCGCAACGGACCGCGGTCCTCGACCTCGACCAGCTGCGGGGGATCGACGACCCGCTGGAGACGGCCGAACGCGCACTGCTGCTGACCGTTCTCCTGGAGCCCGCGCTGATGGCGCTGCGGCGCATGGCCCAGGAGAACGAGTCGGCGCGGCGTCATGCGGAGGCCGGAGACTGACCGGTCACCGGCCGCCCAGCTCCCGCAGCAGTTGGGCCGCGGCCTCCTTGCCGGAGGAGAACGCGGCCTCGTGCGAGCCGATCTGGTCGTGGTACTGCTGCCTGGAGTGGAAGTAGGAGCCGCAGAGCTTCACCCGGGTCCCCTCGTTGACCCGGTAGACGGTCCGCTGGGCGTCGCGCATCGCCATATCGATGACCGGGTGCTCGTAGTGGAAGGTGCGGATCACCGCGCCCTCGCGGATCTCCTTCGGGTAGTCGAGGGTGACGACGTAGTCGGTCTCCGACTCGAAGCCGTGCAGCTTGTTCATGTAGTACGCCACGTAGGTGTGCGGCTTTCCGTCCAGGGTGACCTTGCCGTAGTTCCAGGCCTCCCACCGTGAGCGGTCCCGGGACAGGACGGAGGTGTCGGTGTGCAGGACCACGGTGGAGGAGTGGTAGCGCAACGGGGCCAGCAGGTCGCGCTGTGCCGGGGTCGGGTTCTCCAGCAGGTCCCGGGTGGTGTCGGCGTGGGTGGCGACGACGGCGTGGTCGAAACGCTCCTCGCCGGACGCGGTGCGCACGAGCACCCCGTCCTCGTCCTGCCGGATGCCGGTGACCGGCTCCGACAGGTGTGCCTTGGGGTCGATCGCCGCGATCGCCCTGCGCACGTAGGAGACCGAGCCGCCGCCCACGGTGCGCCAGTCGACGCGCCTGCCGCCCAGACCGCCCTCGTCGTGGGCCATGAAGAAGGCGATCACCGTGGTCGCGGGCATCTCCCAGATCAGCTCCGCCGGCACCGACCACACGGCGCTGCACAGCAGGATGAAGTAGCTGTACCGGAACTCCCGGCTGTAGCCGTTTCGGTCCAGGTACTCCCCCATCGGCATGTTCGTCCGCTTCCGGAGGAAGTCCCGGCGGCCCTCCTCGTGGAAGCGGCGGGCCTCGCGGAAGACGGTTTGGAAGGACTCGGGATAGCGTGCGCGGACCTCCTCGTCCGGCAGGTCCAGTTCGTCGCTGCCGAACTGGACCCCGCTGTCCTGGTCGAAGAAGTTGAAGCCGCTGAGGAGGCGCTTGGACTCCACGCCCAGTTCGTCGAAGAAGCCGGTGAGGTTCGGGTAGGCGGGCGCGTTGAAGACGACGAACGCGGTGTCGATGCCCAGGGTGCGGCCCGCGTCCCGCACCTCCACGGTGTTGGCGTGACCGCCGAAGCGGTCCTCGCGTTCGAACAGGGTGATGCGGGCGTGCTCGCGCAGGGCGTAGGCGGCGGAGAGGCCGGCGACTCCGCCGCCCACGACGGCGACGCTGGGCTTGTCGGTCATCGGGAAACTCCTCGTGACAGGGGGGATGAGGGGTCAGCCGGACAGGACGGTGACGTGCAGTCCCGCGGGTCCGGCGTACTCGGTGGCGACGGCCACCACGTGGTGCGGGCTCGGACGGATCAGGTCGAAGTGCCAGTGCGCGGTGGGGCGTTCGAGGTCGTGCAGCCGGACCGGCGGAGCGGACGGGCTGGTGAAGGCGAACGAGGAAAGCCTGCGGCGCAGCCCGGTGCCCAGTGCCTTCAGATAGGCCTCCTTGAGCACCCAGTACTCCGCCACGCGGACCGCCCGCGCCCGGCCGTCCGCGGCGGTTGCCAGGTCGGCCCGCTCCCGCGCGGCGAGCAGCCGCGGCAGGTACGTCACCGCGTCGGCGCCTGCGGGACAGGACTCGGCGTCCACGCCGCAGGCGCGGCCGCGGTCGGTGACCACGCAGGCGATCAGACCGTCGGTGTGCGAGACGTTGAAGCGCAGGCCGGAACCGGCGGACAGGGCCGGCTCGGGCCTGCCGTCCGCGGTGGTGCGGAAGCGCCACGAGCCGGCCGGACGTCCCGACCGGGCACTCAGTGCCTGCCGGACCAGCAGCCGCCCGGCGACGCGGCGCAGCCGGACGTGCGGTGCGAGCGCCCGCTCGCACCGGGCACGCTCGTCGTCGTCCAGCAGGGCCGTGCCGCCCAGCCGGGCGACGAACGCCTCCGCGGCGGACTCCGGAAGCAGCCACAGGTGGCGGTCGCCGGGCGACGGCCGTCCGTACTGCGCGGCGCCCGCCGCGGGAGCCTGACGCACCGCGCCGTCACCGGCCCGGGTGTGGCCGGGACGGGCGGGAGCAGCCGCGCCCCGCACGGTCGATCCGTCGACGGCCGGTCCGGCCGTCCGGAAATGATGGGTCGTGCGCATGCAATGCTCCGAGGGCTCAGCGGCGGGCCGCAGACAGGTCCCCCCGCTCCGCGAGCGGGAACTGCCAGTGACTGAACAGCCGGTCCTGCCGGTACAGGTGCCGCAGCACCCGCATCACCTCGTCGACGGTCGCCGCGTCGGTGACGGCCTCGTGCGGGCGCAGGTGCCGGCGCAGCCGTTCCAGCTGCAGCAGCAGCAGCGCGCCGCTGGGCAGCGGGTCGTCCAGCGCGGCGGCGGAGTGGACGTAGGTGTGCACGCAGGCGGCGGTGGCGTGCAGCAGGCAGTACTCCTTGGCCAGATCGAACAGCTCCGCGGACTGGCCGTGGGCACGGCCGAGGGAGGCCTTCAGCGCCGCGAGCCGCTCCCGTACCGAGGCTGCGTGTCCGAGGAGCTCCCCGGCGACGGCGACGGACCTCTCCAGCCACGCACGCTCCTCGCGCTTGGCCTCCCCGGCGAGCCGGCGCAGCCGTTGCAGGGCGGCTGGGGCGGCCAGGAGCGCGTCGTCCCGGCCGCGACTGAACAGCTCCTGGTCCCAGGGCCGGTACAACGGCAGCTCCCGGTCGATGCCGAAGAGGACGGGCGCCCGCTCCTCCGCCTCGGCGCGCGCCGCCCGGTCCGGCTCGGCGGTCGTGGCCAGCAGCCCCTCCAGCTGCAGGGCGACGTTCTTCAGGTTCACCACGGTGTTGCCGTCGGCGAAGTTGGCCACCGGCAGGTCGCGCAGCATCTTCTGGTGGACGGCGTAGTGCGGGTGGTCCCGGAGGTAGAATCGCGCGCCGAGCACCACGTTGAGCTGGGAGAAGGTGCGCTCCAGCAGGGTCGGCACGAAGTACTTGACCACGGACGACCACACACTGGTCTGTTCGGGGACCACCTGCAGGGCCCGCACCGCGCCCAGACTGACCGCGTCCGCGATCATCAGGTCGGCGAAGCACTCCGTCAACTGGCGCCGCGAGTACGGGATGTCGCTGACGGTGGAGCCGAACACCTCGCGGCCCTCGGCGAAGTCGAGCGTCACCCGCAGCCCGGTGTCCACGGCGGACAGCGCGATCCCGCTGATCAGCGCCCGGGCCGTCTGGGAGGTCTTCAGGGCGATCTCCAGGCCCTGACCGGCACGGCCGAGCAGGGCCGAGTCCGGGACGAAGACGCGGTGCAGGCGGAAGCCGCTCATGTCCAGGCCGCGCAGGCCGTGCATACGCTCGCGCGGCAGCTCCTCCACCCAGCCCGCGGGCGCGCCGCGCTTGTCCACGACGAACACCGAGTAGCCCCCGGGGCCGCCCCGGGGGTCGGTGCGGGCGTGGACGCTCAGGCCGTCGCTGACCCGGCCGTTGCCGATGAGCCACTTCTCGCCGGTGAGCAGCCAGCCGCCGTCGGTCCGTGCGGCGGTGAGCTCGTTGGCGGTCAGGTCGCTGCCGTGACGCCGCTCGGACAGGCCCCAGGCGTACCGGGTGCCGTGCCGGATGGCGTCGACCATGCGCCGCTTCTGCTCGTCGGTACCGGCGATCCAGGCGGGCATGAAGCCGAGACTGGTGATGATGAAGGCGGTGGCGGTGGTGGGATCGCGGCGGGCGATCAGCCGCATCAGGTTGAAGCCGATCTCCACGTCGCCGGCCTTGCCGCCCTGGGCGCGCGGCAGCGAGTGGTCCAGGGCACCCCAGCGCTGCAGCAGGTTGACGAACTCGTAGGGGTAGTCCTCGCGTTCGTCGTACTCCAGTACGCGGGCGTACGGCATCCGGCTGCCGGCGTCGTGCGGATCGCCGAGGTGGTGCTCCAGCCGCCGGGCCAGTTCCGTCAGGTCTTCCTTCGGCACGGATGTCTCTCCCAACAGGTCAGTGGTGGCGGGCGAGCAGGACGGGCAGGGCGGAGAACAGCAGGCCGCCCCCGTGCAGGCCGGCGGTGACGTCGAGCGCGGGCGACTGGGCGGCCGCCTCCCGGCGCGGGTCCACCTGGTCGGCGCGGGCCAGGAGGTGGGCCAGGCAGGCGCCGAGCCAGGCGGAGGAGCCCGGTTCGGTGCCGAACAGGGGCCTGGCGGGGTTGGCCCACCACAGGTGGAGGCAGCAGGCGGCCGCGTGCAGCCAGGCGAACCGTTCCGCGAGGTCGGCCAGGCCGGTGTGCCGGTCGGCGGCGGCCGCCCGGGCGGGCAGCTCCCCGACCGCCGAGACCAGCCGCGCGACCAGGTCCGCCGTGCTCGTGTCACCTCCTGACGCCAGCCGGGCGAGCACCTCGGGGGCGACGGCGCCGAGCGCGGCGGTCACGGGGTCGCGCCCGCGGGAGCCGAGGTCCAGCCGCTCGGGCGCGTAGGGCGGCAGCGGGGCGCTCAGGTCGAAGACCGTGCGCACCGCCGGCACCGGGTCCCCGGCGTGTGCCGGCCGCACGAGCGCCGGCAGCTGCCCGGCGTACGAGCGCAGGTTCGCCAGCGTGCTGGTGTCCACCACCCGCACCACCGCCGCATCCCGCTGGAGCTTCTGGAACAGCCCGCCACCCGGACCCTCGGTGCGCAGCACCGCGCGCGTGGCCAGCACCGTGCCGCAGCGGCGGATCAGCTCCTCGGCGCTCTCGGCCACCACGTGTTTGGCCGCGCAGCCCCACACGCTGAACACCTCGGGCGCCACGTGGATGCCCCGCGCCGAGGCCAGCGCGGTGGCGTCCGCGGCCAGCAGCGCCGCCGAGGCCAGGGCGAGCTCCCGCCGGGGGTGAGGGGAGTCCAGCACGGTCCGCCGCCCCACCCGGCGTCCGGAGGCGAAGTCCAGGGTCAGCCGGAGCGCGGTGTCGGCGCAGCCGAGGCTGCCGGCCATGCTCATCACCCGCACCACCTGCTGCGCCTTCATCACCGACTCCAGCGCCCGGCCCTCCGCACCGACCAGCGCGTGCGCCGGGACGGGGAAGCGGTCGAAGCGCAGGTGGGCGAAGTCGATGCCGCGCATGCCACCGACGGGCACGGCCGGACCGCGTTCGACGTCCCGTTCCGTCAGGTCCAGCAGCACCGCCGAGAACGCCCCGGGGCCCCGCTCGCCGGTCCGCGCGACCACGTAGACCGCTTCGCAGCGGTGGCCCAGGCCGACCAGCCATTTCTCGCCGCTCAGCGTCCAGCCGCCGCCCGCCGGCTCCAGCCGGGCCGTGTTGGCCAGCAGGTCGCTCCCGTGCTCGGCCTCGGACAGCGCGAAGCCGACGGCGCCGCCCCGGCCGAGCAGGTCGGCCGCGTACCTCTGCTGCTCGGGCGAACCGTGCAGGGCCAGGCAGGTCGCGGCGGTGATGCCGAACATGGTGCCGGGCATGACGTTCAGGTCCCGTCGGGCGGCCGTGCGCGCCAGCAGCATGCTCCGGTCGAACGACTCGAACCGGCCGCCCCACTCCCGCGGCAGGTAGTTGAGGTGGAACCCCGCACCGCGCAGAGCCGCGGCCAGCTCCTCCGGGAAGGCGTCGCGCTCGTCCCGGCAGACGGCCGCCGCGAACCCGTACGGGCTGCCGTCGTCGTACGGGTCGCCCAGCAGCTCCTCCAGCTCCTCGGGGGTCACGCGGCCTCCTCCAGCGCGCCCGTGGAAGCCTCCAGGGGCACCGGCCGGTAGTCGGCCGCCGCGGCCGGGAAGCGCACGCCCGCCGCGCGCAGCTGCGCCAGCCGGGTGTGGAAGGCGGCGCCGCGCATCAGGTGGTGGGCGACGTCGGCGACCTTGCGGTTGCGCGGCGCCTTGAGGTAGCTGGCGGTGACCCAGTCGTTGAAGGCGCCCATCGCCGGCCCGCACCACACCTGGTAGTCCAGGACGCGGTCGGGGTCGCCGACGGTGGACCAGCGTGAGGCCATGCCCAGGTACCAGCGGAAGACCAGCGCCATCCGCCGCTTGGGGCTGCCGGCGGCGCGGGCGAGCTGCTCGGGGTCGCGCCGGGTGAAGTAGCGCACGCACTCCTGCCAGACGTCCTCCAGGGGGCGGCGCAGGATCTGCTCCTCCAGCTTCGCGCGCTCGGCCTCGGGCAGTGCCTCCAGGCCGTCGTACGTCCGGTACAGCTCGTACAGGCGCTTGGCCCGCATCGGGAACAGGGTGCCCTTCTTCAGCACCTGCAGCTCCACGCCCATCTCGAACATGTCGGCGGCGGGCGCCATGTCGCAGTCCGCGATCCCGGCGTCGGCGAGCAGCGCCTTGGTGGCCCTGGACGCGCCGGACTCCACGCAGGACTGGTTGACCGAGCCGGTGACGACGTAGGCGGCCCCCATGGTGAACGCGGCGGCCACCGAGGTGGGGCAGCCCAGGCCGCCCGCCGCGCCGACCCGGACGGGCGTGGCGTAGCGGTGCTCGTGCTGCACGGTGTCGCGCAGCCGCAGGACGGTCGGCAGCAGCGCGGTGAGCGGGCGCCGGTCGGTGTGCCCCCCGGAATCGCCCTCGGCAGTGATGTCGTCCGCCATCGGCACGTGCCTGGCCAGTTCCGCCTGCTCGGGCGTGATCAGCCGCTGGTCGAGCAGTGCGCCGACCAGGCCGGCCGGCGCCGGGCGCATGAAGCGTTCGGCGGTCTCCGGGCGGGAGACCTTCGCGATCAGCCGGTGGTCGCAGACGACGGCTCCGGACGGGGCGCGGCGCAGCCCGCTCAGCCGGTAGCGGACCACGTGCGGGCTGAGGTCCATGAAGGCGGACGCCTCCACGCACCGCACGCCGTGCCGGAGGAACAGCTCGACCGCCTCACGCTCCAGACGTTCCTCGCTGGGGCTGTGGATGAGGTTGACGGCGTACGGCAGGTCGGGGATCTCCTCGGCGAACCGGGACAGCGCCTTCCCGATGGTCTCCGGCAGCAGCCCGGCCGCGCCGTAGGAGGCGAGGTACCCCTCGCGGGCGAGGGCGATCACCATGTCGGCGGAGGCGATGCCGCCGGCCATCGCGCCGGCCATGTAGGCGTGCCGGACACCGTGGGCCGCCCGGAAGGCTGGAGAGCCCAGGTCGTGGGCGGGCAGCGGGGCGGCGGCCGCCAGCAGGGGCAGGCCCTGGCCCGTCCCGGCCCGGCCGCCGGAGGCGGCGCCGACGCCGGCGGGCGTGCGGACGATGAAGCAGGGGCGGTCCAGGTCGGCGAGGGCCCGGTAGACGCCGGCCGGATCGGTGCTCGGCCCGCTGCCTCCGTACCAGCGCAGCGGAGTGGTCTGGGTGTCCATGGGAGTGTCTCCTCCGGTCCTTCAGGTCTGGTCGCCGGTGTCGTCCGGGCGGACCTCGACGGCCACGTCCGTCAGCTCGTAGATCCGCAGACCCGGCTTCCACAGGTCGGCGTCGGCGATCACCACCAGCCGCTCGCCGTCCCGGCGCACCTCCTTGATGTGCACGTCGAAGCGCAGCTCGCCGTCGTGGCGCAGGATCTGCCCGCGGTACTTCCAGCTCATGGGGATCTCGCGGGCCGGGGCGAACCGCGGGCGGGGGACGCCGTCCGCGAGGCCCTCCTCCAGGACGTACAGGCGCAGCGCCTGCAGGACCGCCTCCACGCCGAGGGAGCCGGGCATCACCGGATCGCGGTGGAAGTGGCAGTCGAAGTACCACTCGTCGGGCCGGATGCGGCGGTGTCCGTACAGGTACCCCTTGCCGTGCCGGCCGCCGTCGCGGACCAGGTCGACGTGGTCGACGAGGTGGAAGTGACCGCCGGGAAGGTGCAGCCGGCCACCCGACGGGTCGGTGAACTGCGGAGCGTCGTCGTCGAGTTCGATACGGCATACGGCGGCGGGGCGGTTCTGCTCGATCCAGGGCGCGACGTACGCGCCGTTGTCCAGGCCCACCTGGTTGGCGAGCGCGGCCTCGCCGAAGTAGCCGAAGAGGGACTCGCCGGTGTAGAACACCTCGCCGTCGGCGGACAGTTCGTAGCGGAACTTCTGCAGTACCGCTCCGGACACCGCGCTGGTCATCAGCAGCGTCGAGTGGTGGCGGACCGTCCGGCCGCGCAGGTCGATGTCCTTCAGGAGGGTCGCCGTGCCGTCCAGGTTGCGGATGGAGTACTCGGTCTGCGGCTGCTTGAGGGTGGCGCCGAGGTAGTAGCCGAGCAGGATCGCCGCCTGCAGCGAGGTCTCCATGTACACGCAGTTGGGCATGTGCGGGTGGGAGTTCTCGGCGTAGTACCAGGCGTCGGCGGGGGAGTCGTACTCCGTGACCATCTCGGAGCCAGGCCTCAGGTCGCCGCGCACGCCCTGGAGCCGCATGATGCGGTCGACGAACTGGAAGTCGCCGTTGGGGATGTGGGGGGCGCGGCCGTCCCTGTAGACGTCGAACTCCGGCCCCATCGCCGTGCCGAGATCGCCCTTGGCGGCGTGTGCGAGATGCAGTTCGTTGATCATGGCGGGCTCGCCGGCGCGGTTGCGGCGGCCCAGGAACTCCGGGACGCCGCCGGCCTGCGGCCGGTACGGGGTGCCGTCCTTCTCTCGGATCTGGATGCCGAAGTCGCGCATCCGGATCACCGGCTTGTCACCCAGGTACACCAGGATGTCGGCGATCACCGAGGGGCGCGGGAGCAGGGTCAGTTCCATGATCTCGATCTCGTACCGGATCTCGGAGTGCGCGGGCGTGATCTGACCGCGCACCTGCACCTCGGTCTCCAGCCCGACGATGGTCTGGAAACGGGCGTCGGGCAGCACCAGGTGCATGCCCTGGTGCAGCAGGTAGGCCTGGAGGGTCTGCACGGCGCCCTCCGCCACCAGCGAGCCGGCCAGCACCGGGTCGTCGGGGAAGTGACACTCGAAGTACCAGGCGTCCGGCCGGAGCCGCTTGTACGCGGTGATCGCGCCGATGCCGCGCGGCCCTCCGGTGCGGTCGATCACGATCTCGTCGACCATGCGCAACCGGGCGTTCGGCAGCCGCAGCGCCGGGTTCAGGCCGGGGTCCTGGGCGTGGTGCGGCCCGAAGACCTCGCCCGGTCTGCCCTCGGCCAGCAGCTCCAGGTCGGCTGCGGTGAGGTGGTTCCTGTCGGTGTACGCCAGCGGCTTGAACCAGGTCCTCGTCAGCGCGGCCCGCCGCTGCCGGTCCTTCTCCGTGATGACGACGCCGAGCGGGGCGTCCAGCTCCGCCTGGCTGAAGAAGCCGGCGCAGGCGTCCTTGAGCTCGAGGATCAGCTCGCCGTCGGCGTAGCACAGGTAGCTGAAGAAGAACAGCGTGGTGTCGCCCTGGCGGACGAAGCGGTTGATGGAGATGTCGTAGCGCAGGGTCTGCCCGGTGCGCGGCAAGTCGCCGTGGAAGACCAGCCTGCTGTCCAGCAGCCGGTACACGCGCTCGCCCCTGTTGCGGAAGTCGATGCCCAGGTAGCTGATGAGCAGCAGGTCGCACTGGCCGGCCTCGATGGCCACCGCCGGCGGCACCCCGCCGTCGACCGCGTACCAAGCGTCCTCGGGCACGTCGTACTCGGTGCGGATGAACGAGGGCTCGTAGACACCGGTCCCGGCCTGCAGAGCGGTGACGCGGGTGACGAAGTGGTACGGCGGCGCGGGCAGCCGGACCCGCTTGGCGTACGCGTCGACGGGCGCGAACTCGGGACCGAAGACGTCCGCGACCTTCCCCGTGGCGAAGGCGAGGAGCTGCTCCTCGCCCCAGATGACACCGGACGGCTCCGACGCGGGCGCGGGCTGCGGTGGCAACGCGGAGGGCGGCGGGGCGGCCGGCCGGCCGGCCGCCCGCGGGACGGCGGGCGCGGCAGGGGCCGCCGGGGCGTCGAGCAGCGCCTCCGTACGTGCAAGGACCGCCTCCTGGAGCACCCGCTGGGTCTCCATCACGACCGAGTGGGTGGCCACCATCTGCTCGCGGATGTCACGTACCAGGCCGGCGACGGCGGCACCGGAGGCCCCGGCGGCAGGCGCGTCGCCGTCGGCCGCCGGAGCCGGGCGGACCGCGGGCGCGGGCGGCGCGCCGGAGTTCCCGGCGGGCCCGGGGGAAACGGGCCGCGCCGGCCCCGGGGCCGCGGCGTCCGGCTCCGCCCAGGGCAGGAACGCGATCGGCTCGCCGTCGAAGGCGATGCGGTCGGCGTCGTCGAGGGTGGGGTCGGCGGGCATGGGGTCGGTCACCTCCAGCGGGACGGCCGCCGCGGGGGCGGGTCGCGCATCCTTGACGTCGGCTGAGGGCGTGGCCGCGGGGGGTGCGGGCACGTGCGCCGTGTGGGTGGGCGGCGCGGGCTGCGGCGCGGGTTCCGCAGCGAGGACGGGCAGGGCCCCGGCCCGCTGAGCGATCCCGGCCGGGACGGGCGCGCCGCCGCCGACCGGAACCCGCAGCCGGGACGGCCGACCGGTGGTCACCGGGTCGGGGCCGAGCAGCGCGACCAGGTCGACCGGCAGCCCGTGCGCGGCCAGCCGGGCCGCGAGCTGGGCCACGGAACGGGCGGCCGGCACCCCACGGCGGTCGGTCGGCATCGCGACGTGCGGTGCGTCACCGAGGGTGTCGTGGATCCAGCGGGTGCAGGTGGAGCCGGGGCCGGTCTCGACGAAGTAGCGGAAGCCGCGCGCGTAGGCGGTGCGCACCAGACGCGGGAAGTCGACGGTGCAGCGCAGGGTGCGGGCGATGCGCCGCGCCGTCCCGGAACGCTCCAGGCCGGGGACGGGGCCGTAGTCGTAGGAGCTGAGCAGCTCCAGTCCACCCGGCGAACCGGTCGGGTGGTCGTTGAGTTCGGTGAGGCCGTCCAGTTCGCCGTCGACGACCGGGCAGTGCATGACCGAGCCGACGGGGGAGCGGGCCGACGGGCAGCCCAGCTCCTCGATCAGCGCCCGGCACCGCGCCGGGTCGCCCGCGATCACCGCCTCACCGGGGGTGTTGACATGGGTGAGGAACACCCGGTCGTGGCGGTCGAGGGCCTCGGTGATCCGGTCCGCCGACTCCAGCAGCACGTAGCTGCCCCACACCTTCTCGTCGGGGGTGTCCTCCGGCAGGTTCCACAGCTCGCGGACCGTGCGCCGCGGGCCGGTGAGCCGGTCGTGGAACAGGGGGGTGGCGCCGATCCGGTCGTCCCGGCGGGCCGAGCGCAGCCAGCCGCCGGTGGCAAACAGCATGCTGGACTCGCCCAGGCTGTAGCCGAAGGCGCCGTGCGCGGGCACGCCCAGCAGGTCGCGGACCAGGTCGGTGTGGAGGATGGCGAAGGTGGTGCCGGTGGCGAGCATGAAGGGGATGTCCTCGCCCAGCTCCGCCTCCAGGGCCATCAGCGCCCGCCGGTCGGGGGCGGTCCGGGTGCGCGGGTACAGCTGTGCGGCGCGGAACATGCGGTCCGGGTCGGCCGCCTCCGCCTCGAAGCGGCTGAGCAGCGAGGGGAAGATCCGGAACAGGTCCCGGCCGAGCCCGGGGTAGGAGTTGAACGCGCCGGGGTAGACCAGGGCGACCTTGCCGTCCGGGCCGAGGGGGCGCGGCGCGAAGCAGCTGCCGGCCGGGGTGGTCCACTCCTCGCCCCGGGCGTACGCGTCCCGGAGATCGCGGCGCGCCGATTCGAGCTGTTGCCGCAGCTGCGCGCGGTCCCGGCCGACGAGGACCACGCGCAGCGCGCTGCCCGGCAGCCGTTCGGCGGCGGCGCGGCCCAGCCGGTAGGGGTCGGTGCCGTCCGCCAGGAGCTCCAGGTGCCGGTCCACCTCGGTCAGCAGGCCGTCCACGTCCGCCGCGCCCAGCGGCAGCAGGACGGGGGCCGAGGCCCGGCGCCAGTCCGAGGACACGTCGTCGCCGCGGGTGCGCTCGGCGGACAGCACCACATGGCCGTGGGCGCCGTCGGAACCGATCACGTTCACCGCCGCGTACCGGCGGGCGCCCCGCGCGGCGCGCAGCCACGGCCGCGACGCGTCCGGCACGTGGCAGGCGGAGCCCGCCAGCAGCCCGGCCAGCTCCGGGTCGGGCCGGCGCCAGCCGGGGACGCCGGGCACGTAGGCGTGGTGCAGGCACAGCACCGCCCGAAGCAGGCCGGCCATCGCGGCGGCGCAGCCGGTGTCGCCGAGCTGGGCCTTGGCGCTGCCCAGGGCGAAGGCCCCGGAGCCGGCCGGATACACCTGCGCCAGTGCCTCCAGTTCGGCGGCGTCCTGTGCCGCCGAGCCGCCCGCGTGGGCCTCCACGTAGCCGACGTCCCCGGCAGTGATCCCCGCGGCCGCCAGCGCCTGGCCGGCGGCCCGGGCCAGCGCGGCGGCGTCGGCCTCCGGCAGCACGCCGTCGACGGGGACGCTGTGCCGTACCGCGACGGCGTCCACGCGGGCGTAGGCGGTCCGGGCACCCTCGCCGGGACGGGTGACGACGACCGCGCCGGCGCCCTCACCGATGCGCACGCCCCGCTGTCCCTCGCCGAAGCTCAGTCCGGCGCCGGCGACCGGGCGGGCGCCGCGCAGCAGCAGGTTCTCCGGTGAGCCCGCCAGGTCCACGGCTCCTACCAGGACCGCCTCCACCGTCTCGTCCAGCAGCAGCAACTGGGCGATCTGCAGGGCCTCGGCGGTGGCCGCGCCGTCGGAGGAGAGGGTGAAGGAGGGGCCGGTCAGGTTCCACAGGGAGGAGATCCGGCTGGCCATGATGTTGCCGATGTAGCTGAGCACCTCGTTGGCGACGATCGGCCGGTGCACCCCGTCGCGGGCGACGGCGGCGAGCGCGGTCCGCTGCTCGTCGGTCGGTTCCAGCCCGGCGTCCTCGTACGCGCGGCGCAGGAAGTCGCCCAGGCCGTGGCGGGCCAGGTGCAGGTGGGCGCTGGGTTCGATCTCCATCGCCACCACGACGGCGACGCGGCGCGGCCGGGGGGCCCTCTCGCCCTGCGGCACGCTGCGGTCGTATCCCGCGTCGCGCAGCGCCTCGTCGGCGACCTTGGACATCAGGGCGTGCTGGAGGTTGTAGTGGCGCAGGTCGGCGGGCGGGATGCGGTGGTCGGCCGGGTCCATGCCGATGCGGTCGACGAAACCGCCCTCGGGCAGCGCGGCGCGGGTCAGGCCGGCCCGCTCCAGGGTCCCGCCCGTGACGTCCTCCAGGCCGCGCCAGCGGTGTTCGGGCAGCGGCTGGAAGGCATCCGTGCCGTCGTGCAGCGCGCGTTCGAACGCGGTGACGGAGTCGAGGGTGCCGAAGTGGGCGCCCAGGCCGACGACGTCCAGGGCCGGAGGCGTGACGGGGCCGGTCTCCTCGGCGGTGTCCTCGGCGGCGGCCTGTCGGGAGACCACGACGTGGGCGTTGGTCCCGCCGAACCCGAACGCGGACACGGCCGCCCGGCGGGGCCCGGGGCGCTCGTCGGGCCAGGCCCGCCCCTCACGCACCAGCGGCAGCGCTTCGGTGAGCGGCTGCTCCACCCCGATCGTGGGCGGCACGTGCCCGTGCCCCATGGCCAGGATCACCTTCAGCAGACTGCTCAGGCCCGCCACGGTCAGCAGGTGGCCGAGGTTGCCCTTGACGGAACCCAGCGGCGGCACCGGACCGTGGGCGCCGAACCAGGCGGCGACCGTCTCGGCCTCCGTGCCGTCGCCCACGGGCGTGCCGGTGGCGTGGCACTCCAGGTAGTCGACCTGCTCGGGACCGAACCCGGCCCGGGCGTAAGCGAGTTCGTAGGAGGCCAGCTGCCCGGCGGGGTTGGGCACCAGCAGGTGACGGCCGGCGCCGTCGTTGGACAGACCGATGCCGTCGACGACCGCGTGGATCGCGTCACCGTCGGCGAGGGCGTCCTCGAGCCTGCGTACGGCGACCATGCCGGCGCCCTGCCCGGTGAGGATGCCGGTGGAGCGGGCATCGAAGGGCTGGCTGACGCCGTTGTCGGGATAGGCCTTCAGGTCGGAGAAGGACAGGTGGATCAGGGTCGGGTCGGGCGCGCACACCCCGCCCGCGAGCACGAGGTCGGCCTGCCCGGCGGCAAGGTGCTCGCAGGCCAGCTTCAGCGCGTACAGGGCCGAGGAGCAGGCCGCGTCCAGGGCGTAGCGGGGGCCGCCCAGGCCCAGCGCGGCGGCGGCGACGCGGGCCGGGGCGCCGCTGACCCGGGCGTCGGCCGGCGACACGGCGGACGGGTCCAGCAGCGGGGCCGGACCGGGGGCCGGCCGCCCGGACCGGCGCAGGCCCTCCAGCACCGCCTCCTGCACCAGGGGCAGGCTGATCCGGGCCGAGGCGGGTGTGGGGAAGGAGTAGTTGCCGATCACCAGGCCGGTGCGGGCCAGCATCCCGGGACGGTCGGCGTGGCCGCTGTCACGCAGTGCCTCGCGGGCCACGTGCAGGGTCCAGTGGAAGACGCGGTCGAGGCGGCCGATGTCCTCGGCGCGCAGCAGGAACCCGGTGGGGTCGAACTCGAAGTCCGTGACGAACCCGCCGCGCACGCAGGTGATGGTGTGCGCGGGGTCCGCGTCCCGGACGTCCGGGGCGGGGCCGAAGACCTCCGGCCCGCCCTCCGTGCGGCTGTCGAGGCCGGCGCGCAGGTTCTCCCAGAAGGCGTCGGGGCGGTGCGCTCCCGGAAAGAGGCACGACATCCCGACGATCGCGAACTTGCTCATGGGCAGCTGTTTCCTCCGAGGGACCGGTTCCGGCGGACGGGCGGGCAGCCCGCCCGCCGGAACCGGCGGTCAGTGGGTCTGCTCAGCGGCTCGCGAACTTGGCGGCCAGCTGCGGGGTGGACACGAGGGACACGTCGGCGAACCGGAGCAGCACCCGCCCGTCGGGGGCGCACGCGGTCACCGTGAGGGTCGCGCCGACGCCGTTCGCCGACACCGGCTCCACCACCACGACGAACGGTCCGCCGTCCGGCAGCGCCTCGTGCAGTTCGGCGCGCGCCACCGCCGTCGGCAGGCTCGCCACACCGTGGTTCAGCCGCATCCACACCAGTGCGGCCTGCAGCAGCAGGTCGGCGGTGCCGGGCGCGTAGCGGCTGCTGCCGAACGCGCCGCCCTCGGGCCGGTGCTCGTCCAGGGAGCAGGAGATCACCAGCCGCGATTCGTCCGACTCCAGCACGCGGCGCAGCCCTCGCAGGGAGGTCCCGTGGAAGAGGGTGCCGTCGGTGTAGAAGCCCTGGGCGTCGCTGCCGTCGCCGAGGGCGGGCAGCGTGGTGATCCGCGGGGCCTCGCCGGCGGTGGTGCCGAGGATCACCCGGGCCGCGTAGCGCGGGCGTGATCCGCCGTCGCCCCCCACCGAGCGGACGGTGACGTCCGCCTCCCTCCCGTCGGGCGTGGGGTCGACGCCGAGCCGGAACACGTCGCCGTCGGGACCGCCGTCGAAGACGACGCCCTTGTGCACCGTGAAGTCCCGGATCTGCGTGACGGCCCGGCCGGTCAGCCGCTCGACGGCGCCGGCGATCCAGCCCAGGGCGGCCGTGGCCGGCAGCACCGGTGCGTCGCCGATGACGTGGTCGGCGACCAGCGGGTGGGCGGCCAGGACGGTCAGGTCCCGCTCCAGGACGACCGGTGACGCGGGCGCGGCCGCCGCGCGCACCGACAGGGGGGTGGTGGGGCCGAGCACGGTGACCAGGTCGCCGGCCCGGCCGGGCGCGAACTGCTCGGTGAACAGGCGGGTTCCCGTCTCCACCGGGATCAGGGCGATGCCCCGCTCCTCGAAGACCGCCTTGATCTGGGGCGACACCATGCCGCTGTCCCAGGCACCCCAGTTGAGGGAGGTGACGTGGGCCTCGGGGTGGCTGCGCCGGAAGGCGGCGGCCCAGGTGTTGAGGGTCTCGTTGGCCATGGCGTAGTCCGACTGGCCGCGGTTGCCGAAGAACCCGGCGACCGACGAGAACAGCAGGACGTGGCGCAGCCGCTCGGCCGGCAGGGCGGCGAGCACGGACCGCAGGCCGCCGAGCTTGACGGAGAGGACCCGCTCGATCTCGGCCGCCTTCTTCGCGGAGATCAGCTGGTCCGCCAGGACCCCGGCGCCGTGCACCAGACCGGTGATCCGCTCCCGGTACGGGGCCAGGGCGGCCGCAGTCGCGGCGGCGTCCGTGATGTCGACCGGCAGGTATGCGACCTCGCTGCCCGCGGCGCGGATGTCGGCCAGGGTGTGCCGGACCTCGCGTTCCCCGACGACCGCCCGGTACAGCTGCTCGACCCGCCTGGGCGTCGGCTTCTGCCCGGACTGCTTCAGGTGGGCGGCGGCGGCCGCCTTCAGCTCGCCGGGGCCGGTCAGGCCGTGCGCCCAGGCCGGTTCCTCGTCCAGGGCCGTGCGGCCCAGCAGGAGCAGCCCCGGCCGGTGCGCGGCGGCCAGCGCCACGGCGCAGCGCGCGGTGATGCCGCGCCCGCCGCCCGTCACCACCAGCAGGTCGTCGGGGCCGACCGGGACGGCCGGTGCGGACCCGGTGCGGCCGAGGGGTTCCTCGCCCAGGGTCAGCGCGATCCGCCGGGTACCGTCGCGGCCCACCTGCACCGGCTCGCCGGCCGCGTCGTGCGCCTCCTCCAGGACCAGGTCGGCGGCCCGGTCGGCGCCGAGCGCGGGAGCCAGGTCGACGGCGCGGCAGAAGAGTTCGGGCGCTTCCACCGCCAGGGTCTTGACCAGGCCGCCCACGCCGCCGGCGGGAGCGGCGTCCTCGGCGACGCCGGTGAGGCCGAAGGTGCCGTCCAGCCGGGTGACGGTGAGGAAGGAGGCCCGGCGGCCGGTGGCCGCCGCGTCGGTCAGCGGGTGGACGAGGTGGCGGGCGACGAGCAGCAGGTGCGTGAGCCTGCGCACCCCTTCGGCCCACGGCAGGCCTTCGGCGGCCGCGAAGCCGAGCACGAGGTGCACCGGTTCGCCGTCCAGCTCCTTCGTGCGGGCGGCCAGTTCGTCGGGGTCCCAGCCGGTGAGGGGCAGGTCCGCCGCCCCGTCGACGCGCCGCTCGACGCCGGGCAGACGCAGGGTGCGTACCCGCCAGCCGGCCGCGAGGAGCCGGGCCGCCGTCGTCACGGCGACCTCGCTGCCGTCGTCCACGACGAGCGCGGTCGCCCCCTGCGGATAGGCGTCGACGATCCGGTCGGGCAGCGGCAGGTCCACGACCGCGGCCTGGCCACGGCCGATCGCGGCGGCCGGGGCCGGCACGGACGGCGCGGGCCGGACGGCGTCCGGCGTCTCGGCGGCCGGGGCTCCGGACAGTCCGGTGACGAAGTCGACGATCTCGCCGAGGGTGCGTAGTTCGGCGAGTTGTTCGGGGCCGACGGGGGTGGGGCTGGGGAAGGTCTCCTGCAGCACGCCCATGATCTCGACGCGCTTGATGGAGTCGATGCCGAGGTCGGCCTCGATGTCCATGTCGAGGCCGAGCATGTCCGCGGGGTAACCGGTCTTCTCCGCCACGACATCGAGCAGCGCGGCGCGTACGTCGTCCCCGGCGGGCGGGGCGGCCGGAGCGCTCGAGGCGGTGTCCGGCGGGGCCGTGGTGACGGCCGGCGTGGTCCCGGCGGTGGCCGGGACCGTGGACCGCGTGCCGGTGCCCCCGAGGTCCAGGACGAAGTCGACGATCTCGCCGAGGGTGCGTAGTTCGGCGAGTTGTTCGGGGCCGACGGGGGTGGGGCTGGGGAAGGTCTCCTGCAGCACGCCCATGATCTCGACGCGCTTGATGGAGTCGATGCCGAGGTCGGCCTCGATGTCCATGTCGAGGCCGAGCATGTCCGCGGGGTAACCGGTCCTCTCCGCGACCACGCCGAGCAGCGCGGAGGCGACGGCGTCGGTGTCGAAGGCGGGGGCCGAGGCGGTGTCCGCGGGGGCCGCGACGGCGGGCGCCGGCTCGTGGGCCGCGGACCCGCCGAGGCTGAGGACGAAGTCGACGATCTCGCCGAGGGTGCGTAGTTCGGCGAGTTGTTCGGGGCCGACGGGGGTGGGGCTGGGGAAGGTCTCCTGCAGCACGCCCATGATCTCGACGCGCTTGATCGAGTCGATGCCCAAGTCCGCCTCCACGTCCATGTCGAGGTCGAGCATGTCCGCCGGGTAACCGGTCTTCTGAGCCACCACGTCGAGCAGGGCCTTCGCCACGTCGTCGGCGGAGGGGCCGGACGACGTCGTCCCCCCGGACCGGGCAGCGGCCGCGGTGGGCGGCTGCTCGACCACCGGTGCGGACGGCCCGGGGACGACCGGCTCGGCCGCGGGGGCCGGGGCCGGCGCGAGGGCGGCGGGCACGCCGGACTGCGGCTCGACGGCACGCGTCTCGTACGAGGGGGCGGCGGGCACCTGCGCCGGAGCGTGCTCGGCGGCCGTGTTCACCGGCGCCGGAGCACCCGTCTCCAGAGCGGCCAGGTCCCGCAGGATCTCGTTGGCCCGCAGGTGGGTCTGCCCGATCGCCAGGCCGTGCTCCTTCACGGCGGCCAGGCCGGGGACCACCGCGTCGGCGCGGCCCTGCTGGCCGGCGCGCTCCAGGACGTCCATCATGCGCCGGGCGCTGGAGAGCTGGCCGCGAAGGTAGTCGTCGTGCAGGGCGAGGTGGTCCGCGATCAGCGCGGAGAGCCGGTCGTGGGCCGGCGCGGGAACGGAGGATTCATCTCGCACGGTCATGTCCTGGGGGACGTCTGCGGGAACGGACAGGGCCGTGGACGCCGTCGCGGTCGGCGCCCCGGTGGCCGGGACGGGCGGTGCGGTCTCCCGCGGTGCGGGAGCGGGGGCCCCGTCGGCGGGCTGCCGGTCACCGGCCGGTGGGGCGGTGCCCACGGAACGCGGGTCCTCGGCGGCCGGAAGCGGTTCCTGCGGGGACCGGCCAGGCACCCGGTAGCCATTGTCCAGCGCGTCGCGGTACGCCGCCCTACGGGCCTCGGAGACGTGGTTGATGCCGTTCAGCGGTACCGTCATGCCCTTGGCGGGCTCGGCGGTTGTGGGCGGGGCCACGTAGCGGTCCCGGGGCGTCAGCGGCAGTCCGAGCACGGACAGCTGGGCCACGGCACGCTTCAGGGTGAGGTCGGCGTCGCCGCCGCTGCCCGGGTCCAGCTGCACCGCGAAGTGCTCGCGCTCGCCGAGGATGCGGTCCACCAGCCGGGTCAGCACGCCCTTGGGCCCGAACTCCACGAAGGTGCGGAAACCCGCCGCGTACATCTCCTCCACCCGGTCGGCGAACTCGACGGGACGGACCAGCTGGTCGACCAGCGTGCGCCGGTTGGCCTCGACGTCCGCGCCGTAGGAGGCGCCGGGGGCGTTGGCGAACACCGGCCGGCGCGGCCTGCGTATCTCCGCCTCGGCGACCCGGCGGCCGAACGCCTCGACGGCATGCGCGACGAACGGCGTGTGGAAGGCCGCGGACACCGGCAGCCGCAGCGCCCGCAGGCCGGCCTCGCCCGCCGCCCCGATGAACCGTTCCACGGCGTCGGTGGCGCCGCCGACCACGGTCTGGTCGGGGGCGTTGCGGTTGCAGACGGTCAGGTCGGGGTGGGCCGCCAGCAGCTCCTCGAGCCGTTCGGGCGGGGCGGTGACGGCGGCCATGGCACCCGGATCGAAGTCCGGGTCGGCGGGCGGGGCCATCGCGGCGCCGCGCGCCCGGGCCAGCGCGAAGTAGGTGGCGTCGTCGAGCGCGCCGGCGGCCCACAGCGCGGCCAGCTCGCCGAAACTGTGTCCGAGGAACCCCTCGGCGTCGAAGCCGAGTTCGGTCAGGTAGCGGTACTGACCGGCAGCCAGGGCGCCGATGGCGGGCTGGGCGTACTCGGTACGCCGCAGCTCGCTCTCCTGGGCCTCGCGGGTCACCTCGTCGAAGGCGGGCGGCGGGAAGGCGACGCGGGACAGGGGTCGCTCGTGGTCGCCGAACGCAGCGTTCGCCCGGTCGAAGGCCGCTCGCAGCGGCGGCAGTGCGAGCACCGCGGTGCGGCCGGGCTCGACGTACTGGCTGCCCTGCCCGGCGAAGAGCGCGGCCACCTTGCCGGTCGGCGCCGCCGAGCTGCGGAAGTAGACGCCCTTGGGGTGCGACCAGGACTCCGCCGAGGGTCTGGCGCGCAGTTCGGCGACGGCGAGCGCACGCAGTTCGGCGAGTTCCGCGTCGGTGCGGGCCACCAGGGCGAGCCGCGGGTGGCCGTCCGGGGCCGGGGTGTTCCCCGGCTCCGCGCCGTCGTCCAGCGCCCGCACCAAAGCGTCCACGTCGGGGCCGTGCCACAGGTGGACCCGGGCGGTCGGGAACATCACCCGCAGGTCGTCGCCGTCGCCGTGCTCCTCCAGCACCAGGTGGAAGTTGGTGCCGCCGAAGCCGAACGAGGACACGGCGGCGCGGCGCCGGGGGCGGTGCGGGTCGCGGATCCAGGGGCGGGTGCGGATGCTGACGTAGAAGGGGCTGCTCTCCCAGTCGATCGCGGGATTGGGCTTGTCGACGTTGATCGTGGGCGGCAGCAGCTTGTGGTGCAGGGCGAGCGAGAGCTTGATCAGGCCGGCCGCGCCCGCGGCGGCCTTGGTGTGGCCGATCTGCGACTTCACGCTGCCGATCGCGGCGAACTGCCGGTCCTCGGTGTGCTGCGCGACCACGGCCGTGAGCGCGGACAGCTCGGTGGCCTCGCCGACAGCGGTGCCGGTGCCGTGGGCCTCGAAGAGCTCGATGCTGCCCGGGGAGACCTCCGCGTCCTCGTACGCCCGGCGCAGCGCCGTCATCTGTCCTTCCTTGCGGGGCGCGTAGATGGACTTGAAGCGGCCGTCGCTGGAGGAGCCGATGCCGCGGATCACCGCGTAGATCCGGTTGCCGTCGCGCTCGGCGTCGGAGAGCCGGCGCAGCGCCAGCATGCCGATGCCCTCGCCGATCAGGGTGCCGTCGGCGTCCGCGTCGAACGGGCGGATGCGGCCGGACCTGGAGAAGGCGGGCGTCTTGCTGAAGCACAGGTACATGAAGATGGTGTTCTCGGCGTCGCAACCGCCCACCAGCATCATGTCCGAGCGCCGCTCCAGCAGTTCGCTGATGCCGACCTTCACCGCGCCGAGCGAACTGGCGCAGGCCGCGTCGATCGTCAGGTTGGTGCCGCCCAGGTCGAGACGGTTGGCGATGCGGCCGGCGACAACGTTGCCGAGCATGCCGGGGAAGGAGTTCTCCTCCCAGGGCGCGAAGGCCAGTTTGAACTTCTCCGCGATCTCCTCCGCGTCCCGCTGCGAGAGGCCGCAGGAGCGGACGACCTCCTTGAGCACGGGAGTCTGGAGGCGCGCGGACAGCGGCTGGGTGAGCTGGTTGGCGCCGGTCACGCCGAGGACGACGCCGGTGCGGGAGGCGTCGTACCACTCCTGGTCGGAGCCTGCGTCCTTCAGCAGATCGCGGGCCACCACCAGGCTCAGCAGCTGCAGTACGTCGGTGACTTCGAGGGTGTTGGGCGGAAGCCCGAACTCCAGCGGGGCGAAGGGAACGGTGGGGATGAAACCGCCGCGCCTGGAGTACGTCTTGTCGGGTACGGAGGGGTCGGGGTCGTAGTGCTCCGACAAGTCCCAGTGGGTTGCGGGGACGTCCTCGATGCAGTCGGCGGCGGAGACGACGTTCGCCCAGAACTCCTTCAGATCACGGGACTTGGGGTACAGGGCGGACAGCCCGACGACGGCGATGGGGTCTCGGGCGAGCCGACGGTCGAGGTCGGCAGGGTGCGAAGCGTTCACGGCGAGGCTCTCTCGGTCGGACGGCGGGGCCGGGCGGCCCGGCCGGTCGGTGGCCCTGAGGGCGGCGGGCAAGGATGTGCGGAAAAGAGGGATGCGGTGAACCGACCTGTCGTCAGGGGCTGCTCAGCAGCGGGGCGATCACGCCGAGCGAGTCGGAGCGGCTGAGCATCGTGTAGTGGTCCCCGGGACAGCCGCGGACCGTCAGTCCGTGCGGGGCGAGCGGCGACCAGCCGAGCGTGTCGTCGCCCGGTACCAGACTGCGCTCGGCCTTCACCAGCAGCAGCGGGAGGGGTGCCGGCCCGGGGCGGTGT
Source organism: Streptomyces pimonensis (assembly GCF_041380215.1). NCBI lineage: Bacteria > Bacillati > Actinomycetota > Actinomycetes > Kitasatosporales > Streptomycetaceae > Streptomyces > Streptomyces pimonensis. The sequence goes on from NZ_JAHWZY010000010.1 coordinate 87,576, forward strand.
GCGGCCGTCAGGCGGTTGTTGCGCAGCAGGCCGTCGACGTAGGTGTCGTAGAGCTTGCGCAGGCCCGGCAGCGGTGTGTCCGCGGGCAGCGCTCCCGCGGCGACCGCCGCGTCGAGCACTGCGACGAGGCCGTCGTCGACCCCCCGCCCGGCCAGCGCGTCCCGGGTCACCTCGACGGCCCGCTGCCGCTTCGCCCCGAGGTACATGGCGAACCAATCGAGGAGAAGAGCGGGTTCGAGTGCCTCGTCGGGCTGCTGGTACCCGTCGACGGGTGCGATGCTGTCGAGGAGGACCAGGCGCTCGGGTCGCCGCTCCCGCGGCATCGCGTGGACCATCGCGAGCGCGAGCACGCCGCCGAAGGACCAGCCGGCCAGGGTGTGCACATTCTGGCCGGGCCCCAGGCTGGCCAGCAGCCGGCCGGCCAGCGCCTCGACGGTCGTGGCCGCCCTGCCCCCGGTCAGCGCGGCCTCCGCGTACTCGGGTACCGCTCCCAGGTCCAGTACGGTCAGTCCGTCGCCCTTGGGCAGCGCCTCGGCGAGTCCGCGGTGGACCTGGGGTGAGAGGGCGCCGGGGTGGACGACGCAGATCGTACGCCGGCCCGGTGAGGCGGCTCGGAACTCGTGCGCGACCACGGGGCGCGCCTCACGCGGCGGCCGCACGCTGAGCGCTCTCTTCGGCTATGTAGGCAGCCAGGTCCTTGACGCTGGGGTGGTACCACAAGGTCGTGGTGTTGAGCTCGAAACCGAGCCAGCTCTCCATCTCGCCCGCGAGGATGAGCGCCTCGGTCGAGTCGAGGTCCAACTCGTCGAAGTACACCTCGCGCGACACCTCGTCGGTCGCCACGCCCAGACGGTGGGCGATCTTCTCGATCAGCCACTCTTCGGCCTGTTGAGCGGTCACTGCGGTCATCGTGCGTCGTCCTTCCTCGTGTGCTGGTGCGCGGGACCCTGGGGACGGCGGGCCGAGATGTGCCGGCATCGCGTCCCGAAGGCCGTCACGGACGGGTGGGGGATGCCCCGGGTGCGTCCCACGGCACGGCCCATGGGCAGGCCGGGGGCTTCCGTCCGGTTCGGTGCGGGGATTGCGGCGGAGTCGGGGATCTTCGGGCGCGAAGGGCGGCGTAGGCCGAGCAGCGTTCTTCCACGTCCTCGTCGTCGATGCGACGCGTCGATTCGGCGGGAACGAATACTCGCCGGTAAGCCGACTCGCGGGTAAACCAACTCGCGGTGTTCTGGTTCGCCTCCGGTGATTCAGACATGTGAATCCACTACGTCTGCCGGTGCCTTCGGAGTGGCCGCCCCGGGCACGCAGGCGACAGTGTTGCCACTTGCGCGAAGCTTGAACAACCGGCCTTCCGGAGAGTGAAAAACGATCCACGCCATACCGTGTGGGCTTGCTGCGGGACGGTGCCGCATTCGAGCGAATCCGTCCTGCTCACACGGGATTTCACGGTCGTGGGCGTCCGCCGGTCCTGCCGCGGGGGTCGTCGGTGCCGTCCTGGGCGCACACGTGCCGCGCCGGCTTGAGGACCGCGCCGTGCCGGCACGGGCGGTGCCGGCTGAGGCGGGCGCATGTCGTGCCGGCCCGGACGGGGACGCGCCGGGGCCGGCCTCCGCGGCCGGTGCCCGCCATCAACTCCCAAGCCCCGCAAGGGGACCGCTGCAATCGGGTGCGCCACGGCCGGCGCCGTGCGGGGGCGCGGCCGCTCCGGCGGCAGCCCGGACCGGTCGGGAAGGGGAGGGACTGGGGCGGAGCCGGTTCTCCCCGACCGGCCACGGCGACGTGGTGGCTCCGGCGGGTGTCCGGCGCGACCGGACCGGTGCGATGGCGCCACGGACGCCGGCGTGAGGGGCTTTTGAATAATCGCGTGATTGGCCAATAATAGGAGTGGCCGTCCCGACTGAAGCCGTCAACGCATGCGTGTGCAAACTACTACGATGTGCAGGTGAAGGGAACTGACGGGATGACCACCCCGCCCGCTGGTATGACAGAGCGTTCGGTCGTCGACAGGACACTTCGCATTCTCGGAGTATTCGACCGGGAGAACCGGAACCTTACGCTTAGCGGCATCAGTCGGCGCTCGGGGCTTCCCGTCGCCACGGTTCACCGCATCGTCACCAAACTCCATGGTTGGGGAGCGCTGGAGAAGTGTGCGGACGGCACCTACCGCATAGGGCTGCGCCTGTGGGAGACGGCGACCCTCGCACCGCACACCGCCCTGACCGAGACCGCACAGCCGCACCTGGTCGGCCTGCACAAGCAGACCTCGGCCGCGGTGACGCTGGCGGTCCGCGACGGAGCCGACAGCGTCTGCCTGTCCCTCATATCCAACGACGCGCACCGCACGGCGTACCGGAGCGACGTCGGCTCCCGGACGCCGTTGCCCGACACGGCGGCGGGACTGGTGCTGCTCGCTCACACGGGTGAGAACAGCGGAAGACAGGTCCGCGCGGCGCTCCCGCGCACTCACCCCTCGCGCGGGGCCGCGGACGGAGCCGCGCTCCAAAGCCGTCTCGCAAAGATACGGCGCGAGGGCTGTGCCGTCGTCGTGGCCCCCTCGTCCCGAGGCGGCAGCGTCGCAGCTCCGGTGTGCGGCGGCCAGGGAACCGTGATCGCCGCCGTGGCGGTGACGGTTCCCGCTCGGCCCCTCCCGGTGATGCAGCTGCTACCGCAGGTGCGTGCCACCGCGGAGGCCGTGTCGCGTTCCATGCGGATCGACGGGGGGCGGATGGCGGAAGTCGGGGCGTGACGGCGGAAGGGTGACCGTCTGCCCGGACCCGCCGGGCCGGGCAGCGCGGACGGGAACCGTCATTCCCCAAGAACGGCGGCCGGCTGTGCGGTCCGGATCCCGCGGAGCGGAACCGGGACGCCGCCGGCCGCATGACGCCGACCGGGGACGGCATCCCTTGGAACCGCGAAGGCGAACGACACCGCCGACCGCATCGACAGACTTTTCGCGGACCTCGGGCAGCCCGCCCCTCCCGAGGCGAGTACCGACAACTCCAGTGCGTGACCGCTCTCCGGTGGGTCACCGGACCGGTCCTCGCTCGTCGACAAGCACCGTGGGCGGAGACAAGAACACGTCAGCTTCCACCGGGCCGTAGGCGACGTTGAAGGTGTCAAGCCAGTACGACCGCCCCGCACCCCCGCCGCGCTGCTGAAACGGTAGTTGAGCTGCCAGCGAACCCACTGTCCGGGAGCAAGCCGTACGGCCGGGGGCCGTCGTGGCCGAGGAGGTAGGGCAAAGAGGGGCCGGACCCGGGGGAGGACTCGCAACCGACCGTCGTCCTCGCGGAGCCGGACGTCGACCTTGCGCAGGTCTTCCCGGCCGTCAGAAGGGTCGAAGCCGTCGCACTCGTGCATACGGACCACGTGCGCGGCCCCGGGCGCCATGGGCGGGACACGAAAGCCGACCGGAACGGCGTTCCTGCGAGCTGCGGTCTCCCCGCCCCGGGACTGCTTCGTCCAGGACGTCCGTACCCATTGAACGGTGCCCCCCACAACGCCTTCCCCTGCCCACCTCACCGAAAGCCCCACCCGGTGCCCGCACGGCCTGACGACACCTCGGAGGGAGATCAACCTGAACTGTCGACATGGACTGCGACATGGTGTCCGGCCTGTTCCGGACACTGAGCTGCTCCGGCTCCCGTGTCGTACGGTCCGAGGTCGCGGTCGCCTGCCGTCGGCAACGGACCTCACCGTACCCGGCGGTGCCGCCGGGTACGGCCGAAAGATCTGAACCAATACCGGGAATCAGGCCGCGAGGAGCTCCTGCTGGCGGTCCGGCGTCCTGACCTTGGGCTTCCTGTTCGGCAGCGAGAGCCGGAAGACCTTGCGCCACGCGGAGAACACCTGCTTGGGCAGCGGCCCGGTGACGTACTCCAGCTCGTACTTCTCGAACAGCGCGCGCACCTTCACCGCGACCTCGGCGTACCGGTTGCTCGGCAGGTCCGGGAACAGGTGGTGCTCGATCTGGTGCGACAGGTTGCCGGTCATGAAGTGCATGGCCCTGCTGCCGCTGATGTTCGCCGAGCCCATCATCTGGCGCAGGTACCACTGGCCGCGCGTCTCGCCCTTGATCGACCGGCGCTCGAAGACCTGCACGCCCTCGGGGAAGTGCCCGCACATGATCACCGAGTGGGACCAGATGTTGCGGACCAGGTTCGCGGTGAACGTGGCGGCGAGCGTGTTGAGGAACGACGGGCCCGACAGCAGCGGGTGGATCACGTAGTCCTTGAGCACCTGCTTGCGGATCTTGCGGCCCACGGCCTTGGCCCGCGCGCGGAACTCCGGGTTCGTGCGGCGGCGCTTGTGCAGGTTCTTGCCGAGCTCCAGGTCGTACGCTGCGATGCCGTACTCGAAGAAGCAGGCGTTGATGAAGTTCCACAGCGGCTGGCCGAGGTGGAACGGGTGCCACTTCTGGTCCTCGTCGACGCGCATGATGCCGTAGCCGAGGTCGTTGTCCTTGCCGATCACGTTGGTGTACGTGTGGTGCAGCTCGTTGTGCGAGTGCTTCCACTGATCGGACGGCGAGACGTGATCCCACTCCCAGGTGGTGGAGTGAATCTTCGGGTCTCGCATCCAGTCCCACTGGCCGTGCAGGACGTTGTGGCCGATCTCCATGTTGTCCATGATCTTCGCCACGGACAGACCGGCGGTGCCGAGCAGCCACGCGGGCGGGAAGATCGAGAACAGCAACACGCCCCTGCTGACCAGCTCGAGCGTGCGCTGCGCGGAGATGACCTTACGGATGTAGGCGGCGTCTTTCTCGCCGCGGCTGGCGATCACCTCGTCGCGGATCGCGTCCAGCTCGCGGCCGAGCTCCTCGATCTGCTCCGCGGTCAGGTGGGCGGTGGGGTCGATGGCGGTCAAAGTGCTCCTACCGTTCGATGTCGCAGGGGCCCGCCGCGGCGGACACGCAGGTCTGGATGAGGACGCCCGGCTCGGCCTCGGTGATCTCGCCGGTGCGCAGGTCGCGGACGGCGCCCGCCTTGAGCGGCGTGATGCAGCCGAAGCAGATGCCCATGCGGCACCCGGAGGGCATGAGCACGCCGACCCCCTCGCCGATGTCCAGCAACGGTGTGGCGCCGTCCGCGTCGACGGTCTTGCCGGTGGCGCTGAACGTGACCTCGCCGCCGTCGCCGGCGACGACGATGCTGGGGCGGAAGCGTTCGGTGTGCAGGCGCTCCTGTACGCCGTGCTCGCTCCAGTGCTTCTCGGCGGCGTCGAGCAGGCCCGCGGGCCCGCAAGCCCAGGTCTCGCGCTCGGTCCAGTCGGGCACGAGTTCGTCGAGACGGGCGATGTCGAGCATGCCGTCCGTGGCGGTGTGCACCTCGGTGAGCCGCAGCTTCTTGTCCGCGACCAGGTCGTGCAGTTCGCTGCGGAAGATCACGTCGCGCGGCTGTGGCGCGCAGTGGACCATGACGACGTCGTCGAACTCGGTGTCGCGCAGCATGCCCATCACGGGCGTGATGCCGCTGCCGGCCGTCAGGTAGAGCACTTTGGCGGGCTTGACCTGCGGCAGCACGAAGTCACCGGTCGCCTGGTCGAGCTGGATCAGCGTGCCCGGTCTCGCCCGGTGGACCAGGTGGTTGCTGACCTTGCCGTCCGGGATCGCCTTCACGGTGATCGTGACGCAGCCGTCCTGGCGGTTTGTCGGCGAGGTGATGGAGTAGGCACGCCACAGGCGCACCCCGTCGACGTCCACCCCGATCCGCACGTACTGACCGGCTGTGTGGCCGCGCCAGCCCCGTCCCGGCCTGATCACGACAGTCGCGGCGTCACCTGTTTCGGGACGCACGGCCTCGATGCGCCCACGCAGGTCGGCGCCCGCACGCAGCGGGCTGACCAGGTCGAGGTAATCCGACGGCAGTAGCGGCGTCGTGACCATCTCCAGCAGTTTCCACGCCCTGCCGCGCAGGGCTGCACTCGTCATGCCTCCAGCTTGCTGCGCCTCAAGGCGTAAAGTCCTGACCGCAGGACGTGAATCTGGTCGGCTGAATTGTTCGCAGGGAACAAAAACGTGAGTCATGCAATCCGGAGGGCCAGCGAACTGGCCCTGGACGAGACGACGGTCACCGCACTTCGGACCGCGCTGAAGACCACCGCCGACGAGGTCGTCCAGGCGATCATCGACGAGGTCCCTTCCTACGCCAACGCCCTTTCGGGCCACATGGGCGCCACCATCCGCCGAGCCGTCCGCACCGCTCTGGGTCACTACCTGGACCTCGCGAGCGGGAACGCCACAGGCGGTGACGCCGGTGACGCGGCCTACGAGCTGGGCCGCGGCGAGGTCCGCGACGGCCGTTCGATGGACGCCCTGCTCAGCGCCTACCGCGTCGGTGCCCGCGTGGCCTGGCGATGCCTGGCAGCGGGTGCAGTCCCCGCAGGCCTGCCCGCCGCCGAGGTCGCCAAGTTCGCCGAGCTGACCTTCGCCTACATCGACGAGCTCTCCGCCGCGAGCGCCGCGGGCCATGCCGACGAACTGGCCGCCCAGGGCAGGGCCCAAGAGCGACACCTGGAACACCTGGCCCGCGACCTCCTCGCCGACGCGAGCTCGGACGTGCTGCTGGCCTCCGTCCAACGGGCCGGGTGGCAGCCTCCGGTTTCGCTGACCGCGGTCCTGCTGCCCGCTGCTCAGGCCCGGCCTGCCTACCGCGCGCTCGACCCGGGCACCCTCGTCCTCGACGATCTGCCGGACGCCACCGGTGTGCTGCTCGTCCCCGATGCCGACCGGTCGCATCTCCTGAGGCAGCTGTCCGACCGCACCGCCGTGGTCGGCCCGCCCCGGCCATGGACTCGTGCGTCCGCCTCGTACGCACGAGCCGTACGCGCGCGCTCCCTCTCCTCCGATATTCGCGACACCGAGGACCACCTGCCCGAGCTGGTGCTGAGCGCCGACGTGGAGGCGTTCGCGGACCTGCGTGCCCGAGCCCTCGCACCGTTGCGGACCTTGCCTGTCGCGACCGCACGACGGCTGGAGGAGACGTTGCGGGCGTGGCTGCTGCACCAGGGCAGACGGGAGGAGGTGGCGGCGGCATTGTTCGTCCATCCCCAGACAGTCCGGTACCGGATGTCGCAGCTACGAGAGCTGTTTCCGGATCTCGCATCGCCACACCGGGTCCTTGAACTGACGCTGGCGGTCGGTCTTCGGGACAGCTGAGGAGCACTGCCTCGTTCCCGGTGTCGTCAGCCGGCTCATGCGGCCCAGGGAGAGCGGTATGAGCCGGCTGAGGCCGGGGGCTGATGCGAGGACCGGACAAAGCCCCGGGAAGCCCGTCGGGGGCGCTGTCTGTGAGAAGCGCGGTGGCGGATACGGCTCGACTGGGTCCGGTGGACGATGCGCACCGGCCCGCTCGTGCCGGGGACCACCGTGGTTCCGCGACGGCCCCGTGTCTCCCTTCCGGCAGGTCAACCGACGATCGACCGGGCCGGCCCGGCACACCGCGCGAGGGATGATGGGGACGGAACAACGGATGTGAGGCCAGGAGCTTCCACGGCGAGGCGGGTTCACCGCCCCCGTGAGGACGCGGAGCTCAGTCTCATCCTCGGGATGAGTGGGGTTCCGGTCCTCGCATCCTCGCCGGGACATGGCTCAAAACAATCGAGCCCTGCCGGGTGACGGACCTCGTCGTGGGGCATCGCCGACGACTGTACGGACCGCCTGACGGCCGTCCGTACCGGCATCACGCGTTGTCCGGCCGCAACCGAGCGACACGGGATCACCAGAGCCACTTCCTGCGTCCTGCTGAAGGAGGGAGAGGCGGTGGCGCACGGCGCGGAACCCGTCACCATCGCCGAGGTATGAAAGTTCCGGGACGGCAACCTCTGAGCGGCCGCTGCGGCACGTGGCCGCGACGCCCGTCACGTCTCGTCTGTGGGAGCCGCGCCGCCTGAGGCACCTCGAGGCCGAGACACCCGCTGCAGGTCGCGCGCTGCGGGGGCAGGGCCCGTCAGCCCGGTGACACATCTCCACCCGCGTTGCGAATCATGCGCTGCAGAACCTTCAGCGTGATCAGGTACTCCTCATCCGGAACACCCGTGTGCACGTGCCTCCGGCTGGCCTGCTGTGTCTCGGCGGCGCGCCGATGCAGCGCCCTGCCTTCGTCGGTGATGTGGAGCCGGCCGTCCGCGTCCGAGACGAGCAGCGTCCGCTCCACCAGAAGGTCGAGGTCGGGTGCTATACCAGCGCCGACGTCCAGGTTGGCCTGGTGGGTACTGATCACCTCTTCCCGGGTGACGCCGTTCCTGCTGTGCAGGGCCTGGTGCAGAACCCACCACTGGGGCTGTGTGATCCCGATCGCCGCGAGTCGCCCCCTGACATACGCCATCAGCGTCTTGTTCGCAGCCCACGTCCAGTACCCGATCGGCTGGTTCACCAGCTCCCCGTCCTCGTGCGAGTACTCCATCACACCGCCTTCCGTCTCGGCCGGATTCACCTCGTGTGGTGTCCCGGGCGCCAGGCCCCTCAGACGCCGTACGTCACCGGGTCCGCTTCCGTCACGAGCAACCGTAGAACCTCAACTGCGGTTCAGTTCAAGGGGACAGCTGCTCTTGCTTTCGTGGAGTCCTTGAAGTCTGAGTTACGGCCCAGGCGTGAGGAGAACCACCTGCAGTGCCAGTACCACGTAAGTACCCGACGAACTCCGCAAGCGCGCCGTCCGCGAGGTCCGCTCGACCGACCGCCCGATGGCGCATGCCGTCCGTGACCTCGGCATCCACAAGGAGGCCCTGCGGTCCTGGGCCCGCCATGCCGAGGCCGACGCGGGCGAGCGCGATGACCGTACTTCAGCTGTAGACCGTGATCTTCATGTCTGGGATGCGGTTTGTCGTCGGTAATGACTGGCTCGTGATCGCGCCTGATGGCGGCGTCGCCAGACGGACCAGCTGAGCCGGTGGGCCGGGCCGTGATGGAGTCGGACAGCGACAGTGATGAACAAGCGTTGGATTTCGTTGCAGGTCAGTGGGATCAGGTCGTCCGGTGTGGGTCGGTGTGTGTTCGTCGGCGCGGGCGGCGGCGAGGAAGGCGTGAGCGAGCATCGCGAGGGCGACCCAGCGGGCCCAGGAGGGGGAGCGGCGGACCGGGTGCTCATCCAGCCCGGCCAGCCCCTTTTCGCTTTGGAAGGTCTCCTCCACCCGCCATCTGGAACCTGCGTCCCTGACCAGGGTGGCCAGGGACGCCGGCATGGTGGAGTGACAGCGGTAACAGGCGAGTTCACCGGTGGTGTGGTTGCGGCGGATCGGCAGCTGGTGGCGGCCCGGCGATGGGTCGGCGAGGTCGATGAGGTCGATGAGGGCCCAGTCGTAGAACCGCTGTCCCTTTGCGCCGCGTCCGGCCGAGAGCTTCTGCCAGACCCGCTTCGGTACCTTCGCCGCCAGAGCATCGGCGCGGAACCCGCCTGCACCGGTGGACGCTTCGGCCGAGCGGGCCACTGCGAGGACGTAGCCGATGCCGCGTTCCTCCAGAGCCGTCCGCGGGTTCGGGCTGCCGCCGTAGACCTCGTCACCCGTGACCCAGCCGACGCGGTGTCCGGCGGCCGGGAACCGTTCGATCATCACCCAGGCCGGTTCCGGCTTGGTCGCGCGAGCATCAGGGGCCATGGCAAGACTTCGGTGAAGTCGAGCGGGCCGTCTTCCAGCGGGTCGCGTGGTACAACGGTGAACGACTCCACTCCTCCCTCGGTTGCATGCCACCCGACGAGTACGAACAGGTGTGCTGGGCGAGGCCGGAGCAAGTTCCGCAGACCGCTTGATCACACGACTCCACCGAACTCAGGACACTCCGCGGACTCTACGAAAGTCGGGACAGCTCGCCCCTTGCCCAGGTGCACCCGGCGCCCGTCGTCGCCCCGTCCGCTCACTGGTTTCTGCGCCCCCGCATACTTGGCAGCGTGATCAACGAGTACAGATACGTGGCCTGACCAGCGGCGACGGATCTCCGGACGGCACAGGGTCTTGCGCAACCCGGTACGACCAGCCGGGAGGAACAGCCGGTGAGCGCAGCCCGACCGTGTACCCGTCACCGCCTACGTCCCCGGAGAGGGCGTTGACCCATTGGGCAGGAATGATTTTGATCAGGCGGTGAGGGCGGGCGGGGCCGTAGGGGTCGGGAGGATGAGGGCGAGCTGTCGGGCCGCGGCGATCAGGGTCCGGTCGGCCAGGTACGGGCCGATGATCTGGACGGCGAGTGGCAGGCCGGTGTCCGTGGTGCCCGCCGGGAGCACGATCGACGGCAGGCCGACGGGCCCGGCAAGGTTGATCCAGGTCGTCTGATCGAAGAACGAACGCCGTTCGCCGTCGACGGTGATGTATCGCTGGGGCGACGGGAGGGACGTCTGGTCGTCGACGGCCGCGGTCGGCGCCGCCGGCGTGAGGAGGATGTCGTGCTCTGCGAAGTAGTCGGCCCACCGGCCACGCAGCTTGTGCCGGGCCTCGTCGGCGCGCGCCCAGTCACGATGCCGCATGGTGCGTGACTTGAGGTAGAGGGCTCTGGGGTCGTCATCGGTGAGCGCGTCGGCGGCCTCGCAGTCGGCGGCGAATGCCTCGTCGCTCGCGGACGCGGCCCCGGTGGCGTACATCAGGCGCTGGAACAGCCGGTCGCTGGTGGCGAAGTCCACGGGCCGGGAGCTGTCGTCGACTATGGCTCCGGCGCTGCGGACGAGCCGGGCGACCCGGTCGAGGAGACCACGGGTAGCGGAGTCGACCCGGCAGTAGTCGTCATCTGCCCATATGCCGACGCGGTACTGGCTCAGGTCGGTGAACTTCGGTGCGGGCAGGTCGATCCTCCAGGCGGCGCCGTCGGCGGGGGCCGGGGCGGCGATCACGTCCAGGAGGACGTCCAGGTCCGCGGCCGTGCGGGCGATCGGGCCCAGGGCGATCATGTCGGAGCTGGTGAGCCACCCCGGCGGGCGCGGGATGTGGCCGCGGGTCGGCACGACCGGCGCAGCGCCCCGGGAGGTGCGCAAGGCGTAGACGCCGCAGTAGGCGGCCGGGAGGCGCAGGGATCCGGCGAGGTCGGAGCCGATTTCCAGCGCGGTGAGGCCTGCGGCGACGGCCACGGCCGGGCCGCCGGAGGAACCGCCCGGGGTCCTGGTCTCGTCGAACGGGTTCTTCGTCCTGCCGAACACCGGATTCGACGTCTGGATGTCCTGGCACATGGCGGCCGTGTTGGTCTTGCCGATGATGATGGCGCCGGCCGCGCGCAGCAGGGCGACGACGTCGGCGTCCCGGGCGGGGACGTGGTCGGTCAGGTCGGGGGAGCCGCAGGTGGTGCGCATGCCCTTGGTCTCGAGGGCGTCCTTGACGGTGACGGGCAGGCCGTGAAGGGGACCGAGGGTGGTGCCGGTCGCCGCGAGGTGGCGGTCGGCGGCGTCGGCTGCGGCGCGGGCGCCGGCGATGTCGAGGGTCACCACGGCGTTGAGGCCGGGGTTGACCTTCGCCAGGTGCGTGAGCGTCTGGTCAAGCAGCCAGCGGGCGGTGATCTGCCGGCAGCGCAGCGCGTGAAGCTGGGCGCACGCGGAGGAACGGTACGGGGCGGTAACACTCATGACGTCCTTTGTGCTGGTCGCGGCGGCGGCAAGCAGGGTACGGCGATTCAACTACGGGCTCCCGTGGTGCTTTGCGGTTCCACCCCCGCGTGTGGCCGACGGGATGAAGCAGACCGCCATATCGACGAGGTGACAAGGGGCGTTGTCACGTTGTTGGGTGAGTGACTGTCCAATGATGCGCCGTCAGTGGGTGTTTTGCGGCGCCTTCGGACCACTCGGCCAACCGTGTGCCCTCAGGCAGCAGTGTGCCCTCGGGTAGAAGACCGGCCTGGAATCTTCCCGGGCGGTGGTGGCGGCATGGGCCAGATGGCCGGGGCGGCGGAACCTTGAAGGTCTTGGACCGGTACCCCGCACACCTTGCGATGCACGTGACTCACGCCACAACAGGGGAATGTGTCCGTCCGTGCCTCCGTGAGCAGGAACGTCGAGATTGGGAGCGAGGAATCACCGAGTTCGCACCCACTATCAGATGGAACCGGTCCTACGGAAGGTGGATGGACGTGGCACTCCAATGCGCCATCGGCAGCAGCAGGTTCAGGGACCCACTCCTCCTGGCTGGAACTCTGGCGATGGCAGTCGGCAGCCTCGCCGCCGTGCCCGAGCGGGCGACGGCGGCCCAGCAGACCGAACTGGTGGCGGAAGCCGAGCAGTCCGATCATGTCGTGTACTGGAACAAGGTTCTGGTGGAGAGCTTCCAGGACTTGAAGGATGCCCAGGCCACTCCGGGAAGTCTGGCACGGGCGGGGGCGATGATGAACGTTGCCGTGTACGACGCAGTCAACGCGATACACCCCATCGGCAAGCCGTACCTGCTCAGACCCACATCCGGCGGGGGCGGGTCCGTTGACGCGGCGATCGACCACGCTGCCTACGGCGTGCTGAGCAGAACGCTGCCCCAACTGGACTTCACCGACGAGTTCGAAACGGCCCTGGCGATGTCGCCCAGCACGACGCCGGAGGCCTTCGCCACGGGCAAGGACATCGGTGAGAAGACCTCCCGGGCGGTCACGTTTCTGCGGGAGCGGGACGCCTCTTCCATCAACGTGCCGTACACTCCCGGGAACCAGCCGGGCGATTGGCGCCCCACCAGTCCCGGCGTCCCCCCGCTGACGCCCAACTGGGGTCGAGTGAAGCCCTTTGGTATCGAGTACGGCTCGCAGTTCCGTCCGCCCCTGCCTCCGGCCCTTACCAGTGCCCAGTACGCGGCGGAGATGAACGAGGTCAAGGAGTACGGCGGTGCCGATCCCGCCACCACCAAGCGGACGACGGAGCAGACGGAGATCGCGCACTTCTGGGCGAACGACCTGGACGGCACCTACAAGGCTCCGGGCCACCTCTACGCCCTCACCAACGACGTCGTCGAGAAACGGTGGCCGGACAGCCGCCCGACGCAGACGGCCCGCCTGTACGCGCTGATGTCGATTGCGCTGGCAGACGCCGGCGTAGCCGCCTGGGACGCCAAGTACATCACCGAAGTGGACCTGTGGCGGCCCGAAACTGCTATTCGGCTTGCGGACACCGACGGAAATGAGGCCACCACGAAGGACGCCTCGTGGCAGCCCCTCTCCCAGGATCTGGAGGGCAACCACTTCTCGCCACCGTTCCCCGCGTACGTCTCTGGGCACGCCACCTATGCGGCTGCCTGGGCGGGCATCATGAAGAGGTACACCGGCAGCGATACGTTCGACTACACGCTGGAAGCGACGACGGTGGATCCGTTCGCTAAGGACGTCGTCCGGTCGTTCAACTCCTTCAGCGAGATCGCGCGGGAGAACGCGCTCAGTCGCGTTTATCTGGGTGTGCATTTCCGTTCGGACGCCGAACAGGGCCTCGCGGTGGGTGACAAGGTGGCCGACTACGTGTACAACAACGCCTTGCGCTGACGGGCGACTCCATGCGGGAGGGCCCGCCACCTCGTGGTGGCGGGCCCTGTGCCAAGCCGCGTCGGCGCTCCTACTTCTGGTAACCGATGCGCAGGACACGCCAGGTGTTGGGGCCGACGATGCCATCGGAGGCGAGTCCGACATCCTTCTGGAAGGCCTTGATCGCCGTCTCGGTAGCAGGGCCGAAAATGCCGTCCTCGGCGCCCGCGTCATATCCCCAGAGGTTGTTCACCAGGCACTGGATTTCTTTCACCCGGTCGTGGTACTGGGAGTTGTTGTAGTTGATTCCCACTTCCACGTTCCAGGCCCACGAGTACCCCGCCGTGTAGCCGTTGTAGTTCTCGGTGTCCCGGATGTACGGTGACTCGCAATTGAATCCGCTGGCGGCGGTGGCGGGCGCGGCAAGTGTCTCCTCACCGGGCACCGATGCCGAGGCCACGCCGGTCAGTGAGGTGCCGACCAGCAGAGCGGAAAAGGCGATTGTGGTGGCTCTTCTGCGAAGTGACATGTGAGGTCTTCCTGTGTCTGACCTGATGGCCGTGGACGACGGACGACGGGACCCTGTCCGCCGGCCCACAGGAACAATCCCTTCCGCTGCTGTGGTCCACGCCACGCACCAGGACGACGCTCGTCGCCAGCTTGCTCCCCGTCCCGAAGGGTTACTTCACCAGAAGGAGTGTCGACTTGACGACCCTGTCGCACATTCGGTGGTGACGGATCGAACATGTCAAGCACCCCTGTCTTGCGGAGAGTGAGGATGGCGCTCTGACCTCAATGCTCCGAGGCGAACGGCGTCACGCCAGGGCGCCGGTGTTGTGCCCCGTCGGAATCTCACGACCAGACGCCAGCTGCAAGGCCCCGGTCTGCGGTTTCGTGGCCGATGTCCTGTCCGTCGCCGTCGTGACTTGCCGGCACCATCGAATGTGAGAAGGAGCTGTTACTTCTGCAGTCCCCTCTCGTCGCAGCACTCCCGCCGAGGGTGAGTTCTGCACCTTCCACCCTGTCGTGAACGGCGGCGCCTGCTCCTGGAACCTCGACTGCCACAACTGCGACAAGTTCGTCCTGTCCGGCGCCGACCCGCTCTATGGGCGTCGCAAGACTACCCCCGCAGAAGGCGCCGGCGAGCGTCTCCTGCTCCCTGCTCCCTGCTCCGTGCGGGAGCGGGCGGTTGCGGCTGGGGCGTGCCGATCGCGTGGGCGAGGTCGTGTTCCAGGCGGTCGTTCGTGCGCAGGATGTCCGCGTCGGCCCGCGGCGCGGGCCAGGTCATCACGAGGTAGTCCTCCACCGGTTCGGAACTGGTCTTGTCCGGGAGGATGCCGCGGCCCCGCGCGTGAACGCGGAGCCGATACCAGCCCGGTCCCGCTGGGCTGAGGTGGGCAAGCCCGTCGACCGGGCCCTGCTCAAGGGATTCGACCCGCAGGCCGCCTGTGGGAGCATGCACGCTGACTTCCACGATCTCTTCCCAGAGGTCATCTGCGGGTCCGGATGGTGCGCCGGTCATAGGGGTTGCGGTTGCCCGGATCTCGCCAGTGTGGATTCCCGTGACGACGAGAGCCCCGTGTGACATGGGGACGGCGAGTCCGTTGCTCCAGTCCGCCGTCTGAACAGGGATTTCTCCGGCGTCGAGAACACCGAGAGTACCTTCGGGGACGTACACGTTGTGTGCGGCGCTCATGGGAGTCTCCCGGCTGGTGCGGCATTGATCAGGGCGGAAGTCTGCCATGGCCTGCACAAGTGCGGGCAGAGAGCAGGCTCATCCGGAGACACCGCGGTTCTCCGCGGGTGCGGGTGCCGTGGTGTCCCTCGGCACCCGCATGGTGCATCAGGAAACGGTGACTTTGAAGGGGGCTCCGTCGAGGCCGCGCTCAGCTCGGAAGAACTGGGTGTCCAGACCGCCCCGGGCGCTGTTCTCCGTGGGTGGGATCACGCAGACGCTGACGCCCGTCGGGCCGGTCCCGGAGCATCAGTTCGTCTTGTCGGCGAAATACTTGGCCGCCTTGCGCAGGATGTCCCGCTCGGCAGCCGGCTTCCGCTCGCTCGCCTTGAGATCGGCCACCCGGGCCTCCGGCTGCCGGATCCGCTCGTCCGGGCCGGCGGACGGTTCCGGCTGTCCTGCTCTGGCCGGCGCTGCCCACCCGCCCGAGCGGCCTCGGGGACGACGCCGCTTCGAGGACCAGCTCACCGCTTCGCGTTACCCCGCTCCGGTCGACACCGACCATGCCGGCCAGAGGAGGCGGCGCAGCATGATCCGTCGCTCCGCCATCTGGCGAAACCGTCACATCACCGGTCAACGGCTACGGGCCGTGGCCGACAGGGCGAGCGCTGCCCGGCACGGTACTGGACGTCTGCGGGAGCCGTACTCGTCTCAGTGCTCTGGATCCCATGGCACTGGTGCAACGGTTTACGCACCGTCACTCGGGTGACGGCAAGTGCCCCATGCGTAGCCGTGGTGTTACCGGCCCGTGTCTTGACGGCCGCTTGGCCGAAGTGCAGGGTGTTGTTCACTCACCGTAGAGAACGTTTTACGCGTTCTCCTCGTGCTGTTCGCCGGGCCTGCTTACTGCCCCTGGCCCTGCTTGACCGTCACTTCGCCTTCTTCTGCAACACCACCTGGGAGTCCTCAGTGTCCATTCGTACGCCTCGTACGCGGCCGAGCCTGTTCACCGCCGGGACCGCCTCACTGGCGTTGCTCGTCACCGCCTGCGGCGGCAGCGGCGGTTCCTCGGCCGCGCCGGAGGACTTCAGTTACCTGAGCGCCACTGAGAACACCACCGTCAAGAACACCTTGACCACGCTGTCGAAGGGGGTGTGCAGGACGGCGAACGAGGCCCTGCCGCTGAAGGTGGAGACCGTGCCCCAGGCGAGCCTGGACCAGAAGCTGCAGCTGCTGGCCGGCCAGGACGCGCTGCCGGTGCAGTTCGCGGCGGGCAACGCCCCCTCCTTGACTCGGCAGTTGGCCGATTCGGGCAAGGTCGCCGACCTGGAGGAGCAGCTCAGCCTCAAAGCCATCAGCCATCTGGAGCCGGCCGCCGTTTCCACGATCAAGGCGCTGTACGGCGGCGAGCTGCAGGTGCTGCCGTACGAGTACAACGTCGAGGGGATCTTCTACAACAAGAAGATATTCGCTGACAACGGACTGGAAGTGCCGGACACGTGGGAGGAGTTGGTGGCGGCCGCGGCGAAGCTGGAGGGTCTGGGCGTCCAGCCGTTCTCCGCCTCCGGTCAGCAGGGCTGGCCGCTGACCCGGCTGATCAGCGGTTACCTGTACCGCAGTCTCGGTCCGTACGCCATGGAGGACGTTGCCGGCGGCAAGGCGAAGCTGACCGACCCGGAGTACGTGAAGGCGGCCGAGGAGGTCGCCGCGCTGGGCGGGAAGGGCTACTTCGGCAAGGGCGTCGGCTCCATCGACTACGACACCGCGATGAACCAGTTCCTGAACGGCGAGGCCGCCATGTTCTACATGGGCAGCTGGGCGCTGGCGAACATCTCCGACGACAAGCAGAACAAGGTCGGCGCCGAGAACGTCGGCTTCATGCCCTTCCCGGCCGTCTCCGGCGGTAAGGGCTCGGTCGACCAGTACCCCTCCAACGTGGGTCTGGGCATCGCCCTGTCCGCCAAGTCCTTCGACGAGAAGACCGGTGACTGGGTGTCCTGCATCGCGAAGAACTACGGCAGCACCGCCCTGAAGGACCACGGCTCCATCTCCGGCTTCAAGGTGAACACGGAGGTGAAGGACGCCAACGAGGTCACCACCCAGGTCCGCGACACCATCAGCTCCTCGAAGCAGAACGTGCTGTGGTTCGAGGCCCTGTTCGGCACCAAGGCCACCACCGTGTCCCAGACCAACGCGGCGAGCCTGGTGAGCGGGAGCATGAAGCCCGAGCAGTTCATGCAGACCGTCCAGGAGGCGCTGGCCGCCCAGTGACCGGCCGGGGCGGCGCACGAGCCTCCTCGCATATCACCGTGAGCCGCCCCCGCCGACAGCAGGTCTTCTCAGCGGAAACGAACGGGGCACCACCCCATGCGCCGCATCGAGTGCAGGAACCGCGAGGCCGGAACGCATGTGGTCAGCCCTGGACCGATCCACCACCCGGCGCGAGTACATGCCGATGACCATGGGATGCCGTGGCGGCCGAGAGGCCGGTGGGCAGTGGTAGGCCGCGGCGGTCGACGACGAGATGGATTCTCGCCGCCTTTCTTGCCGCGGTCGGTCGGGTTCTGTCCTGTCAGCCGCCCCTTTGGGCTCAGGCACTGAGCGGATCCGTCGGGGGGCTTGGGGCTTGGGCTCATCTGCCCTGCCTCCACCAGCATTCCCAGGTCAGGTCCCGCGAGTCGAGGTAGTGCCGGAACGCCGTGAGGTCTCCGGGACGGTGGAGGTGTGCGGCCGGCCAGGATGACGGGCCTTCTGCCGACCCGGTCCGCCCGGGGAGCGACGAGGAGAGCACCCAGGGCCATGCCGACCAGTCCGCTGCTGAGGAGGAGTCCCAGGGTGCCGGAGTCCAGGTTCCATTCCCCGGACACCGTCTTTCCGGTGAAGGACATGACGAGCACGTCGAATCCGTCAAGGGTGTTGAGGAGTGCGCAGATGGCGATCGCGCTCCACTGGAAACGGCTCATGGGCCCGTTGTCCAGGGCCTCTCTCAAGGGGACGTTCATCGGTCACCTCGTCGGGGGGCACGGCGATCGGGGAACTGGCGCATGACAGCCCTCCGTTGTCGACTGCGGTGTAGCCGGCGGAGCCCGGAGCGGAACGGACGCTCCGGCCGTCGGCGCAGTCATGGTGCGAGTGACGAGGCGCGGTAACCAGGTGTTTTCCCGCATACCGGGAAACGAATTGTCGCCGGCGGACGCCGTTCAGGCGACGGGCGGGCCGAGTGCCCGGGAGATGGCCCGGCCGGTACGGCGGACCAGGTCGGCCAGTGCTGTCACGGACGTCGATCCGTGCCGGACGACGACGGAGACGGCTGCCGCCACCTCGCCTGCCGCGGTGGTGACCGGTGCCGCCACGGACAGTGTGTCGACGGACAGTTGGCGGTCGCTCACCGCGTACCCGTAGGTGCGTACCTGGGCGAGAACCCACCGGAGCAGGGCGCCGTCGGTCAGCGTGAAGTCGGTGTGGCGCCGGATGGGGGCCCGCAGGGCGTCGTCCTGCACCGGGCCGGGGCATGGGCGAGCAGGACCAGCCCTGTGGCGGACGCCGTGACGGCGGGCCGCCCGCCCACGCGGGTCAGCGTGGGCACGGCGCCGCCGGCACGGATGTGTTCCACGAAGACGACTTCGGAGCCGTCACGGACGGCCAGCTGCACGTTCTCGCGCGTGAGGGCGGAGAGAGCCTCCAGGTGGGGCAGTGCCCGTTCACGCAGCCCTTGGGTGCGCGGGGCCAGGACTCCGACCTCCCACAGCCGCAGGCCCACCCGGTAACGCCCCTGTTCGTCCCGTTCCAGTGCTCCCCAGGCGAGGAGTTCTCCCAGCATGCGGTGCACGGTGGAGACGGGCAGGTCCGCCCTGCGGGCCAGGTCGCTCAAGGACAGGTGCGAGTGCTGGGCGGTGAAGGCCCCGAGGATCTGCAGGGCCCGGCCGATGACGGGACCGGTTCCGGGGCCCCGGGGATTCGGATGCTGCCGTTGTCCGGGCGGAGTCGGGGCGGGGAGGGGGCGTTGAGCCAAGGCGTGACTCCTTCGTCGACCCTGGACCGGCGGCCAGGTGAGTTCTGGTGCCGCAGGGCGGCAAGGGGCGGGACCGGCCGAGTCCGGACCGGTTCACTGCCCGGGCCCTCACGCCTCGCCGTCGGGGGACTCGTCGTCCATGGACGCGATCTTGCGGAGAACGCCCGTGGCCAGGGGACGCTCGCTCTCCGACAGCGACATCAAAAGCTGCTCGTTGACCCGTTCCGCCGAAGGGATCAGGGCGTCGAGCAGCTCGGCTCCTTCGTCGGTCAGCTCCAGCAGCGTCCGCCTGCGATCCGTCTCGTCCCGTACCTGGCTGACGTAGTGCTGCTCGGTCAGTCGGCGGACCATCTGGTTGACCGTGGAGCGGTCCAGTGACGTCCGGTCGGCGAGGGTGCGCTGGTCGATGCCGGGTTCCCGGCGCAGGGCGTTGAGGACGGCGAACTGCTGGGAGGTGATCTCCCGGGAGACGTGCCGGAACCACAGCGCGGTGTGCACCTGCTCCGCGCGCCGGATCAGATGTCCGATGTAGTTGTGCAGGTCCAGTGCGCGCGCCACAGTGCTCCGTTCGTCCGCGGCCCGGGTGCTGCCTCCCGGGCGGGCCGGTCGGCCCACCCGGGAGTTTATGAGTGCGCGGCACCACCGCGCGCCGCGGGGCCGTCAGCGGGCCCGGCGGCCGGGGCGCTGCTCGTAGGGGACGGCCCGGGAACCGTCGACGCCCACTTCCAGCCGGCCGACCCGCTCGATCTCCAGGACGACGCGGTCACCGTGGCCGAGCGGCCCCACACCGGCCGGCGTACCGGTGGCGATCACGTCACCGGGGTGCAGCGTCATGACGGAGGAGGTGTAGGCGATCAGCTCGCGGACACCGAAGATCAGGTCCGCCGTGTTGGTCTCCTGGCGGGTGACGCCCCCGACGTCGCAGCGCAGGTCGAGGGAGTCCGGGTCGGGTACCTCGTCCGCGGTGACGATCCACGGGCCGATGGGGGTGAAGGTGTCGAACGATTTCCGGGTGGATCGGTCCTCACCGGAGCGGACGGTGATGTCCAGCACGCAGGTGTAGCCGAAGACGTGGTCCAGCGCGTCGTCCGCGCTGACGTGGCTGGCGGTGCGTCCGATGACCACGCCCAGTTCGCCTTCCTGGTCGGTGCGCTTGTCGGTGTAGGGCAGCAGGATGTCCTGGTCCGGGCCGATGACCGACGAGTTGGCCTTGAGGAAGACGCCGAGGTCGGCGATGGAGGTGGTGTACTCCATCTCGGCCTTGTGGTCGAGGTAGTTGACCGGCGCACCGATGATCTTGCCGGGGCGGGGGAGCGGGGCTTCCAGATCCGCCTCGGTGAGCGGGACGCGCGGGCGGCCGGTGAGGTCGAGGTGCCCGGCGTCGTCGCGGGCCGTTGCCTCGATGTACTGCTGGAGCGCTCCGGCGGGGCCGGGGTTGCCGGGGCCGGCTAGCTGTTCGGTCACGTCGACGAGGTCGTCGCCGTCGATGAGTCCGAGGCGCCCCTTGTTGAACAGGGCCAGACGCATCATGGTCTCCTTGTGAGGTGTCGGGGGAGTGGCGGATCAGGCGCCGGGGTCGGCGTCTTCGGTGCGGTAGAGGCCAAGGGAGCGCATGACGGGCTCGTCGCTGTAGGAGAAGAGCACGGCGTCGTGTGAGGACGAGGTGTTCAGATGCCGGTAGGACGCCCAGCCGGGCACGGCGAAGGTGTCGTGCTCGGACCACTCCAGCCGCTCGCCGTCCACGATCGTGGCGCCCTCGCCGCGGACGACGCTGAAGACGGTCGAGGCCGTGTGCCGGCGCCCCGCGCCCTGGAAACCGGGGCGCAGCCGCTGGACGCGGCAGCCGATGGTGGGCATGACAGGTCCGCCCGTCCAGGGGTTGGTGTACTCCAGGACGATGCCGTCGACGTCGCTGCCTTCGGCGGTGTCGGCGACCGCTTCCAGGGCACGTCGGGTCTCCTCCCATGTGTAGCGCGTCACGGGGGAGTTCGGCCCGTCCTGGCTGAGCCAGGCGGGGTTGAGCCGGCCGTGCAGGAACTGGCGGCTGCCCGCGTCGTCGGGCCGGGTGACCGGCTGGAGTCGCTGCGGGTACTGCTCGTAGAAGCCGGCCTCCAGCGCGTTGACGAGCGGGTAGTCGAGCGCGTCGAGCCAGATCATCGGCGCGTCGCCCTCGTGGGTGTGGTCGTGCCAGTGCCAGCCGGGAGTGAGCAGCAGGTCGCCCGGGGCCATGAAGACGCGCTCGCCGTTGACGGTCGTCCACGCGCCGTCGCCCTCGAGGACGAAGCGGAAGGCGTTGGAGGTGTGCCGGTGGGCCTGCGCGGTCTCGCCGGGCAGAATGATCTGCAGTCCGGCGTACAGGGTGTTGACGGTGGCCGGCGGGTCGGTCAGGCCGGGGTTGACCAGCATCAGCACCCGGCGTTCGGCCTCCTCCAGCGAGAGCGTCCCGGAGAAGTGCAGCAGGTGCGGACGCAGCTCCTGCCAGCTCCAGCGGTAGGGCACGGCGCGGCTCTTGGGCTGGGCGGGGAACAGGTTGCCGTAGAAGCGCCACAGCGGCGCGGCCCCCGCGCCCTCCAGAGCCTTGTAGGCGAGGTCGTCGGTCGTCATGGTGTCCTCCTGCGGTCGCGGTTTCAGGGGGTGGGAACGGTGGCCGCGGACGGCGTCCACACCCAGGAGATGTCGTCGAAGTCGTCGGCCCTGCGGGACGAGAGCAGCATGGTGCGCAGGGTGGCCCCCATGCCCTCCAGATGACAGATCTCGCCGAAGCGGCGGGCGCTGGTCTGGATCAGCGCCGCCCGTTCCCGGCGCCGGTCGGCGTACGCGTGGAAGGCTTCGGTGGGGTCGGTGAACTGTCCCAGCGCGTTCCCCAGGGCCACCGCGTCCTCCAGTGCCTGGCAGGCACCCTGGGCCAGGTACTGCAGCATGGGGTGGGCGGCGTCGCCGAGCAGCACGATCCGGCCGTGCACCCAGTCGGCGACGGGCAGCCGGTCGTACAGCGGCCAGCGCCGGTCACGAGCGACCAGCGGGAGGGCGTCGCGCACGGCCTGGCAGGTTCCGGCGAAGCGCTCCTCGAGTTCGGCCTCGGTGCCCCAGTCGTCCGAGTCCGGTGTGTAGTGGTCGCTCTCGAAGACGGCGACCTGGTTGTACAGCTCGCCGCGGCGTACGGGGTACTGCACCAGGTGCATGCGGGGACCTGCCCAGACCATCACCGCTTCCGAGGCGGCGTGCTGGGACATGCGGCCGGTCATCTTCTCGGTGGGCAGGGCGCCGCGGAACGCGACGTAGCGGGAGCAGACCGGATCGCCGTCGTCCACCAGTATCCGGCGCAGGCGTGAGTGGAGGCCGTCCGCGGCGACGACCGCGTCCGCGGTCAGGACCGTCGGGGACTCGGCGAAGTGCAGCCGGACGCCGGATTCGTCCTGGTCGACGCGGGTGACGGTGTGTGCGGTGCGCAGCGTGACGGAAGGCTGTTCCTGGCAGGCGGTCAGGAGCGCGGAGTGGAGATCCGTCCGGTGCGTGACCAGGTAGGGGTGGGTGAAACGCTTGGTGTAGGCCGTGCTGCGGAGGTCCAGCGACGTGATCTGATGTCCCGTCAGTGCGTCCATCATCACCAGGGCGGGCGGTACGACCGCGGTGCGCCGGACGGCCTGAAGGACGCCGAGTTCCTCGAGAGCGAGGGAGGCGTTCGGGGCGAGTTGCAGCCCGGCGCCGATCTCGCCGAACCGGGCGGCCCGTTCCACGAGCGTCACGGTGTGCCCGGAGCGGGCGATCGCCAGGGCCGCGGCCAGTCCGCCGATGCCGCCGCCGATCACGGCGATGTGAAGGGGGTCAGTGGTCACGGGCACTTGGCCTCCTGGTGTGGAAGGGAGTGGAGGGCACCGGGGAGCGGGGACGGCGGACACCGGCACGTCCCTCATGGTCAGTAGACCAATCATTGGTGTGCTGATTATGTTGCGGAGGTGTCACCCCGATGTCAATGGTCTGCGTCGTGCAAAGGGCCGGTACGGCGCGCGCCGACCTCGTGGAGCGCCGGGGCGCGTGTTCAGCAGGCGGCCGTGCAACTGTCCAGACGTATGGATGCGTCGGTGCGGGCGGTGATGTCCTCGACGGTGACGTGGGGGGCGGTTTCGACGAGGGCGAGGCCGTCGGCGGTGACGTCGAGGACGCCGAGGTCGGTGATGATCCGGTGGACGCACCGCTCGCCGGTGAGGGGGAGGGTGCAGTCGTCGAGGATCTTCGGGGATCCGTCCTTGGCGGTGTGCTCCATGAGGACGATGACGCGGCGGGCGCCGTGCACCAGGTCCATGGCACCGCCCATGCCCTTGACCATCTTGCCGGGGATCATCCAGTTGGCGAGATCGCCGGCCGCGGAGACCTGCATGGCGCCGAGCACGGCGGTGTCGATGTGGCCGCCGCGGATCATGCCGAAGGAGAGCGCGGAGTCGAAAAAGCTCGCTCCGGGCAGCACGGTGACGGTCTCCTTGCCCGCGTTGATCAGGTCGGGGTCGACCTCCGCCGCGGTGGGGTAGGGGCCGGTGCCGAGGATGCCGTTCTCGGAGTGCAGGACGACGTGGACGTCGGGCGGGAGGTGGCCGGGTATGAGGGTGGGCAGGCCGATGCCGAGGTTGACGTAGGAGCCGTCGGTGAGCTCGGCGGCGGCGCGGGCGGCCATCTGGTCGCGGGTCCAGGCCATCAGTTGCTTACCGTCCTCTTCTCAATGGGTTTGTCGGCGGCCTGCTCGGGGCTGAGCGGTACGACCCGCTGGACGTAGGCCGGGCAGGTGGATTTCGTCCGGGGCCAGTTCGCCGGGTTCGACGAGTTCCTCCACCTCGGCGATCGTGACGCGGCCGGCCATGGCGGCCAGGGGGTTGAAGTTGGCGGCGGCCTTGCGGAAGACGAGGTTGCCCTGCCGGTCGCCGCGCCAGGCCCGTACGAGGGCGTAATCGGTGGTGATGCCGTGCTCCAGGACGTGTGTGCGGCCCGCGAAGTCACGGGTCTCCTTGGGCGGCGAGGCGACGGCGACCGTTCCGTCGGGCGCGTACCGCCAGGGCAGCCCGCCCGTCGCCACCTGGGTGCCGACGCCCGCCGGCGTGTAGAAGGCGGGGATGCCCGCGCCGCCGGCCCGCAGCCGTTCGGCGAGGGTGCCCTGCGGGGTCAGTTCCACCTCCAGTTCACCGGCCAGGTACTGGCGGGCGAACTCCTTGTTCTCACCGACGTAGGAGCCGGTGACGCGGGCGATGCGGCCGGCGGCGAGGAGGACGCCGAGACCACGGCCGTCCACGCCGCAGTTGTTGGAGACGACCTCCAGACCGGTCGTGCCCTGCGCGTACACGGCGTCGATGAGGGCAGCGGGGACGCCGGAGAGACCGAAGCCGCCGACGGCGAGCGAGGCGCCGTCGGGGATGTCGGCGACCGCCTCGGCGGCGCCGGCGCGGACCTTGTTCACGTGCGGGTCTCCTTTCAGGTGGGGGCGCCGGGCAGGACGGTGGACCACCCGCCGTCGACTACGAGGTTGGCGCCGGTGACGTAGGCGGCCTCGTCCGAGGCCAGGAAAACGGCGGCGTCGGCCACGTCGTCGGGAAGCCCGACCCGGCCGAGCGGGATGTGACGGCCGACGGCGCGCATCGGGTGGTCGTCGGCGAGCAGGTGGGCGCGCGAGCCGTCGGTGTCGATCATTCCGGGGCTGACGCAGTTGACGCGTACGCCGTGCGGGGCGCCCTCCGCGGCGAGCTGCCTGGTCAGCGCGATCACCGCGCCCTTGGACGCCGAGTGCGCGGTGCGCGGGGCGGTGAGGGAGCCGGCCAGGCCGGCGGTCGAGCCGACGGTCAGTACGCAGCCGCGGCTGCGGACCAGATGCGGCCAGGACGCCCGGACGGTCAGCCACACCGAGTCCAGTTCGGCGCGCACCGTGAAGGCGAAGTCCTCGTAGGCCTGGCTTCCGATTGCGCCGAAGCGGACGGCACCGGCGTTGGCGTAGACGATGTCGACGCCGCCGAAGGCGTCGACGGCCTCCTCGGTCCAGGACCGCACGGAGTCCTCGTCGGTGACGTCCAAGGGGCCGGGTGTGAGGATCGTGCCGCCCTCACAGGCGATCAGCCGCTGGGTCTCCAGGGCCTCCTCGTGCAGCAGGTCGCCGCCGACGACCAGCGCGCCCCCGGCGGCGAAGCGCAGGGCCGCCGCCCGGCCCTGGCCCCGGGCGGCGCCCGTGACGACGACGACCTTGCCCAGCAGCCTCCTGGGGTGCAGGTCGCTCACGGCCGCTCCCGGCTGCGACGTCGGCCGGACGGCAGGAGGACGGGCTCGACGCCGGGGACGACGGTGTTGGTGAGGGTGCCGATGCCCTCCACCGTGAGGGATACGGTGTCACCGGACTTCAGCGGTGGCGGCGACTGCTCGCCGCGCCTGCCCCACAGTTCGGCCAGGCAGCCGCCGTTGCCGCAGGTGCCCGAGCCGAGGACGTCACCTGGTACGACACGGGTGCCGCGGGAGGCGTAGGCGGTCATCTCCTCGAAGGTCCAGCTCATGTTGGACAGCAGATCCTCGCCGACCTTCTCGCCGTTGACCTCGGCGGTCAGCGCCAAGCGCAGGAAACCCTCGTCGTCCCGGTACGGCTCCAGCTCATCCGCGGTGACGAGGCAGGGGCCGAGGGTGGTGGCGGTGTCCTTGCCCTTGCAGGGGCCGAGGCCGACCTTCATCTCCACGCCCTGCAGGTCGCGCGCGGACCAGTCGTTGAACACGGTGTAGCCGACGATGTGGTCGCGGGCCTGCTCGGGAGTGAGGTCGCGGCCCTCACGTCCGATCACCGCACCCACCTCCAGCTCGAAGTCCAGCACATCCGAACCGGGCGGCACCGGGATGTCGTCCCCGTGGCCGTAGACCGCGTGCGGGTTGGTGAAGTAGAAGGTCGGCGCCGCGTACCACTGCTCCGGTACGCCGCCGGTTCCCTCCACGGCGCGGCGCACTCCTTCGACGTGCTCCTCGAAGGTGACGAAGTCCCGTACCGACGTAGGCCGTACCGGAGGCAGCAGCCGCACCTCGGAGACGTGCGGACCGGGCGGGACGTCGAGCGCCGCCCGGCCGGCGGCGAGCAGCCCGGGCAGGCCGTCGGTCTCGGCGAGCAGCGCGGTGAGCGAGATGACGCCGGGCAGTGGGAGGAGAGTGCCGTCGTCCTCCACGACGGCCACCCGGTGGCGGTGCCGGTGTTCGTAAGCGGCGAAACGCATGGTGCGGCTCCTGTGGAGGGTGGTCAGTCGAGGGGAATGCGCATGAGGTCGTGGCCCACGGTCACGCGGCCCCGGTAGCCGGCCGTCCGGGCGGAGGCACGGGCCGCCGCAGCCCACTCACGTGCGGGGAACCGGGTCGGGTCGGCCGGTGCGAGGTGGCTGAGGACCACCTGGCGCGCCCCCGCGGCGGCGGCGATCCCGCCCACCTCGGCGACGTCGGTGTGGACCTCGCGCATGTGCTCGACGACGGTGGTGGGCAGACCCTGCTTCTCGAACCATGCGGCATCGACGGCCTCGTGGACCAGCAGGTCGCAACCGCGGGCCAGGACGAATGAGGTCGTCACTGCGGCTGGTGTCGCCGGAGAAGACGACGGAGCCGTCTGCGGTGTCGAACCGGTAGGCGTACGCGGGGGACATGTTGCCGTGCGGGGCCCTGGTCGCCGTCACCTTCACGGTGGCGGTCTCCAGGACGGTCACCACCGTGCCGGGCCGCGCCGACAGCCCAGTCACGTCGAGCACGGACACGGGGTCGATGCCGAAGCCCTCGGCGGCGAAGACGTTGGTGGATGCGGCGAAGGCGGCGTTCGCGCGGTGGGTGGTCTCGGCGATGCCCGGCGCGGGCCGCTCGGGGGTGACGGGGCCCGGGGTGACCGTGTCGCTCGGCCCCGGACCCCATACCCGCCGTGCCGCCGGGCCCGGGCTGGGACGGCATCACACCGGCGCACAGCAGCGGGAAGCCGAAGTAGTCCACGATGTGGTCGGCGTGCAGATGGGTGAGGAGGATGCCCTTGAGCGACGGCATGGACAGCCCCGCCCGCAGGTACTGGGTCACCGCGCCCCGGCCGCAGTCCACCAGGTAGGTCTCGCCGCCGACGGTCACGGCGGAGGCGTGCCCATGCGCTCGCCGTACGGCGGGGGGCCGCCCGCCGTGCCCAGCAGATGTACCACTGTGCGGTTCTTCGGCCGTGACCCTTCCGTGCCTCGGTGTGGGGCGCCGCGGCGGCCTGCGGGGTGACCGCGAGGGCGGTGGCGGCCGCGCCGCCGGCCAGCAGACCGCGGCGGGACAGCGGGGTCGTGCGAGGGGGCATCGGGCGGTTCCTTCGATCGTCGTTGATGCGGAGCCGTGGGGGAGCCAGGGGAGGGAGGGGCCGGGGCGCGGCGGTACGAGTCAGGGCGTGGACACCACTGCCGCGTCCCCGGTGCGAGGGGGATGGATCAGACCGGCGGGGCGACGAAGACGCCGCGGTCGGGGTCGTTGAACGACTCCTTGGCGACGAGTTCGTTCATGGGGTTGGCGGTGCCCCACTGGTCGGTGACCTCCGGCTGGGAGAAGTCGTAGACGTGGGGGTGCCAGGTGTCCTCGTCGAGGAGTTCCAGCTCGGTGGTGTACTCGACGGTGTTGCCGTGCGGGTCGAGGAAGTAGGTGAAGGTGTTGTCCCCGGCCATGTGCCGGCCCGGACCCCAGATCTTCTGGTACCCGGCGCGGATGACGCGTCCGGAGCCGCGCATGTACTCGTCGATGCCGCGCATCTCGAAGGAGATGTGGTGCAGGGACGTGTACGGGCCCTTGGCGAGGGCCATCGAGTGGTGCTGGTTGCTGATCCGCATGAAGTGCATGACCTCGCCCATGTGCGGCGAGCTGAGGGTGTCCGACAGCGCGAAGCCGAGGTGACGCTCGTACCACTCGCGGGTGCGGTTCAGGTCGGGGGAGTTGAGCACGACGTGGGAGAGCTTGACCGGGACGGACTCCTTCTCCTCGATCCTGCGGTGCTGCCTGACCTCGACGTCGGCGGAGACCTCGACGGTGCGGCCGTCGACGTCGAAGAAGCGGAAGCCGTAACCGCCGCCGGGGGTCTCGACCTTCCCCGGCCGGGAGATCAACCGCACACCGCCGGCCAGCAGGCGCTCGGCGAGGGTGTCGACGTCGGCCGCGCTCGCGGCACCGTAGGAGACGAGGTCGAGGCGCTTGTCGTCGGCCTTGCGCAGCCGTACGACGTACTGCTCCGGGGAGCCCTCGGCGGCCAGGAAGGAGATGCCGGCGTCCTCGGCGACCTTGGTCAGGCCCCAGACGCCGGAGTAGAAGTCGAGCTGCTTGTCGTAGTCGGGCACGGCGAGGTCGACGTGCCGCAGGTGGGTGAGCAGGCGTGTGCTCATGGGTTCCATACCTTTCTTCCTCCTCAGATGAGGGTGAGGTCGAGCAGGGCGGCGGCGTTCCGGCCGCGGACGGCGTCGAAGTCGTCCTCGGGCAGTCGTGCGGCGCGCAGGGCACCGACGGGGTCCTCGGCGCCCATGTCGAAGGGGAAGTCGGAGCCGAGCAGCACCCGGTCGGCCCCCGCGGCCCGGACCAGCTCCCGCAGCACGTGCGGGTCGTGGACGAGGGAGTCGAAGTACAGGCGCTTCAGGTAGCTGCTGGGCAGGTGTGCGCAGCCCGCGCCGGCGTCGGAGCGGGCCGACCAGGCGTGGTCGCTGCGGCCGATGTGGGTGGGCAGGTAACCGCCGCCGTGTGCGGCGATCACCTTCAGCCCCGGGTGCCGGTCGAGGACCCCGGAGAAGATCAGATGGGACAGTGCGACGGCGTTCTCCACCGGCTGGCCGACCGTGTTGGACAGGTACCACCGGTCCAGCCGCTCGTCCAGGGTGCAGCCGAAGGGGTGCAGGAAGAGGATCGCGCCGGTCTCCTCGGCCCGTGTCCAGAACGGCTCGTACGCGGGGTCGGAAAGTTCCCGGCCGGGGGCGTGGCTGGAGATCTCCACCCCGGCCAGTCCCTGCTCCAGGGCGTGGTCCAGGGCACGGACCGCCAGGTCCGGGTGCTGGAGCGGTACCAGGCCGAGCCCGCGCAGCCGGTCCGGGACGGCCGAACAGTGCGCCGCCGTCGCCTCGTTGGCGGTCCGGTACACCTTCTCGGCCGTCTCCTCGTCCACCCAGTAGTGGTAGTGCGAGGGCGAGGGACTGACCAGTTGGACGTCCACGCCCTGGGCGTCCATCGACTTCAGGCGCACGGTGACGTCGGTCAGCTTCAGGATGCGCTCGCGGACCATGGGACCGCTGACGGCGAGGGCTGCGGGACCGTTGCGCCGGGCGTCCAGCTCCTTGGCCGCGTCGTGGCCCGGCAGACCGGACACGAGCGCCTCGATCTCGGGGAGCAGGATGTGGGCGTGCACGTCGACGGTGGGGGCCGTGCTCACGGCAGCTCCCGGAGCATCGTCATGGTGCGGGCCATCAGCCCGGGCACGTCGGCGTCGCGGACGCCGTCGAGCTGCCACTGCCCGATCTGCACGGACGCCTCCACGACCGGCCGGACGCGGGCGATCCGCCGCTCGTGGTAGGCCTGGAGCAATGCGTCGTCCCAGGTGTCCGCGGTGGTCAGCATCTGCGCCAGCACCCAGGCGTCCTCCATCGACAGGGCGGCGCCCTGGGCGAGGGTGGGTGGGCAGCAGTGCGCGGCGTCGCCGATGAGCACGACTCGGCCGCGGTGCCAGGAGCCCTCGACCAGCATGCGGTCGAACCAGGTGTAGTTGACCTTCGCGGGGTCGGTGATGTGCTCGGTGATCTCCGGCCAGAAGCCGCCGTAGGAGGAGGCCAGGCGGCGCATCTCGTCGGCGTACGACTCCGGGGGTATGGAGGCGCGGTCGCGGTTGGCCTCGACGACGTAGGCGTAGAGGGTGGTGTCGCTGGTGGGGCAGTAGCCGGCGATGTAGGCCGGGCCGCCGTAGGCGAGGTCGGTGCGGGTCACGCCGGCGGGCCGGGGTGCGGCGACGCGCCAGATGGCCATGCCGGTGGGCTCGGGCTTCGCCGTGATGCCGATCGCCGCCCGCGTGGTGGAGCCCAGTCCGTCGGCGGCGATCACCAGGTCGTAGCGGCTCTCGGTGCCGTCGCTGAGGCGGACGGAGACGCCCTCGCCGTCCTGGTCCAGGATCTCGGCGGTGGTGCCCAGGCGGACCGACGCGCCACTGGCCCGCACGGCCCCGATGAGGATCTGCTGAAGTTGCGGGCGCTGCATGCCGACGGTGGCGGGGAGGTCGTCGCCGCCGGTGCGCAGGTCGTCCTGCGCGTGCAGGACGGTGCCGTCGGGGGCGGTGATGCCGACGGAGCCGAAGCCGTAGCCGGATTCCTCCACCTCTTCCCACACACCGAGTTCCCGCAGGACGCGCAGGGCGTTGCCCTGGAGGGTGATGCCGGAGCCGGCGGTGACGTTCCAGTCGGTCCTGACCTCGATCAGGTCCACGGTCAGACCGGCCCTGCGCAGCAGGACGGTGACGGCGTTGCCGGCCGCGCCGCCGCCGACGACGAGGACCGTGCGGGGTGTGCTCATAGGGGAACTCCTTCGTTCCGCTGGTTACTTGACGGCGATCGGGTTGACGGGGGAGCCGACCGCGCCGGTGATGGGCAGGGGAGCGGCGGTGAGCCAGAAGTCGTACCTGCCGTCCTCGGCGCAGTCCTCGGCGAGCGCCTCCAGGTCCCACATCTCGCCGATCAGCAGGCCGATGTTCGGGAGGGCCACCTGGTGCAGCGGCTGGAAGGCGTTCTCGAACTCGTTCGGCCGGACCTCGAAGCCCCAGGTGTCGGTGGCGATCGCGGCGATCTCCGTACGGTGCAGCCAGCCGGCCGTGGTGAACGACAGCCCGGGTGCGGGGCCGCCGGCGTAGTCGCCCCAGCCTCCCCCACTGCCTTCGGCGTGGGGGGACCCCCATCGGCGGACCCGGGCGAGCTGCCCGGTCCGTACGACGACGACGTCCCCGCGTCCGACGCTCACCCCGTGCGCCTCGGCGGCGGCGGTCAGGTGCTCCTCGGTGATCGCGAACCCGTCGGGCAGCTCGCCGTCCTCACCCACGACGCGGCCCACATCGAGCAGTACAGCGCGCCCAGCGACGTGTGAGGCCATGTGCTCGATGCCGGTGACCAGGTCGCCCTCGGAGGTGACGACCTTCTCTGCGGGGCGGCCGTTCCACGCCTTGCCGTGGTCGAAGATGTGCCCGAGCCCGTCCCACTGCGTGGAGCACTGCAGCGGCATCGTGATCACGTCGTCCGCGCCGCCGAGGCCGTGCGGGAACCCCTGGTGGCCGAGGGCCGCGTCGGTGCCGGTGTCCAGCATGGTGTGCACCGGGTTGGTGCGCCGCCGCCAGCCCTTCTGCGGGCCGTTCATGTCGAACCGCTGGGAGAGCGAGAAGCTGACGCCCCGCCGTACCAGCGCCGCGCCCTCACGGCGCTTGCCCTCGTCCAGGAAGTTGAGGGTGCCGAGCCGGTCGTCCTCGCCCCAACGCCCCCAGTTGGAGAACGCCTTGGCGGCCTCGGCGATCGCGCCCTCGGGGTCGTGGCGGTCCGGCGTCATGACGCCGCCTCCGCCACGCAGCGGGTGCGCTGGGCGCCGAGCCCGGTGATGGAGCCGTCCATGACGTCGCCGTCGCGCAGCAGCCGTCCCCAGTGCATGCCGTTGCCGGCCGGTGAACCGGTCAGCACCAGGTCGCCGGGCAGGAGCCGGGCGGTCTGCGAGGCGTACGCCACCATGCGGGCGACATCGAAGATCATGTCCTTGGTGGACTCGTCCTGCATGGTCTCGCCGTTCAGCTTCAGCGTGAGGCGCAGGTCGTCGGGGTGCGCGATCGATGCGGCGGGCACGATCCAGGGGCCGAGCGGGGTGAAGCCGGGCGCGTTCTTGCTGCGCAGCCAGTCGGTGCCGATCTGCGGCATGTCCCGGCGGAAGACGGTGGCGCGGTCGGTGAGGTCGTTGGCGATCGTGTACCCCGCCACGCAGTCCAGCGCCTCTTCCACGGAGACCCGGTGGGCGGGCCGGCCGATCACGGCCGCCAGTTCCAGCTCCCAGTCCGGCTGCTCGGCCCACGCGGGGAGGACGACGTCGTCGTAGGGGCCCGTGATCGCGCTCGGCAGGCCGAGGAACACGTACGGCAGGTCCTCGGCCGCCCGCCGGTCCATGATCTTCGCTGCCTCGGCGCGCCGCTCCTTCACGGGCCGGTCGTCGCCCGGGGCGCGGTGGGCCACGTGCAGATCGATCACGTGCTGCCGGTAGTTCGCCCCCGACTGGAACACCTGGCGCGGCTCGACCGGCGCGTGCACCCGGAAGTCCGCCAGCGGCCTGCGCCCCGGCCCGCCGTCGGCGGCCAGCGTCCGCAGCCGCGGCAGCGCCGACTCCCAGCTCTCCAGGAGGCTCCGGGTGGTCAGCCGGTCGTCGCCGAAGGCGACGCGCAGGTCGAGCACCTGGGCGTCAGGCGTGACGAGGGCAGGGAAGGCCGGCCCGTCCGGGGCCGAGAGGGTGCCGAGGGCGAAGGGTCCTGCGAACAGCGCGGACGAGGGTGCAGGTTTCACGGACATGTCCTCCTGATTGCGGTGCGACTAATCTGGACCCGCCACCCGGGATCAGGGAAATCGCTTCTATGGATGACTGGCATCCATGCCGTCGATTACTCCTGGTCAGCGCCGTATCGCAAAGGGAAGACACGTGAATCTGGCCCGCCTCGACCTCAACCTCGTCGTC
Organism: Streptomyces pimonensis; assembly: GCF_041380215.1. Lineage (NCBI taxonomy): Bacteria > Bacillati > Actinomycetota > Actinomycetes > Kitasatosporales > Streptomycetaceae > Streptomyces > Streptomyces pimonensis. The sequence continues at coordinate 120,381 of NZ_JAHWZY010000010.1, forward strand.
GCCCTGCGCGCGCTGCTGGAGGAACGCAACGTCACCCGCGCCGGGCAGCGCGTCGGTCTCAGCCAGCCCGCCATGAGCGCCGCCCTGGGCAGACTCCGCCGCCACTTCGACGACGAGCTCCTCGCCCGTGTCGGCAGCCACTACGAACTCACCGCCCTCGGCCAGGTCCTCCTCGACCGCACCGCCACCGCCTACGACCTGCTGGAACGCCTCTTCGCCAGCCAGGCCGCCTTCGACCCCGCCAAGGAGAGCCGCGAGTTCAAGCTGATCGCCTCCGACTACGCCGTCGCCGTCTTCGGGGCCGAACTCGCCCGCGTCGTCCACGAGGAGGCCCCCGGCATCCGCCTGCGGTTCGCACAGACTCCGACCACGGTGGTGGACGCCACGGACACGCTGCTGAGCACCACCGACGGCCTGCTCATGCCGCACGGCGTCATCAGTGACTTCCCCGCCACCGACCTCTACGACGACCGTTGGGTCTTCCTTGTCGCCGACGGCCATCCCAGCGTCGACGAGCGGCTCACCCGTCAGGACCTCGCCCGGCTGCCGTGGGTCACCTACCAGCGCACCTACGACACCCCCGCCGTGCGGCAGCTCGGCATGCTCGGCATCGAACCCCGGGTCGAGGTGTCCGTCGACAGCTTCCAGATCATGCCGCTGCTGGTGACCGGTACCCAGCGCATCGCCCTGATCCAGGCCCGCCTCGCCCGGCTCCTCGCACCGCTCACCGCCGTACGCGTCATGGAGCCGCCGTACGAGGCGGTGCCGCTGCGGGAGGCGCTGTGGTGGCACCCCGTGCACACCCATGACGCGGCCCACATCTGGCTGCGGGAGACGGCCGCCCGGGTCGGCAGACGACTGGCCGAGGCCCCCGGGGCGTGACTGCGGTCCGGCGGGCGCAGTGTCCGGGAAGCCAGCCCGGCGGCCTCGCGGCAGGTCGTCACCGCCGCTGTCCACGGCCTGGATCGACGTCATCCAGGACGCGGACCGCCGCAGGGGTGGGCGGGCCGGTGCCCGGCCCGCACAGTCGTGGCACGTCACGCGCCCATGCGCCGAGTTCCCCGGAAGCGGGACCCGTCCGCGCCGAGGTGCCGCCTTCCCGCCGTCTGCCCCGGAGCGCCGTCATGCCTGTCTTTGCCGTCCCGCCCTCCCCCGACCGCGGCGAGGCCCCTACCGCGCGGGGCGGGCTGCCCGCCGTCCTGCTGATGGCCGGCGACTGCCCACCCGTCCCCGGCGCGGTGCCGCTCGCTCCGGTCCCGCCGCGCATGCAGGAGCACGTCGAGACCGCGCCCGGTCATGTGGCGCTGGTCCCCCTGGCGCTGACCGTCCCGGCGCTCCCACGCGGTACGGCCTGTGGATGGCGGCCTTCTTCCTCGGCGAGTTCGTCTGCCCGCTGCTCCTGCTCGGCGGCAAGGGAGCCCTGGGCTCGTCGGCCTCGGCCGTCGGACTGCTGGGCCTGGCCGCTCTGCTGGTCTCGGCCCTGCTGGTACTCCTCACCCGCCGCGCTTCGCGAGCCCTGCCCCGCCATCTTCCCGAACGGCTCCGACCGGCCCGCGTCACCGCGCCGGCGTCCCCATGGACGACCGGCGCACGACCAGTTCCGGCTGCAGGACGACGTGGGCGTGCCCGTGGACGACGCCGCGGCCGGTGTCCTCGACGAGCAGGCGGCCGGCCTGCCGGCCCATGGCGGCGGCGGGCCGTCGCACCGAGGTGAGCGGGACGACGGCGGACGCCGCGAACTCGATGTCGTCGTAGCCGACGACCGCGATGTCGTCCGGCACCCGCAGTCCGGCCTCGTACAGCGCCTGCATCACCCCCAGGGCGCGCAGGTCGTTGGCGCAGAAGACGGCGGTCGGCCGGGTGGGCAGACCGAGGACGCGGTGTCCGGCGTCTCTGCCGGCGTTCACGGTGAGGGCCGGGCACGGCACGTCCCGCAGCGAGGCCGCCGGAAGGCCGGCCGCACCGATGGCGCCGAGGGCACCCCGGCGCCGGTCCCGTATCTGCTGGAGACGGTCGGGACCGCTGACGTGGGCGATGGAGCGGTGTCCTCGCTCGACCAGGTGGTGGATCGCCGCATGGCCTCCCGCGACGTCGTCGATCCCGACGGAGCAGGCGCCGGGCTGGGACGCGCTCTGGTCGGCCACGACGAAGGGGACCGCGTTGCGGCGGAAGGCGGCCACGGTGCGACCGACCCCCTCACCCGAGGTCAGCACGGCGCCGCGGACCTGGTGGGAGGTGATCAGCGCGAGGTGGCGCGCGGCTTCCGCGGGGTCGCGGGCGCCGGTGCAGACCATCACGCCGAGGTCGGCTTCGCGCGCGGCCTGTTCCACGCCGGTGGCCAGGGCGGTGAAGAACGGGTTGGCCAGATCGTGGACCAGGACGGCGATGACCCGGGAAGTCCAGCCGCGCAACTGCCGCGCCCCCTCGGCGCGTACGTAGCCCAGCGAGTCGATCACGTCGAGGACCCGTGTCCTCGTGGACTCGGCCACGATCTCGGGACGGTTGAGCACGTTGGAGACGGTGCCGAGGGAGACACCGGCCGCTCGGGCGACGTCCTTGATGCCTACTCTGCGGCGCGCAGTGCCGTCCCGGACCATGGCGGTGTCACGCCCGTGTCCCACCCCGCGAATCGCGGCGGGTACATGCTGGCCCATGGTTCAACGGGCCCGCGGGGCCGTGGTGCTGCCGCGCTCCACCAGCCGCGGCGTCATCGTCGTCTGCATGGCCCGGTCCCGTCGGCCTTCCACGCGTTCGATGAGCATGCGGGCGGCGGCGGAGCCCATGGTGTGACCGGCCTGGTCGACGCTGGTGAGCTGGACGGGGGCCAGCGCGGCCAGCGCGGTGTTGTTGTAGCCGACGAGCGACAGGTCGTCCGGGATGCGCAGGCCGAGTTCGTGGGCCGCGCGGTAGATGCCCAGGGCGGCGACGTCGGCGCCGGTCATGACGGCGGTCGGCGGGCGGTCGGCCGTCAGCAGGGTCATGCCGGCCTTGAAACCGCCGTCGTCGGAGTACGCGGCGTGGTGCACGCGCGCGTGGTCTGTGAGGCCGTGCCGTTCCATGGCTTCCAGATAGCCGTCGCTGAGCACGATCTCGGGAGTGCGCTTCCACCGGTTGGCCTTGGTGCCGTGGGCCGACACCAAGGCGATGTCACGGTGGCCGAGCGAGACGAGGTGGTCGACGACCAGTCCGGCGCCGACGTCGTCGGCGTCGACGACCGAGTCGTGGCTGTCCGCGGCGTCGTGGTGGCCGATGACCACGGTCGGCGTCGAGGCGGCCGTGGTGAGGATCTCGCCGCGCGGGGTTCCCGGCGCGATGAGGATCAGTCCGTCCATCTGGCGGTCGACCATGGACCGGATGGTTCTGGCCTGTTCCTCCGGCCCGAATCCGGCCGCGCCGATCAGCACGGTGTACTCGCTGGTGCGCAGTTCGTCCTGGACGCCGTCGAGGATGTCGGCGAAGAAGGCGTTGCGGACGTTGTCCAGCAGCACGCCGATCGTGTACGTCCGGCCGCGCATGCCGCGTGCCGCCGCGTGCGGACGGTATCCGAGCTCGCTGATGACCGCTGTCACCTTCTCCCGCATGGCCGGGCTCACACCGTAGGCGTTGCGCAGCACCTTGGAGACGGCGGCGGTGGACACGCCCGCGTGCCGGGCGACATCGGTGATGGTCACACGTCTGTTCTGTCGGGGTGCCGTAGCCCGGTCCATCGTCAGCGCTCCGGTTCTTGTGGGCGTAGGTGCAACGGTCTACATGATAGCCCCCCGGCGTCGTCAAGTCTTCTGGCGTGTGACTCCAGCGTTACATGGATGTGTCTTGACGGAACCGGAGGAGAGGTGCAGGGTGTTGCCCACTTGCTTGTAGAGAACGTTTTACACGATCTCCGCCCGCCTTCGCCGGGCCTGTTCGTCGCCCCTGGCACCGCACTTCACTCCTCTGCTTTTCTCTCCAAGATCCCTGGGAGTCTTCCGTGTCCGTACGTTTGCCCCGTGCCCGTCGTGCGCGCCTGAGCCTGTTCACCGCCGGGACCGCCTCACTGGCGTTGCTCGTCACCGCCTGCGGCGGCAGCGGCGGTTCCTCGGCCGCGCCGGAGGACTTCAGCTACCTGAGCGTCACCGAGAACACCACCGTGAAGACGGCTCTGACCACCATGTCGAAGGGGGCGTGCAGGACGGCGAACGAGGCCCTGCCGCTGAAGGTGGAGACCGTGCCCCAGGCGAGCCTGGACCAGAAGCTGCAGTTGCTGGCCGGCCAGGACGCACTGCCGGTGCAGTTCGCGGCGGGCAACGCCCCCGCCCTCACCCAGCAGTTGGCCGAGTCGGGCAAGGTCGCCGACCTGGAGAAGGAGCTGAAGAAGCTCGGCGTTCTCGACCAGCTGGAGCCGGCCGCCGTCTCCACGATCAAGGCGCTGTACGGCGGCGAGCTGCAGGTGCTGCCGTACGAGTACAACATCGAGGGGATCTTCTACAACAAGAAGCTCTTCCAGGAGAACGGCCTGAAGGCGCCCGGTACCTGGAAGGAGTTGGTGGCGGCCGCGGCGAAGCTGGAGTCGAAGGGCGTCCAGCCGTTCTCCGCCTCCGGTCAGCAGGGCTGGCCGCTGACCCGGCTGATCAGCGGCTACCTCTACCGGAGCCTCGGCCCCGACGCGCTGCAGAAGGTGGCGGACGGCAAGGCGAAGCTGACCGACCCGGAGTACGTGAAGGCGGCCGAGGAGGTCGCCGCGCTGGGCGGGAAGGGCTACTTCGGCAAGGGCGTCGGCTCCATCGACTACGACACCGCGATGAACCAGTTCCTGAACGGCGAGGCCGCCATGTTCTACATGGGCAGCTGGGCGCTGGCGAACATCTCCGACGACAAGCAGAACAAGGTCGGCGCCGAGAACGTCGGCTTCATGCCCTTCCCGGCCGTCTCCGGCGGTAAGGGCTCGGTCGACCAGTACCCCTCCAACGTCGGCCTCGGCATCACCCTGTCCGCCAAGTCCTTCGACGAGAAGACCGGCGACTGGGTGTCCTGCATCGCGAAGAACTACGGCAGCACCGCCCTGAAGGACCACGGCTCCATCTCCGGCTTCAAGGTGAACACGGAGGTGAAGGACGCCAACGAGGTCACCACCCAGGTCCGCGACACCATCAGCTCCTCGAAGCAGAACGTGCTGTGGTTCGAGGCCCTGTTCGGCACCAAGGCCACCACCGTGTCCCAGACCAACGCGGCGAGCCTGGTGAGCGGGAGCATGAAGCCCGAGCAGTTCATGCAGACCGTCCAGGACGCGCTGGCCGCCCAGTGACCGGCCGGGGGCGGCGCACGAGGCCTCCTGACGCACGCAGCGCGCGCCGCCCCCCGCCACCACCAGGCCGGTCTCTTCAACGGAAACGAAGTGGACACCACCCATGCACCGCGTACTCGGTGACCGCAGGGCCGTCGCGATCCTGCTCGGTCCCGCCCTCCTCGTCTACTCCCTGATCATGCTGGCCCCGATGGTGTGGTCGCTCGGGTACTCCTTCACCAAGGGCAACACCATCGACGGTTTCACCGGCAACGGTGTCGCCAACTTCTCCCGCCTGCTCGACGACCCGGCCGTCCACGACGCCCTGTGGTTCACGCTCAAGTACGCCGTCGTCGTCACCGCCGGGCAGGTGGTCGCCGGCTACCTGCTGGCCCTGCTGTACGTCTTCTTCCTCAAACGGGCCTCGGCGCTCATCCGCACCCTGGTGTTCTTCCCCGTGGTTCTGCCCACGGTCGCGGTGGGTCTGCTCTTCCAGAAGTTCTTCCAGGTCGCCCCGCAGACCGGCCCCGTCAACTCCCTGCTCAACGCGGTCGGTCTGGAGTCGGTCGACTTCTTCGGCAGCGCGGGCAGCGCGTTCTGGGTGCTGATCGTGATGGACATCTGGCGCTCCATGGGCTTCTACGCCGTACTGCTCTTCGCCGGCCTGGTCGACATCCCCGACGAGGTCCTCGAGTCCGCCCGCCTGGACGGGGCGACGGGCCTGCGGCTGGTGCGGCACATCGTGCTGCCGCTGTCGCTGCCGGTGCTGATGTCGTCGCTGATCTTCAGCATCAACGGCACGCTGAAGGTCTTCGACTCCATCGTCGCCCTGACCAACGGCGGGCCGGGCAACGACACCACCCCGCTGACCCTGTACATGTTCCAGACGTCGTTCACCTACAGCGACTACGGCTACGGCAGCACCATCGCCCTGCTGCTCACCGTCGTGTGCCTGCTGGTGAGCCTGGTCGTCTACCGCGTCTCGCGGCGCGACCTCACGGAGGGCTGAGAGCCATGGCCATCGACACGACTGTGAAGACCTCCGCGGGCCGCCCGGGCCGGGGGACGTCCGACGGCGCGGTCCGGGTCCGCCGCCTCCGCAAGGGGGGCCGGCTGTGGGTGAAGGCCGTTGTCGGCCTGCTGCTGGTCGTCGAGATCTACCCGCTGGTCTGGATGTTCCTGACGTCGCTGAAGTCCAACGACGACTACCTGAACAACTCCACCTGGAGCCTGCCCACCACCTGGGAGTGGGGCAACTACACCGAAGCCTGGACCACCGGCAACATCGGCCTGTACGTCCAGAACAGCCTGCTGGCGGTCGTCCCGGCCCTGGCGCTCATGCTGCTCCTCGGGACAGCCGCAGGCTTCGCCCTGCAGATCATGGTCTGGAAGGGCCGCAGCCTCACCCTCCTGATCTTCCTCGCGGGCATGATGGTCCCGCCGCAGATGATCCTGCTGCCCCTGTTCACGGTCTACTTCCAGACCGGCCTGTCCGGCACCCTGTGGCCGCTGATCCTCACCTACACCGGCACCGGCCTGCCGCTGACCGTCTTCATGATGGCCACCTACTACCGCACCGTCCCGCGTGAGCTGTTCGAGGCGGCCACCATCGACGGCGCCGGCATCCTGCGCGCCTTCTGGACCATCAGCGTCCCCCTGGTGCGCAACGCCCTGCTCACCGTCGGCCTGGTGCAGTTCTTCTTCATCTGGAACGACCTGCTCATCGCGCTGACCTTCACCAACGACCAGGACCTGCGCACCATCCAGGTCGGCCTGCTCAACTTCACCGGCGACTTCGGCGCCACCCAGTACGGGCCGCTGTTCGCGGCCATCTGCATCAACGTCTTCGGCACCCTCCTGATCTACCTCTTCCTCAACCAGAAGGTCATGAAGGGACTCACCTCGGGAGCGGTCAAGGGCTGACCACGAGTCAGTCCCACCGCCCCACGCACGTGACGAAAGGTTTCCCTTGCTGCCTCCTCAGCCTTCCCCGGTGTCCTTCGAACATCTTCCGGACGGACTCGGTATCGGAGTGACCGCTCCCCGCCTCACCTGGACGCTGTCTCCGGGCGCCGGTCGTCAGGAGGCGTACGAGCTGCGGCTCGACCGCTCCGGCGACGTGTACCGCACAGGACGCGTCAACAGCGCCGATCAGATCCTGGTGGCCTGGCCCGGTGAGCCGCTGACCTCCCGTGAGCGCGTGACGGTCCGCGTCCGTGTCTGGACCCCGGACGCCGACGAGCCGTCGGCGTGGAGTGAACCGAGCGTTGCCGAGGCCGGACTTCTGACGCCCGCCGACTGGCAGGCCGTTCCCGTGGGCGCCGGTTGGGACGAGGACCCGGAAGCGGAACGCCGCCCGGCCCTGGTCCGCAAGGGCTTCCGTCTCGACCGGTCCGTCGCGCGCGCCCGTCTGTACGTCACGGCCCACGGCCTGTACGAGGTGGAGATCAACGGCCGGCGCGTCGGCGACGAGATCCTGGCCCCGGGCTGGACGGTCTACCCGCACCGGCTGCGCTACCGTACCCACGACGTCACCGGCCACCTCACCACCGGTGCCAACACCATCGGCGCGTGGCTGGGCGACGGCTGGTACCGCGGCAAGTACGGCTTCGACGGCGGCACCCGCAACATCTACGGCACCGACCAGTGCCTCATCGCCCAGCTGGAGGTGACGTACGACGACGGCACCGCCACCGTCGTCGCCACCGACGGTTCCTGGACCGCTGCCCCCGGACCGATCCTCACCAGTGGCCTGTACGAGGGGGAGACCTTCGACGCCCGGCTCGACGACCCCCACTGGGCCACACCACAGGCGTCCGGTGCCGGGTGGACTCCCGTGCGCACCGGTATCCGTGACCCGGCCACCCTCGTCGCCCCGCTGGGACCACCGGTGCGCTGCACCCAGGAGATCACCCCGGTCACCGTCACCCGCACCGGCGACGGCCGCCACCTGCTCGACTTCGGGCAGAACCTGGTCGGCAGGCTCCGCGTCACCGTCGACGGCCCGGCGGGCGCGGAGATCACGATCCGGCACGCCGAGGTCCTGCAGGACGGTGAGCTCGCCACCGGGCCGCTGCGGGAGGCGTACGCGACGGACTGCTTGATCCTTTCCGGAGGAGGCCCGTTCACCTGGGAGCCCCGCTTCACCCTCCACGGTTTCCGCTACGCCGAAGTCACTGGATGGCCGGGCGAGTTGACTCCGGAGGCGGTCACGGCCCGGGTGTACCACACCGACATGCGCCGCACCGGCTGGTTCGAGTGCAGCGACCCGATGGTCAACCGGCTGCACGAGAATGTCGTGTGGAGCATGCGCGGCAACTTCGTCGACATCCCCACCGACTGCCCCCAGCGCGACGAACGCCTCGGCTGGACCGGCGACATCCAGGTCTTCACCCCGACCGCGAGCTACCTCTACGACTGCGTCGGCCTGCTCGACTCCTGGCTCACCGATGTCGGCCTGGAACAACTGCCCGACGGTACGGTTCCCTGGTACGTGCCCGTCATCCCGGGCGAGCCGATGTGGACACCGATCCATCCCGGAGCCGCCTGGGGCGACGTGGCGACCCTCACCCCCTGGACGCTCTACCAGCGTTTCGGCGACCTCGGCCTGCTGCGCCGCCACTACCCCATGGCCAGGGCGTGGGTCGACCTCGTCGAGCGTCTCGCCGGCCCGAGCCGCCTGTGGGACACCGGCTTCCAGCTGGGCGACTGGCTCGACCCGGCAGCCCCGCCGGACGACCCGGCCGCCGGCCGCACCGACCGCTACCTCGTCGCCACCGCCTACTTCGCCTACTCCGCCCGCCACCTCGCCCTGATCGCCGCCGAATTGGCGAACAACGCCGACGCGACGCGGTACGCGGCGCTGGCCGACGAAGTGGCCGACGCCTTCCGGCGCCGATACGTCCTGTCCTCCGGGCGCATGACGAGTGACAGTGCCACCGCCTACGCCCTCGCCCTCGCCTTCGGCCTGCTGACACCGCAGCAACGGCAGGCGGCCGGCGATCGCCTGGCCCAGTTGATCACCGAGGACGACGCCCGCATCGCCACCGGCTTCGTCGGCACCCCGCTCATCTGCGACGCCCTCACCGACACCGGCCACCTCGACGTCGCCTACCGCCTGCTCCTCCAGACCGAGTGCCCTTCATGGCTCTATCCCGTGACGATGGGCGCCACCACCGTCTGGGAGCGTTGGGACAGCATGCGCCCCGACGGCACCCTCAACCCCGGCGGCATGACCTCCTTCAACCACTACGCCCTCGGCGCAGTCGCCGACTGGCTGCACCGCGTCGTCGGTGGCATCACCGCCACCGCGCCCGGCTACCGCTCCATCGCCTTCCGGCCGCGCCCCGGTGGCGGCATCACCTGGGCCCGCACCCGGCACGACACGCCCTATGGAACGGCGTCGCTGTCCTGGGAACTCCGGGCCACCGGACTGACGGCCCGTATCACGGTGCCGGAAGGCTGCACGGCCACCGCCGAACTCCCCGGCTGCGCCCCGGTCGACCTGGGGCCGGGCGAGCACCTCCTGGATACGGCGGAACTCGCCACAGAGGCTGCCTGAGCGGCCGTCCGACCCGACAGCAGAGCCCGGCGCGTGACTGAAACGCGCCGGGCTCTGCTGTTTTCAGGAGGAGTGCGGGAGCTTTCGTATTCGTCCAGTGAATGACTCCCATCCATTGCGTCGATAAAAGGGTGCCTCGCGCGGTTGTTCAATTGAAATTTCAAATCGAATTTCACTTGGATCGGCCTGTATTCGCTGGTCAGGGGGTTGCCTGGGAAAGTGTTGCACGAGGGTTGACCTGGGACACAACAAGCCATAGTTTTCCGGTTCGTTGGATGAAACGCTTCGCGAGACGGTGCCTACGGGCACTGGAACCGTTGCCGTGGGACGCGGCAGCCGTTGTCTTGAAAGAAGTGAAACGGAGGGTGCGCTCTTTGGGACGCGCACCGTGCGTCACCGTCTTCGAAGCCTCACAAAACTGAGGCCGGCCGTATACCTGACCCCTCGGCCGGCCTCACCTCCCCCACTCCTGCGACGGCGCGTCGAGCAGCCGTCATCTTCGTCCGGAGAGCCGCTGTGAACAGACGAACATTCCTCTCTGTCGCCACCTTCACCGCCCTGGCCGTGAGCATGGCCCCGGTCATGGACAACCAGGCCGCCGCCTTCGGCCCCGGCCCGCGGGACCGGGCGGACGCGCTGCTCGCCCGGATGACGGCCGCCGAAAAGGAGGCCCTCGTCCGGTGCGACTTCGCCGCCGTCGCCCACCTGGGTATCCCGGCGCTCGCCATGGTCGACGCCTCGGCGGGGCTGCGCGGCGAGAAGGGGGTGACCGCCTTCCCTGTGCCCGTGGCGCAGGCGGCGACCTTCGACGAGAACCTGGCGGGCCGCATCGGACGGGTCCTTGGCGCGGAGGGCCGCGCCAAGGGCTACAACAACCTCCTCGGCCCCACCGTTGATCTCACCCGCACCTGGCACTTCGGCCGCCAGGCCGAAGCCATGGGGGAGGACCCCTTGCTGGCCGGCCGCCTCGGCGCGGCCCTCACCGTCGCCATGCAGAGCCAGAACGTGGCGGCCACTGTCAAGCACTTCGCCGCCTACACCCAGGAGACCAACCGTTTCTTCACCGACACAAGGGTTTCCGACCGCGCCCTGCACGAGATCTACCAGGCGCCCTTCCGCCGTGTCATCGCAGCCGCACCGGTCACCTCCGTGATGATGGCCTACCCGAAGATCAACGGCACCTTCGCAACCGAGCACCCCGCCCTGTTCGACGACTTGAAGGACCGGATCGGTCTCCAGGGCTACACCGTGCCGGACTTCTGGGCGGGTGCCGACCAGGTCGCCGCCGCCCGCGCCGGTATGGACCTCGCCGGACTCGGCCCCGGCGCCGTCAAGGTCCCGGCGGGCGCCCTCACCGACGGCGCGATCCCCGGCACACGTCTCGACGACGCGGCCCGCCGCATCCTCGTCACGATGTTCGGATGCGGCCTCATCGACCACCCCGTCCCCGCCCCCGCCGACGACGTCAGCACCGAGGAACACAAGAACCTTGCCCACGAGGCCGCGGTCGCCTCCACCGTGCTGCTCGCCAACCGTTCCTCGGCACTGCCGCTCCCCGCGTCGCTGAAGTCCCTGGCCGTCATCGGCCCTGCCGGCACCGACGCCTTCCCCGGCGTGGCCGGCTCCACCTTCGTCGACCCCGGGACCTGGAGCACGCCCCTGCAGGCGATCCGCACCCGCGCCGGAGATTCCGTCAAGGTCACCCACGTACAGGGCACCGAGGGCGACGTCCCCCTCACCACGATCCCCTCGAGCGTGCTGCGCACCGCCGCCGGAGCAGCCGGCCTGATGGGCGCTTACCACGCGGGCGCAGACGCCAACGGCACACAGATCACGACCCGGACCGACACGACCGTCGACTTCACCACCGCGCCGGTCGAGGGCCTGCCCGAGGTGTGGTCGGCGAAGTGGACCGGCACCCTGGTTCCGACCGTCACGGGCCTGCACCGCTTCTCCCTGCTGCCCGCCGGAACCGCGTCGCTGAAGATCGAGGGCAGGACGGTCGTCTCCGGTACCCGGCAGATGCGCCGCTTCTTCCTCGGTCCTTACGACTATCCGCTCCAGGGCATCGCCGAACTGACCGCGGGCCACCCCGTCACCGTGGAGCTGACCTATACCAACGCAACAGCAGAGCCCGGCACCTGCGGCCTCACCCTCGGCTGGCAGCCCGACTCGCTGATCCCCGCAGCCGTAGCCGCAGCCCGCGCCGCCGACACCGCGGTCCTTCTCGTCAACCGGGTCGCCGGTGAAGGCATGGACCACGAACGACTCGAACTCCCCGGCGATCAGAACCAGTTGATCTCAGCCGTCGCCGCCGTCAACCCCCGCACGATCGTCGTCCTCAACACCGACGGGCCCGTCGCCACCCCCTGGCTGAACGACGTGGAGGCCGTGATCCAGGCGTGGTACGGAGGCCGCGGCATGGGCACCGCCCTCGCTGCAGTCCTCTTCGGCGACATTGACCCCTCCGGCCGTCTGCCCGTCACCTTCCCCGCCGATGCCGGCCAGGGACCGGGCACCACGACCGCTTCCTACCCCGGCACGAACGGCATCGTCTCCTACGACGAGGGCATCGCCGTCGGCTACCGCTACTACGACGCCAAGGGCCAGCAACCCCGCTTCCCCTTCGGCCACGGGCTGTCCTACACCACCTTCGCCCACGGCTCCCTCGAAGCCTCCTACGACCCGGCGGCCGGGAACGTCACGCTCACCTTCACCGTCACCAACACCGGGCGGCGCCGGGGCACCGACGTCGTCCAGGTGTACGCCACCCTGCCGGCAGCGGCAGCGGCAGCGGCCGAACCGCGCCGCCTGGTCGCCTTCCAGAAGGTCACGCTTCCGCCGGCGGGATCCCGGCAGCTCCGCATCACCGTCCCCGCGCAGGACCTCACCGTCTGGAAGTCGGGCACCTGGACCCTTGTGCCCGGCCGGTACACCCTCGCGACGGCGCATTCATCGCGCACCTTCACAGCACAGCGAACCTTTACGATCGGCTGATCGTTCCCGGTGACCTCCGCGTGACGCTTCCTCCGGTGAGGGGCGTCACGCGCACCGTTCACCGGGCTCTGTCCCACATTCGGTGGTTACGGAAAGTCATGACGGGGACGGACAGGCCATCGGTCACAAACCTGCAGTCCTACGCCTCCGCATCCCGCGGTACGAGGGCGGGGCGTGGTGGATCTGTCCGGCTCGTGCTGACAGCCGTCCGCCTGTGAGAAGCCGTGCGTGCCCATGCCTCAGGGAAGGCCAACTCGTCTGCCGGCGGCACGTACGGTGTGCTCGTGAAGAGTGCGCGCATTCCGGATACCGAAAAGTACGACGGCTCTGTCGTCGATTGACATAGGACACAGCAGCACCAACGCCGGGGTTCCAAGATGATGCTCGGGGCCCCGCCCGGCAAACCCGAAGGGGCGCCAGTGAAAGACTCCACGATCGGGCCGTGGGCATGGGCTGGGGATCCGCGCGCCGTGATGTGGTGCGTGACCATCACCTACGGCATCACTCCTGAAGAAGTGCTCGCCCGCTACGGAGCCGATGCCCGCACAGCCCGGCTTCTCACCCGGCAGCAGGCCGCTCAGCTGGCCGGTGACGACCTGCCGGAGGGTTCGGTACTGCGGTCAGGGCGGACGGGTGACTGGTCGTTCTGCTTCGAGGACTACGGGGTCATGGGATGCATGTCCGGCCCGTTGTCCGCGCTGTCCCGCGGCACGGAGACCTTCAGCGTACTGCGGGGCGGGGACGGCATGAACGGCTTCGCGTACTGGCGGAACGGACAGTGCGTCGAGCGGTTCGAGCCGGGCGCTGCCGGCACCAAACCGCGTCCTCCCCATCCCTGGTGGGATGGGGTGCAGGGGCGGCTCGACGCATCGGGCGAAGAGTTCCCCGGCCTGGTTCCGGTACTGGAGGCGACAGCGCACCATACCGGAGCCGTACTCGGCACGGGCACCCTCGACGGGCCACTGCTCACCCTGCGGCTCGAGGACAGCGACCGCGCCCCTGACCCTCGAACTTCCCAGCAAGCATCTCAGCCTCCCCGGGGGATGCGGGGCGTCCCCGTCCGGCCTGGACCACCCCCGCCACCCACTATGAGGCAAGCCGTCGTAGTCCCCGTCATTCAGCACAGCTCTGCTGTCGAAGAGAAGGGGTGGAGAAGCAGTGAAGTTCCCCCGGCTCCCGACAGCAGGTGCTTACGCTGCGGGGGTGAGGCCTTGTCCGAACAAGATCCTCGTTTCGAGCGGAGTGACGTACCCGTACTCGGGGTGTCTGCGAAGTCGGCTGCGGTCGCACCCGGTCTCGATGGAGCGGAAGACGTCGGCCCGGGCGGCCCGGGCCGCGGACCGCGCGGCCCACTGGTATCTGGGCCGGGTCCAGGACCGCTACCCCGGCGACCCGGTGGTTGGTGCCGCCTTCCGATCCGTACTCAGCCTGTCCGCACCGCTGACCGCCGTGTTCACCCCCTCGGTGGCCCGGGCCGTTCTGTTCGGCCCGCCCGTCCCGACCCCCGTCGAGCCCCCGATGACCCGCGAGGAACCGCGACCTGACATCCGGTGGACCGGGCAGAAGACGACGGGATCGTGTGCGTCAGCGACCGGAAGCCGTCAGGTCCTGTGGTGCTCGTGGAGTCGTCGCTGCAGATCAAGTCGTGTACCGGTACTCGTGATGATCCCGGGAAGGAGGCGGGTGCGCAGGGTCCTGCAGGGCACGCGATCGTGCAATACCGCAGGCTGTTCTCGGGCCTCGGGTGGTCGTTGGTCTCGTGATCGGTGTGGGGGCGATGCGTGGTGTGGTGCTCTTGACACGCAGCGAGAACCTGGTGGGCAGGTGCTTCGTTCATCACCAGGATGTGATCGAGGGCCTCGCGTCGGATCGTTCCGGTCGCACCGTCAGACCTCTCGATAGGCGCACATCACGAGGGGGCGTGGGCGAGAACCTGGCGACTCCGGGCGTCCTTGGTGTACCTACGGGTCGGGCCCGTGGATGAGCCGGCCTACTGACCAACGTCGGGGTGGGCCTGGTTGTGCTGTGCGTACGTGAGCATGAGCAGGCGCGCGGCATCACGGGCCTGGGTCGCCGGCTGGGCAGTGCCGGTGATCGCTGCTGTGGTGATGGCGCCTTCGGCCAGCAGCACGAGTTGGTCTCCCAGTGTCGCCGGGCGCCCGGTGGCCGTGACGAGGGTGACGAGGTAGTCACGGAAGGCCTGTTTGTGGCGGCGGGTCTGGGCTGCGACTTCGGGTGAGGTTCCGCCCAGTTCGCCGAAGGAGTTGATGAAGGCGCACCCGCGGTAGTCCGGTTCCGAGAACCAGGTGTGCAGCCACTCGAACACCGCGATGACTCGCTCCTCGGGTGTGGTGTGAGTGTCCACGTAGTGGGCCAAGGCTTGCCGCCACTGTCTGTCACGCCTGCTCAGGAACTGCAGTACGAGGGCCTCTTTGGAGGGGAACAGCTGGTAGAGGCGTTTGAGCGACAGTCCGGAGGCATTGCGCACCGCGTCCATTCCCACCGCCCGGATGCCGTGGCTGTAGAAGAGCTTTTCGGCCGCTCTGAGTGCCTGGTCCTGGGCCGCTTCGCGGTCCGGCATGTCCGCCCCCTTGCCTGGAGAACCATCGTTCTCTACTTTAGCAGGACGAGGAGAGAACGAGCGTTCTCCCCTGCGGCGCGCAGCGTGCGCGTAGCGCCCCGGAGCGAGGAGCTGACATGACCGACGCCATCCGTCCCCCGGTCCCGCCGTTCACCCGGGAGACCGCCACCGAGAAAGTCCGCCTCGCCGAGGATGCGTGGAACTCCCGTGATCCACAGAGGGTGTCGCTGGGCTACACGGTGGACTCGCGCTGGCGCAACCGCTCGGAATTCGCGACCGGACGGGAGGCGATCGTCGCGTTGCTGACCCGCAAGTGGAACACCGAACTCGACTACCGGCTGATCAAGGAGCTGTGGGTGTACGACGCCCACCGCATCGCGGTGCGCTTCGCCTACGAGCACCGCGACGACGCCGGCCACTGGTATCGCTCCTACGGCAACGAGAACTGGGAGTTCGACGAGAACGGACTGATGCACACCCGCCACGCCTCCATCAACACCCTCCCGATCGCCGCATCGCAGCGCAGGTACTTCTGGACGCTGGGCCGTCGCCCCGACGACCACCCCGGTCTCAGCGACCTCGGTTTTTGACCCGCGTTCTCGATGCTCGGCTCCGTCCAGGGACCGCTCACGCAGTCGAGCAGGACGACCGCGAGCAGCACTTCTCCTGCGGTCGTCCGCCCGCTCGGGCCCGGGTCGAATGAACAGCCCTGTCCAGCACTCGGTGGTGACGGCAGATCATGACAGTGACGGACAGGTCATCGGTCACGGAATCGCAGGCCTGCACCCCGCAGCGGACGTCCCCCTCCCGGGATCGGCCGATGGGGCGCGTTCTCGCCCACGGAGGGAAGGCCGTGCTCGGCGCACCCGGCAATCCCGCCGCGACGGCGCTGATCGAGCGGGAACGCGTCACGCACTGCGTGCTGCCCCCTGCGGCCGCCCGCCAGTGGCTCACCGCGCACGCCGGCCTCACACGGGCCCGACCTGTCGGGCCCGCAGGTACTGCAGGTCGGTGGGGCCCGCCTGGACGAGGAGACGGCCGGGCAGTTCGGCGACGCCTTCGGCTGCCGGACCCAGCAGGTACACGGAACGAGCGAGGGACTGCTGAACTTCTCCCGGCTCGACACCCCCCAGAGGTGGGGTTCACCACTCAGGGGCGGCCCGTCTCACCAGGGCGACGAGACTCTCGTGATGCTGTGCGGGGACGGGCCGGTGAGGTCGCCGACCGAACTGTTGCCAGCGGGTGAACGCCGTCGTGGCCACGGCGAGCTCTGCGCCGCTGTCGCCCGGGGCCGGGGTGATGCCGGCCGGCTGCGGCGGGGCCAGGCGCAGCCGCAGCGTCGCGGACGCGTTCGTCACGCCCGGGTACGCCGGTTCCAGCAGCACGACCGAACGTCATGCCGCGCTCACCGCCGCCGCGCGGCAGCGGCGACTCGATCGGCCACGGTCAGCGCCCCGAAACCCGCTCTCACCTGTATGGGTAAGGTATCCGTCAAGGGCCGGGCCGGGAGCAGGCGGCGCTGCTGCTCGCCCCGCCCGTGCTGGGCGACGGCCGCGTCCACCAGTTCCGGTGCGAACACCCTCGTCGAGGTCCTTGTGCGCGACCGGCACCCGGCCTCCCCTCATGAGTGAGCCGGCGTTCCGCCCAGCTCAAAGGCGACCGCGTCGGCCGGCGAAGACTTCCAGCACCTACCGGCCCCGGCTCTTCGGCGAGCGGAGAGGACGATTCCTTGACACACCCCGACGAGGACGAGGTGGACCTGTGTCCGTAGCCGTATGCCGGGGGAGGCTGTCTTCCCCTGTCGTCATCGCCCTTGTCTCCCTCCGGGGACGGCTGCCCCGAACCGCTCGGCCCGGCCGGTCAGCATGTGCCGACCGGTTCGGAAGTCTCGCAGGCGTTGTCGATGAACTCGTTGTCCTTCCCCTTGTCGTCGCGGGTGGCCAGGTCCGCCGGGCGGTTGCCCAGTACGAGGTTGCCGCGGACGACGTTCCGCTCGTTGGAGACGCCGTCCATGCTGCCGAATACGACGATGCCGCCGGAATACGGCGAGTCGCCCACGTTGTCGTGGACCGCGTTCTGTGTCACCAGCGCTTTCTCCGTACCGACGAGGACGATGCCGACCCCCTGGAGGTGGGGCAGGCGCGCGGTGGCAGGGCAGTACTTGTTGTTCTCGTGGACCGTGTTGCCGCGGATGGTCAGATCGCCCACCGTGCGCGGCAACACGACGAAGACGCCCGCGCAGTTCCCGGTGATGGCATTGTGCTCGATGGTGAGATTCCTGAGCCGACGGGTGGTCGTGCCGATCCGATTGCCCGTCAGGCGGTTGCCGCTGATTACCGTGCCGCGGGTGTCGAAGGTCTTGCTCTCCGCATCGGCCTCGAACACGTTGGCCGTGTAGATCCCGGCGTCGCCGTTGCCGCTTGCGGTGTTGTGGCGGAACGAGGCACGGGTGGAGCGGTCCTGTGCGATGCCCCACTGGCCGTTGTCCCGGGCGGTCACACGGTG
This sequence comes from Streptomyces pimonensis, assembly GCF_041380215.1. NCBI lineage: Bacteria > Bacillati > Actinomycetota > Actinomycetes > Kitasatosporales > Streptomycetaceae > Streptomyces > Streptomyces pimonensis. Next base: position 138,285 of record NZ_JAHWZY010000010.1, read on the forward strand.
AACCTCCAGTTGGTCGGTGTGCGTGGCCGAAACGCCGTTCTTCTTGAACCCTTCGACGGTCAGTGACTGGATCCGTACCCCGGTGGCGGGGTGCTCGTCCGTACCGGTGACGCAGATGCCGTTGCCCTCCTCAGCGCAAGCACTCCGCCCTTCCTCGTCCTTTCCGGGCGCGATCACGGTCTGGTCGCCCGCGCCCCGGAGGGTCAGCCGCTTGGTGATCGTGACGCTTTCTCTGTAGGTGCCCCGCGTCAGGACGATGGTGGCTCCGGGGCCGGCCGCGTCGATGGCCCTCTGGATGGACTGGCCCGGCCGGACCAGTTGCTCGGATTTGCTGTGGGCGGAGACGGCCGGAGCGAGGGCGCCCGTGCCGACGGCGAGGGGCACGATGGCGCAACCAAGGGATACAACCCGACTTTTTCTCATGATCTCGACGTTATGGGCCAACCCATGGAATCGCCACTCTTGGTGACTCCATGGATTCAATCCGTCATCGACCGGATCGGCTCCCTGGCTCCGTCACCGGCTGCCCGGCCGGGGCAGGCCTGAGCGCCGACAACGATTCCAAGGCCACCCTGGCCTACGGCGGCGGGCTGCTCTTCGCCCGGATCGGCCGAGACGTGGAGTCCCCGGTCATCGGGGAGGGCCGGGAGGAGGCGGGGGGTGCCAAGCCGCGGTGGGGACGGTGAGCAGTCCGTCGGGCGGGGTGCGGCCAGGGCGGTGGCTCCTGTGGGCGGAGCCCCGCGCGGAACGGTGTGCCGGCTCGGCGGGGTGACGGTCCGCATGGGCGGAACGTCCTTCGCCGTGCGGGTGGCAGAGGGAGGTCAGGGGCGGAGGAGGGTCTTGAGGACCTGACGGTCGGCCATGGCCCGGTAGGCGTCCGGTGTCCGACCGAGGGGGGAAGGTGCGGTCGGGGACGAGACCGGCGATGGCTTGGTAGGTGACGGGCAGGGCCTCGCGTCGATGGGTCCAGCGGGCCAGTTGCTTCCAGCGCTTGTGGTCGGCGGGGGCGTCTTCGGCTGCACGCTTGACTCCTTCACGGTGTGCCGGCGGGCTCCTGGTCCCGCTCCGCGACGAAGATGCAGAACGGGTGGCCCTCGGGATCCCGGTAGACGCGGAAGCGTTCCTCGTCGTCGGGGTCCGGCCGGTCCCGGTTGCTGAGCAGACTGCCGCCGAGGGCGAGCACGCGCTCGTGCTGGTTCCGCAGTTCCTCCAGCGAGTCGACGCTCATGTCGAGGTGCAGTTGCTGCGGCACCGGCCCGTCGGGCCAGTCCGGCTCCCGCAGGCGCTCCGCCTGCTGGAAGGCGAGCTGTGGGACACCGTCGGGCGTACGCAGTACCAGCCAGTCCCGGCCGCGCTCGTCCGGCTGCCCGGCCGGAGGCGGCTCGTCCCCCTCGGCGTAGTCGAGGCCCAGCAAGGAACGGTAGAACTCGGCCAGTCGGCGGACATCAGTGCTGTCGAGCACGGTCTGCACCAGCCGGAGGCGACTTGCATCAGTGGTCATGCGATGCAGGTGCCCGGCACGGACCCGTCCGAACGACCCACTCGGGGGAACACGCGTCCCCCCTGGCCTCCGACACCCGGATGACATACCGAGGCGGCGGGTGCCGGGACCATGATGGGGCAGCCCCGACTGCGCCGTCGACGCGGGCTGCGCAGCGACGGGCTGTACACCGCCCTCGGCAGCCTGCCCGACGCCGATCCGGACGATCGGAGCCCCTGTGATTTCCGGCCGGTGATCGTGACTACGGAGGGCAGGAAACCCTTTCATCCCTCGCGCTCTGTTCCGGAAGGCGTAATCCCGGCCGCCGGCAGTGCCTCGGCATCCCGGTGGATGGTGCGCACCGAGACCTCCAGGCGCTGGGCCAGCCCTGTCGCGGGGACGCGCTCCCACTGCTGGAGCAGCAGGAGGACGGAGAGGAGTCGGTCGAACTTCACTCTTTGAGTCTTCCCTATACCTGTCGGTGGTTGTCATGTCTCGGTTTCACGATGGCGCACGCCGGTACGAACCGAATGGAGAGACTGTGAAGCGTGCCGACATCCAGACGCTCGCCTCCCAGGTGGAGGGACCCGTCCTGCTGCCCGGGGACAAGGGGTACGACGAGGAGCGCACCGGGGCGAATCTCGCCGTCCGGCACGAACCCGAGGTGATCGTCGGAGCCGCGCGGGCGGAGGACGGTCCAGGAGGCGGTCCGCTTCGCCGCGGGACGTGGACTGCCCGTAGCCGTGCAGTGCACCGGGCACGGCTACGCCGCCACCGCGCGGGGCGGGCTGCTCGTCACCACGACCCGCATGACGGGTGTCGACGTGGACCCGGACCTGCGAACGGTGAGGGTCGAGGCAGGCGTCCGTTTCGAGCAGGTGATTCCGGCGACGGCGCCGCACGGGCTCGCGCCGTTGAACGGGTCCGCCCCGCACGTCGGCGTCGTTTCCTATGTCCTCGGCGGCGGCGTGGGTCTGCTGGTGCGCACATGCGGCTATGCCGCGGACCGGGTGCGCGGCCTGGAACTGGTGACCGCGGACGGAGAGCTGCGCGCGGTCACCGCGGACAGCGACCCGGACCTGTACTGGGCGGTGGTGGGCGGCCGCGACAACTTCGGGATCGTGACCCGGCTGGAAAGGGATCTGGTTCCGGTGTCCCGGGTGTACGGTGGCGGCTTCTTCTACGACGCCGAGGCTGCGCCCGGCGTTCTGAGCGCCTACGTGCGGTGGGCCGACGGCATGGCCCCGGGAGATGAACTCCTCGGTCGCGCTGATCCCCATGCCGGACGACCCGGAGGTGCCCGAGCCGATGCGCGGCCGGTGCGTCTACCACGTGCGGATCGCCTACACGGGCGACGCGGCGGAGGGCGAGCGGCTGGTGGCGCCACTGCGGGAGGCCGGGCCGGTCCTGCTGGAGATGCTGCGGGACATGCCGTACACGGAGAGCGCCTCCATCCACGACGAGCCGCCGGTCCCCCTCCCGTTCCAGCGGGAGACCACCATGCTGCGCGAGGTGAGCGACGACGTGCTGCGGACACTTCTGGAACACGCGGGCCCGCAGGCGCCGGTGCCGTGCGTGGTGGAGCTGCGGCACCTCGGCGGCGCCGTTGCCGAACCGCCCGAGCACCCGAACCCGGTGGCGCACCGGGACGCCCCGTACCTGCTGTCCGTCGTCACCCTGCTGGTCGGGATCACCGCCGAGGACACCCGAGGGGTGTACGAAAAGCTCTTCGAGGCGCTCGAACCCTTCTCGTCCGGCGCCGGCCTCAACTTCCTGGGCTTCGGCGCGAACGCGGGCGAGAACCGGGTCCGCGTCGCCTATGCGCCGACCGACCTGGAGCGATTGGCGCGGCTGAAGGCCGGGGACGACCCGCAGAACCTCTTCCGCCTCAACTACAACATCCCGCGGCCGCCGATGCGACCGCGGCGAACTGACGGGGAGCCGCCATGACCAATCCCCCATCCCCGCCGACTTTCCCCGCACCGACCGTCCCACCAGCCGGCGCGGCGCCGAGGACGGACTGCGCCGGGTACTTGCCCTGGGCGCGGTGTGCATGGCCGTCGTCGGAGTCGGCTATCTGGCGGCGGCCGGTCCCCGTCGTGCGCGCCGGTGCCGACAGGGCGACAGCTGAACCGAGCGACGGATCACGCTGCTCAGGATGCGGCTGGACCCCACCACGAAGGCGTACGTCGTCCGCCGCACCGGCGAGGGCAAGGGCCTGCGCGACGCGCAGCGATGTCTCAAACGGAACCATCTGCTGCCACAGGCGCAGATGGCCGACTTCGCAGCTGTCGTCGATGAGCTACCGGCAGGCGTCAGTGCAGCCGTCGGCGCATTCCCTGTCCTCACCGTAGTAGGAGCGGATCGGCCGTTCCTCTCGCTGGACATCAGGGCGTGAGCCGCCGGGTGGCGATCACAACTGAGTGGTCTCTGTCCGGTTTCGATCGGAGTGCCCAACTATGAGATTATATGACTGACTTCCGTCCGGTTCCAATCGGGGTGTCCGACTGTAAAATTATCAAAAGGCGGTTGACGATCAGGATCAAGCCAACCTAGGCTCCTTCTCGGTTCGAACATGGAGATGGGGGAAGTGCTGCTCTGCGGCGCGATAGGGGGCTGGGGGAATTTCACGACTTTTTCAAGGCGCCTCGGGTCGTGCGCGTCCTGGTTTCCTAGGCCATTTTCCTCTGTTCGGCTATTGGGTGTCCCGTGGTCCGGCTGTTGCGTGTTCGTCGTCCCATGGCCGCTGTTTCTCGGTGGCGGCGATTCCGGTGATGATGTTGAAAGCGTCCGGAAGTGCAGTGGTGGCCCAGCCGCGCCCTCGTGAGGTGTTGTGTGTCCAGTCCTTTTGAAGAGAACGATGGCAGCTACCGCGTGCTGCGCAATGACGAAGAACAATACTCGGTGTGGCCGGTCTCGGTGGACGTGCCCGCAGGATGGCAGATCGCACTGAACGACGCGAACCGCCAAGACTGCCTCGCCTTCATCGAGGATAACTGGCCCGATATGCGGCCGCGCAGCCTTCGCTGGGCCATGGCGCCCACTACAGGTGCCCATTCCGGCATAGAAAGTTGAACTCGAGACCAGGGGGACGACGCGTGCGCTCGCACATACTTGGCCGCATTGAACTCGACCAGGAACGCCTGGCAAAAGATCTCGCCTATCTCGCCGCGGTGCCCACTGTGGAGGAGGAGTACGACGAGTTCAGCAACGGGTTCTGGAAGAACATTCCGCTGTACAATGCGAGCGGTGGCAGCGACGACAGGCTGTACCGCGACCTTCACGGCGCGGCGGCGCAGATCACCGAGCACGTGGAGCACGTTCCGTACCTCGACGAGATCATCACCACCGTCTACAACGGCGAGCGCCTCCAAATGGCCCGCACCAGGAACCTGAAGAACGCCGTCGTCATCCCGCACCGCGACTTCGTGGAGCTCGACCGCGAACTCGACCAGTACTTCCGCACCCACCTGATGCTTGAGGACAGCCCGCTGGCCTTCCACTCGGACGACGACACCGTCATCCACATGCGGGCCGGCGAGATCTGGTTCCTCGACGCCGCCGCCGTCCACTCGGCCGTCAACTTCACCGAGTTCAGCAGGCAGTCGCTCTGCGTCGACCTCGTCTTCGACGGCGCCTTCGACGAGAAGGAAGCCTTCGCGGACGCCACCGTCTACACCCCGAACCTCAGCCCCCACATTCACGAACGCAAGCCGTTCACCAAGGAGCGGGAGGCGGGGATCCTCGCCCTGTCCGGCGTGATCGGACGAGAGAACTTCCGGGACATCCTGTTTCTGCTGTCCAAGGTCCACTACACCTACGACGTTCATCCGAGCGAGACCTACAAGTGGCTCGTGGCCGTCTCGAAGGGCGCCGGGGACGACGAGATGGTGGAGAAGGCCGAGCAGATCAGGGACTTCGCCATCGGCGCACGGGAACTCGGCGAGCGCTTCTCGCTAACCACCTGGTAAGCGGCGGGAGAACGGGGCCCGGGGGAACAGTGATCGAGGAAATACTTTCCGTCGACGTGATGTCCGCGGAGGCGTTCGACGACGACGCGGACATTCATCTCTTCGCCGAGGAACGAGCGGCCGTCGCCGACGCCGTACCACGGCGCCGACGAGAATTCTCGACGGTACGCCGGTGTGCTCGCAGCGCGCTCGGCGAACTGGTAATTCCCCCGGCTCCCCTGCCGCCCGGGCGGCACAGGGACCCGCAATGGCCGGCCGAAGTGGTCGGCAGTATGACGCACTGCTCCGGATACCGTGCCGCCGCGGTGGCCGGGGCCAGCCGGCGGCGCTCCGTGGGCATCGACGCAGAGGAAAGCGCCCCGCTTCCCGAAGGCCTGCTCGACCGGGGCGCCCTGCCGGCCGAACGGAACCTCGCGGAACGGCTCGGTGCGCGGAGCGACGCGGTGCTCTGGGACCGATTGCTGTTCAGTTGCAAGGAGGCGGTCTGCAAAGTCTGGTTCCCCCTCACCCAGCGGAGGCCGGGGGTCGGCGGGGCCCGGATCGACATCGATTCCGGCGGGTTCTTCTCCGCGCGATTCCTGGCGCCCCCACCCCGGGCGGCCGGGAATTCGGTGCCCCGGCTCACGGGCGCTGGATGCACCGCGGCGGGTTCCTTCTGACAGCCATCGCCCTCCCCCTGTCCGTAAACGAATCCACGGTTTGCGCCACGCGCATTTGGGCACCCTCGCGCGCCTTTTCTAGGACGGAAAACCGATGACCGAATCGCCCACGTTCACCGAGACCTTCACCGTCACCGCCGACAACCCCCTGTTGCGCGGGCACGTCGTGTACGGCCGCAGCCTGCTGCCCGGTGTCGGTTACGTGGACCTGGTGCTCCAGGTGCTCGCCCGGCACGGACACCCCATGCCCGAGGTGGAGCTGCGCAACCTCACCATCCTCGCGCCGCTCGTCGCCGGGCCCGGTGAGGCCGCCCTGACCACCGTCGAGGGGCGCCCCGCGGCGGGCGGGGGATGGCGCGTCGAGGTGCGCAGCCGCCGCGCCCAGGACACCACCGACGTCCTGCACGCCGTCGTCACCGCGTACCACCGCGGCCCCGTCGCCTTCACGGAGCGGCTCCCGCTGCCCGTCCAGGGGGCGACCCGGCGCACCACCATGGACGAGATCTACACCTGGTGCCGGGAGTACGAGCTCTTCCACTCGGGTCTGATGAAGCTCGGCGGTGCCGTCTACCACCGTCCCGGCGACTGGATCGCCGAGCTGGAACTCGCCCCCGAACACCAGACCTCCACCGGCGCGTTCCTCTTCCACCCCGCCCTCTTCGAAGCCGGGCTCCTCGGCGGCGGTGTCGCCCTGGGCATGCTGCACGGGGACAACGAAGGCCCCGGCCTCTACCTCCCGCTGATGTTCGACCGGTTCCGCGCGGCCGGGCCGCTCGGCGAGTGCTGCTACGTCCGCGTGCCCGCCGACTCCGTCCGCCGCGACGACGAGCTCATCCGCCTGGTCGTGGAGTTCTACGACGAGGCCGGCCAGAAGGTCGCCGAGGTCGGCCAGTTCGTCGCCAAGCGCATCCGGGCGGCCGGCGCGCTCGACGTGCGTGGCGACGCTCCCATGGCGACCGCACCTGCGCCGGTCCCGGCCGCCCCCGCTCTCGGCGTGTCGGTCTCCGCCGTGCTGCGGGAGTTGGTGGGGGCTCGGCTGGGGGTGTCCGCCGACTCGGTGGACGCGGGGCTGGGCTATTACGAGTTGGGGTTGGGGTCGGCTGATCTGTTGGCGTTGGTGGGGGAGTTGGAGGGGCGGCTGTCGGTGGAGTTGTCGCCGACGGTGATGTTCGAGCACCGGACGATCGCGGAGCTCGCGGCATGGCTGGAGCCTCAGATGCCCGCGGGTGCCGTCCCCGCTCCCGCGGCGGCCGCCCCCGCTCCGGTGGCGGATTCCCTGCCCGTCTCCGCCGTGCTGCGGGAGTTGGTGGGGGCTCGGCTGGGGGTGTCCGCCGACTCGGTGGACGCGGGGCTGGGCTATTACGAGTTGGGGTTGGGGTCGGCTGATCTGTTGGCGTTGGTGGGGGAGTTGGAGGGGCGGCTGTCGGTGGAGTTGTCGCCGACGGTGATGTTCGAGCACCGGACGATCGCGGAGCTCGCGGCATGGCTGGAGCCTCAGATGCCCGCGGGTGCCGTCCCCGCTCCCGCCGCCGAGGCTCCGGCCGAAAGGGCCCCGGTCCCGCACGCCCAAGTCACCCCCGACGTCCTCTCCGCCGTACGCACCGCCCTCACCGAAGAGGTGGCGGCCCTGCTCGGCGTGCTCCCCGCCGATGTGCACTCCGACGCGGAGCTGGGCGAGTTCGGGCTGGACCTGGGCGGACGCGCGCGGCTCGCCGAGCGGGTGAACGAGCGGTACGGGCTGGCGCTGACTCCGGGCGTCTTCGGCGAGCACCGCACGCTGCAGGCCATGGCGTCCCACCTCGTCGGCACCCACGGTGTCCAGAACACGCCCGCTGCCCACGGCAACCCGCCGAGCACCCTCGCCCCGCAGGACCACTCACGAAACACCTCCGTCCCGAAGACCCACCCGCTGCTCCAGCGGACCGTGCCCGGCGGCCCGGCGGACGAGGTGACGTACGAGACCCGCTTCGACGGCTCGGAACCGTATCTGCGGGACCATGAGGTCCGCGGCAGCCGGGTGCTGCCCGGGGTCGCGCATCTGGAGATGGCGCGGGTGGCGGTCGCCCGGGCGCTGGGCCGGGAGGACACCGCCGCCGTCGGGCTGACCGGCGTGGTGTGGCTCCGGGCCGCCGTGTGCGGCCCCGACGGGCTGACGCTGCGCGTGCGCGTGCGCACCGGCGCGCAGGGCTGCACGTACGAGATCCTCGCCGTCGGCCCCGACGGCACCACCACCCTGTGCGGCCAGGGCCGGGCGGGCCTCGCCGAGGACGCCACCCGGCGCACCCTGCCCCTCGCCGAGCTGCGGGCCGCATGCACCGAGGCGACGTACTCCGACGAGCACGTCTACGGCCTCTACGACGGCCTCGGCCTGGAGTACGGCCCCTCGCAGCGGTCGCTGACCGAGCTGCGCACCGGCAGGGACGCGGAGGGCCGCCGCCAGGTCCTCGCCGAGCTGCGCCTGCCGGAGGCGGCCCAACCGCTGCACGGCGGCCTGCTGCACCCGAGCATCCTCGACGGCGCCCTCCAGGCCACCATCGGCCTGTGGCTGGGCGACGGCGGCTCGGCGGCGCTCGCCCTGCCGTTTGCGCTCACCCGCGCCGAGGCCCTCGCCGCCTCGCCCTCCCGGGCGTACGCCTGGATCCGCCACCAGCCCGGCAGCGGCACCGACCGGGCCGCCGCCCGGCTGGACGTCACCGTCGTGGACGAACAGGGCCGCATGTGCGCCGAGCTGACCGGGCTGTCCAGCCGGCCGCTGCCCGCCGTCGAGACGCCGGCCGAGCCCGGGGCCGTACGGCCCGGTGACATCGCGATCATCGGCGTGAGTGGCCGCTACCCCGAGGCCGCCGACCTGGACGAGTTCTGGCAGAACCTGCGTGCGGGCCGCGACTGCGTCCGCGAGGTCCCGGCCGGCCGCTGGAACCACTCCCGGTACGCCGAGGCCGGAGCCGGCGGCTGGGGCGGCTTCCTGGACGACATCGACCGGTTCGACCCGCTGTTCTTCCAGATCTCGCTGCTGGAGGCCGACCACCTCGATCCGCAGGAGCGGCTGTTCCTCCAGTGCGCCCACCACACCCTGGAGGACGCCGGATACACCGCCGACCGGCTCTCGCGCGGCGCGAAGGTCGGTGTCTTCGTCGGCGTGATGTACCAGGAGTACCAGCTCCTCGGCGCCCAGGCGCAGGAGCGCGGCGAGCCCGCGGCGCTGTGGGGCAGCGCCTCCACGGTCGCCAACCGGGTGTCGTACTTCTACGACTTCCACGGGCCGAGCATGGCCGTGGACACCATGTGCTCCTCCTCCCTGACCGCCATCCACCTGGCCTGCGAGGCCATCCGCAGCGGTCAGTGCGGCACCGCGCTCGCGGGCGGCGTCAACCTCACCCCGCACCCCAACAAGCACCTGGTGCTGGGGCAGCGCAAGTTCCTCTCCAGCGACGGCCGGTGCCGCAGCTTCGGCGAGGGCGGTGACGGCTATGTGCCCGGCGAGGGCGTCGGCGCCGTCCTGCTCAAGCCGCTGGAGCGGGCCGTCGCCGACGGCGACCGGATCCTGGGGGTGATCAAGGGCACGGCGGTGAACCACGGGGGACGCACCTCCGGCTACTCGGTGCCGACCCCGGTCGCCCAGGGCGAGGTCATCGCCGACGCGCTCGCCTCCGCCGGGGTCGACCCGCGCGCCCTGAGCTACCTGGAGGCCCACGGCACGGGCACCTCCCTGGGCGACCCGATCGAAGTCAGCGGCCTGGAGCGGGCGTTCAGCAGCGCGGGCGGAGCACCCGAGCGGCTCGCCATCGGCTCCGTGAAGTCCAACATCGGGCACCTGGAGTCCGCCGCCGGCATCGCCGCCCTCACCAAGGTGCTGCTCCAGCTGCGCCACGGCGAACTGGTGCCGAGCCTGCACTCCGCGACGCTCAACCCGCACATCGACTTCGAGCGCACGCCGCTGCGCGTCCAGCGGACCCTGGAGCCGTGGCGGCGCCCCGTGCTGGAGGGCCGTACGCTGCCGCGGGTCGCCGGGGTGTCCAGCTTCGGCGGCGGCGGCGCCAACGCCCATGTCGTCATCGCCGAGTACCAGCCGCCGGCCCGCCCGGCCGAGGCCCCGGCCGACGCCCGCCCCGCGCTGCTGGTGCTCTCCGCCAAGAGCGTGGGCCGGCTCGCCGAACAGGCCCGTCGTCTGCACGCCCGGCTCGGCGAGGCGACCGACGCGGACCTGTCCGCGATCGCCTTCACCCTGCAGACCGGACGTATGGCGCTGGAGGAGCGCCTCGCCTTCGCCGCGAGCAGCCTGGCCGACGCCCGCGCCCGGCTCGCCGCCTTCGCCGCCGACCCGGGCGCGCAGGGCGCCTGGCACCGGGGCACCGTCCGCCCGGACCGGCCCGCCGACGCCCCGGCGGCGCGCGCCGCCCTGGACGCCTGGACGCGGCAGGGCGCGTACGAGGACCTGCTCGCGCGGTGGGCCGACGGAGCCGAGGTGCGCTGGGAGGACGCCTGGCCGGCCGGCAGCGCGGTGCGGCGCATCGGCCTCCCCGGTTACCCGTTCGCCCGCGAACGCTGCTGGTTCGACCTCGGCACCGAGGGCGCGCCGCACCGGCCCGCGCCGGCCGGCACCCCGGCCGCCGGCGGCGCCGACGTGGTGCTGCTGCGGCCCGAGTGGGCCGAGCGGCAGGCCACGAACGCGGCGCCGGGCGCCTTCTCGGAACGGCACGTCGCGGTGCTCGGCCTCGCCGCCGACGCACGCGACGCCCTGCGCTCCGAGCTGCCCGCCGGAACCGGGTGCACCTTCCTCGAACCGGCGGACGCACCGCTGGAGGAGCAGTACGCCGATGCCGTGCGGCAGGTGTTCACGCTGACCCGGCGGCTGCTGGAGCAGGGCGTGCGCCGGCCCACGCTGCTCCAGGTGGCGGCCGTCGGCGACAGCGACCGACTCGCCTGCTTCAGCGGCCTGGCCGCGCTGCTGCGCACGGCCAGCCTGGAGAACCCGAAGCTGCACACCCAGTACCTGGAGTGCCTGGACGGGGCGTCGCCCGCCACCGTCGCCGCCCGTCTCGCGGCCGAGGCCACCGGCGACCCGGAGCCCGAGGTACGGCACCACGACGGCCGCCGCCAGGTTCGCCGCCTCACCGAGGTCACCGGCATCCGGCCCGTCGCCGCGCCCTGGCGGGAGGACGGCGTCTACCTCGTCACCGGCGGCATGGGCGGGCTCGGCCTGCACGTCGCGCGGGACATCGCCGCCACGGTCGCGCACGCCACGGTGGTCCTCACCGGGCGCTCGCCGCTGACCGACGAGCGGCGCGCGGCCCTGAAGGACCTGCGCACCACCGGCCTGACCGTCCAGTACGAGAGCGTCGATGTCGCCGACCGGGACGCGCTCGGCGCCCTGCTGTCCCGGGTGACCGTGGACTACGGCCCGCTGACCGGCGTGCTGCACGCCGCCGGGGTCATCGAGGACAACTTCGTCGTCCGCAAGAGCCCCGGGGAACTCGACCGGGTCCTCGCCCCCAAGGTTGCCGGACTCGTCCATCTGGACGAGCTGACCCAGGAGCAGCCGCTGGAGCTGTTCGTCTGCTTCTCCTCCCTCGCCGGTGCCTTCGGCAACCCCGGCCAGTGCGACTACGCCGCCGCCAACGCCTTCATGGACGCCTACGCCGGGCACCGCGACCGGCTCGTGCGCGCCGGTCGGCGCAGCGGCCGTACCGTGTCCGTCAACTGGCCGCTGTGGGACGAGGGCGGCATGGGCACCGAGGGCCCTGTTCGTGAGCAGCTGCGCGCCCTGGGCCTCGCCCCCCTGGACACGCTGCGCGGCCTCGCCGCCCTGCACCAAGCCCTGGTCGGCGCCGAGGGCGGCGTCACGGACGGCAGGCTGCTGGTGGTGGCGGGCAGCCGCGAGGCACTGCTGACCCGGCTGACGGAGCGCGCCGAGGAGGCCGCACCGCACACCACGGCGGATACGACGGCCACGGCTCCGCAGGCCCCCGTGCCCGCCGCGGCCGGCGGCGGATCCGTACGGTCCGTCGAGGACCGGGCCGTGGCGCACCTCAGGCGCGTGCTGGCCTCCGCCCTCAAGCTCGGGCCCGAGCGCCTCGACCCGGACACCCCGCTGGAGCGGTACGGCATGGACTCCGTGCTCGCCGTGACCATGGTCCAGCCGCTGGAGGACACCTTCGGGCCGCTGTCGCGCACGCTGCTGTTCGAGGTGCGGACGGTGCGCGGGCTGGCGCGGTACCTCGCGGACGAGCACGTGCAGGCGCTGCGCGCCCTTGTCGGCGAGACGGCGCCCGGGACCGGCCGGCCGCAGACCGTCGCAGCCGAGGCCCCCCGGCCGCAGACCGCCGCACCCGAGACGGCCCGGCCGCACGTTACCGCCCCCGACCCGGTCTCGCCCCCGGCGGGCCAGGACATCGCCGTCATCGGCATCGGCGGACGCTACCCGCACGCCGACGACCTGGACGCCTTCTGGGCCGCGCTGCGCGAGGGCCGGGACTGCGTCACCGAGGTCCCCGCCGACCGCTGGAAGACCGAAGACGGCGCCCAGTACGGCGCCTTCCTCGACGGCATCGACCGGTTCGACCCGCTGCACTTCGGCATCTCGCCCCGCGAGGCCGCCGCGATGGACCCGCAGCAGCGGCTGTTCCTGGAGACGGTGTGGCACCTGCTGGAACAGGGCGGCGTCACCCAGGAGGTGATCGAGCGCCGCTACGGTCGGCGCGTCGGCGTGTACGTCGGCGCCGCCTACCAGATGTACCGGGCCGACGCCTCCGAACCGGTGCTCGCGGCGCTCACCTCCTCCGCCTCGTACAACCTGATCGCCAACCGCGTCTCGCACTTCTTCGGCCTCGAAGGCCCGAGCCTCGCCGTGGACAGCATGTGCACCTCCTCGGCGATGGCCGTCCACCTCGCCTGCGCCGACCTGCTGCGCGGCGAGTGCGAGCTGGCCGTCGCGGGCGGGGTCAACCTGACCGTGCACGAGGACAAGTACGTCGCGCTCTCCGAGATGCAGCTGCTCGGCACCCACCCGGGCGCCCGCAGCTTCCGCGACGGCGACGGCTATCTGCCCGCCGAGGCGGTCGGCGCCGTCCTGCTCAAGCCGCTGGACGCGGCGCTGCGCGACGGCGATCCCGTCCTCGCGGTCCTCAAGAGCACGTCCTCGCTGCACGGTGGCCGTTCCAACGGCTTCATGACGCCCAGCCACCGCACCCAGGTCGCGGCGATGCGCCGGGCGCTGGAGCGGGCCGGTGCCGAACCCGGCTCCATCGGCTACGTCGAGTCCGCAGCGAACGGCACCGCGTTCTCCGACGAGGTCGAACTGCGCGCCCTGCGCGAGGTGTTCGCCGGTGTCACCACCCCGGTGCCGGTCGGCGCCGTGAAGTCGAACCTCGGGCACCCCGAGGCGGCCTCCGGCATTGCCCAGCTCACCAAGGTCGTCCTGCAGCTCCAGCACGGCCAGATCGCCCCGCTCGTCGACGCCGGCACCGCCAACCCCCGCCTGGACCTGGACGGTTCGCCGCTCGAACTGTGCGAGCGGCTGACCGACTGGGAGCCGCGCGGCGGCACGGACACCGGCGGCCCGTCCCTGCCCCGCCGCGCCCTCGTCAACTGTGTCGCGGCGGGCGGCAGTCACGTCAGCATGGTCGTGGAGGCACCTCCGGCCGCCACCGAGGTCCGGACCTCCACCCCGGACACCGCGCCGCAGGTCGTCGTGGTCTCCGCCCGGACCGAGGAACGCCTGGCCACGGCGGTACGGCGCCTGCACGACCACCTGGCGGCCCTGCCGGACGAGGACGGCACCGTCAGCCTCGCCGACATCGCTTACACCACACAGCTGGGCCGCGAGCCGCTGCCCGAACGGCTCGCCGTGGTCGCCGCCGACCGTGCCGAACTGGCCCGGGCGCTCGCCGACCACATGGCGGGCATCCCCGCGACCGTGCCCGTCCACCGGGGCAACGCCGACGAGGATCCGGGCCCGCTGGCCTCCGTCCTGTCCGGCACCCGGGGCGAGGCCTTCCTCGCCGGGCTCGCCGAGGACCGGGCCCTGGAGGAACTGGCCGCCCTGTGGGTGCGCGGGGTCCGGGTGCCCTGGAGCGCGCTGCACACCGGGCGGCGCTGGATGGTGCCCTTGCCGGCCACCGCGTTCGAGGCGGGCAGCTACTGGGTCGGACGCACCCCGCAGGCGGCCGTACCGCCGCTGCCGGCGCCGGACGCCGTGCCGCCCGCCGACGCTGTCACCGACGCCGAGCAGACCATGGCGCAGGCCTGGGCCGACGTCCTCCAGGTCGACGCGGCCATGCTGACCGCACGCACCGACTTCTTCTCGCTCGGCGGCAACTCGCTGCTGGCCACCCGGTTGATCAACCTGCTCAAGGAGCGGGCGGGCGTCGAGCTGCCGACCGAAGCGGTCTTCACCGCACCGCGCCTTTCCGACATGGCCCGAGAACTGCGCGCTCGCCTCCCCGTGGCCGGGGACGCCAGCACGCGCGAGCTGGATCTGATCCTCGAAAGCATCGCCCTCGTCGAGCACATGAGCGACGAGGAGCTGGACGCGCTGGACATCGAGAGCTGAGGCAGGGGACGACGATGGACACCACCAGCCAGGACACCGGCCTCGACCTCATCCGGAGGATCCGCTCGCTGCCGGAGAAGCGGCAGCGCGCCCTGATCGCGCTGCTGCGCAAGCAGGGCGTCGACCTTTCCGCGCTCGAAACCATCCCTCGACTGCCCCGGACCGACGGCACACCCGTGCCCCTGTCCTTCACCCAGCAGCGGCTGTGGTTCCTCGCCCAGCTGGACGGCACCAGCGCCGCCTACAACATTCCGATGGCGATGCGGCTGCGCGGCCGCCTCGACCGCCCCGCGCTGCTGCGCGCCCTGGAGGCGGTCGTCCAGCGGCACGAGGTGCTGCGCACCCGGTTCGCCGACGACGGCGGCGTGCCGCGCCAGGTCATCGGCGACGGCAGCGATTTCACCGTCGCCGAGGAGCAGTTGACCGACCCGGCGCGGCTCGCCGCGGTCTGCCGCGACGAGGCCGCCGCCCCGTTCGACCTGGAGCGCGGGCCGCTGATCCGGGTACGGCTGCTGCGCCAGTCGGAGCAGGAGCACCACCTGCTCGTCACCACCCACCACAGCGTGTGCGACGGCTGGTCGGTCGGCGTCTTCTTCCGCGACCTGGTCGCCCTGTACGAGGCGTTCTGCGCGGGCCGCCCTGACCCGCTGGAACTGCTGCCCGTGCAGTACGCGGACTACGCGCACTGGCAGCGCGAGCGGCTCGCCGGTGACCTGCACGACCGTCAGACGGACTACTGGAAGCGGCAGCTGGCCGGGATCGACCCGCGGCTGACACTGCCCGCCGACCGGGAGCGCCCGCGCGTGAAGACGTACGCGGGGGCCCGCGAGAGCTTCACCTGCCCGGCCGACCTGCTGGGCTCCCTGCGCGAGGTGGCCAAGTTCCACGACGCCACGCTCTACATGACCCTGCTCGCGGCCTACATGGCCGTCCTCAACCGCTACACCCGCCAGACGGACATCGCCGTCGGCACGGTCGTCGCGAACCGCGGCCGGCGCGAGGTGGAGGACCTGGTCGGCTTCTTCGCCAACACCCTGGTGATGCGCGCCGACCTCGCGGACGACCCGGACTTCCGCGACCTGCTGGCCCGGGTGAAGAAGACCGCGCTGGAGGCGTACGACCACCAGGACGTGCCCTTCGAGGCGGTGGTGGACGCCCTCGGCACCGAGCGCAGCCTCGCCCACTCGCCCGTCTTCCAGACGCTGTTCGTCCTCCAGGAGGCCCAGACCCGCCGCGACGTCACCCTCGGCGACCTGGTGGTCTCCCCGGTCGACATCGACCTCAGCTTCACCAAGTTCGACCTGACCGTGGACGTGCGGGAGACCCCCGACGGACTGGCCGGCACCGTCGAGTACAACACCGACCTGTACGACCGCGACACCGTCCGGCGCTTCATCGGCCACTACACGCGGCTGCTCGCCGCCGTCGCCGACGACCCGGCGCTGCCGGTGTCCCGGCTCGTCATGGTCGGCGCCGAGGAGCGCCGCCAGGTGGTCGAGGGGTTCAACGACACCCGGCGGCCCTTCACCGACGACCGCTGCCTGCACGAGCTGTTCGAGGACCGGGTGGCCCGGCACCCCGAGCACACCGCTCTGGTCACCGCCGACCGCTCCTGGACGTACGCCGAGCTCAACGCCTGGGCCAACCGCATCGCCCACGGCCTGCGCCGGCACGGCGTCGGACCGGACACGCTGGTCGGCCTGCACGCCGAGCGCTCCCCCGAGATGGTCGCCGGTATCCTGGGCGCCCTGAAGGCCGGCGGCGCCTACATGCCGATCGAGCCGTCCTATCCCGCGGCCCGCCGCACCGACCTCGTCGAGCGCTCCGGCGCCGACGTGATCCTCACCCAGCCGCACCTGGACACCGAGCCGCTGCACGGCGCCGCCCACCTGCTCGCCCTGCACCCCGACGGCACCCTGCGCGACCAGGACGGCAAGGACGTTCCCGGCGACCGGGACGACAACCTTCCTGCCGCCGGACTCGGCCTGGGCGCAGGAAACTTGGCGTACGTCATCCACACCTCCGGCTCCACCGGCCGGCCCAAGGGCGTGATGATCGAGCACCGGGCCGCCGTCAACCGCATCGAGTGGATGCAGAACGAGTACCGGCTCTCCGGCGACGACGTCGTCCTGCAGAAGACTCCCTACAGCTTCGACGTGTCCGTGTGGGAGTTCTTCTGGCCGCTGTTCTTCGGAGCCCGCCTCGCCGTCGCCGCACCCGGCGGCCACCGCGACCCGGCCTACCTGGTCTCCGCTGTCCAGGACTTCGGCGTGACCACCCTGCACTTCGTGCCGTCCATGCTGCGCAGCGTCATTGAGGAGCCCGGCTGGGCGCGGTGCACAACCGTGCGGCAGGTCTTCTGCAGCGGCGAGGCCCTGCCCCCGGACCTGTGCGCCCGCCACTACGAGCGTCACCCGGCGCCGCTGCACAACCTCTACGGCCCCACCGAGGCCGCCGTCGACGTCAGCCACTGGACCGTACCCGCCGGACCGGCACCCCGCGTCGTGCCCATCGGCCGGCCCATCCAGAACATCCAGCTGCACGTGCTCGACGAGGCTCTCGCACCGCAGGGCATCGGCTGCGTCGGCGAGCTGTACATCGCCGGCGTCGGACTGGCCCGCGGCTATCTGCACCAGCCCGAGCTGACCCGCGAGCGGTTCCTGCCGAACCCGTTCGCCGACGGCCCGGACGCCCGCATGTACCGCACCGGCGACCTGGTGCGCCGACTGCCCGACGGTGCCCTGGAATTCCTCGGACGCGCCGACGACCAGGTCAAGCTGCGCGGCTTCCGCATCGAGCCGGGCGAGATCGAGCACCGCCTCGCCGAGCACCCCGCCGTCCGCTCCGCCGCGGTCCTGGTCCGCGAGGACCAGCCAGGCAGCCCCCGCCTGGTCGCCTACCTCGTCCTCGAACCCGGACAGGCCCTCGACGGCCACCGCACCGACCTGGTCCGGCACCTTGAGGGCACCCTGCCCGAGTACATGGTCCCGGGCGCGTTCGTCGCACTCGACACCCTGCCCGTGACCGCGCACGGCAAGCTCGACCGGCGCGCCCTGCCCGCCCCCGGCATCGAGGCGTTCACCCAGCGCGCCTACGTCGCCCCCGCGACCGGCACCGAGCGGACACTGGCCGGGATCTGCGCCGGACTGCTCGGCTTCGACGCCGGCCGGATCAGCGCCGACGACAACTTCTTCGCCCTCGGCGGCCACTCCCTGATGATCACGGTGTTGGTGGCCCGGCTGAAGGACAGCGGCCTGCACGTCACCGTGCAGGACGTCTTCACCGCCCCCACGCTGGCCGAACTGGCCGCGCGCATCGACCGGACCGGCGCGGCGCCCGCGCACACCGTCCCGGACAACCCGATCCCGGACGGCTGCGAGCGCCTCACGCCCGGCCTGCTCCCGCTGATCGACCTCACCCAGGAGCAGATCGACACCGTCGTGGCCGCCGTGCCCGGCGGCGCGGCCGCCGTCCAGGACGTGTACCCGCTGCTGTCCACGCAGGAGGGCATCCTCTTCCACCACCTGATGGACCCGGACCACGACCCGTACCTCGTCGCCACCCTCTACCGGGCCGAGGACGAGCAGGCGTGCGCCCGGTTCACCGACGCGCTGCAGCGCATCGTCGACCGCCACGACGTGATGCGCACCGCCGTCCTCACCACCGGACTGCCCGAACCGGTTCAGGTCGTGCACCGCACCGCGACCCTGCCCGTGCGGCGGATCCGGCTCGCCGCCGACCGGGACGCCGAGGAGCAGGCGAGGGAACTGCTGGCGCGCCCCGAACGAATGAGCCTGGACAGCGCGCCGCTGCTGCGCCTGGTCGTCGCCGAGGATCCGCGCTCCGAGCGCCGCTATCTGCTCCTGACCGCCCACCACCTCATCGAGGACGCCACCTCGCTGCGGCTGACCCTGCAGGAGCTGGCCCTGCACATGGCCGACCGCGCCGACCTGCTGTCGTCCCCGGCGCCGTACCGCGAGTTCGTCGGCCACACCCTGCACCAGCAGGCCGCCGGGGACGCGGAGGACTACTTCCGCCGGGCACTCGGCGACGTCACCGAACCGACCTTCCCGTTCGGCCTGTCCGACACGCACGGCGACGCCAGCGGGGTCACGCGGCTGCGCCGCTCGCTGCCCGACGACCTGACCCGCGAGCTGCGCGCCCACGCCAGGCGGCTGCGGCTGAGCCCGGCGTGTCTCTTCCACGCCGCCTGGGCCCGCGTGGTCGCCGCGTGCAGCGGCCGCGAGGACGTCGTCTTCGGCTCTGTGATGTCCGGGCGCCTGCAGGGCGTCACGGGCGTCGAGCGGATGCTCGGCAACTTCATCAACACCCTGCCGCTCAGGGTCCGGCTCACCGGACGCACGGTGCGGGAGCTGATCGACGAGGTCGATGCCGGCCTCAGGGAGCTGGTCGCTCGCGAGCACACCCCGCTCGGCCTGGCCCAGCGGTGCGCCGACACCGACGGCGACGCCCCGCTGTTCAGCGCGGTCGGCAACTTCCGGCACTTCGAGCCCGGGCACGGCGAGGCCGCCGCGATCCGCATCGAGGACCAGGGCGTACGGTTCCTCGCCGCCGCCGACGGCATCAACTATCCGCTGTCCGTCTCCCTCGACGACTTCGGCAGCGAGTTCTCCCTCGACCTCCAGACCGACGACTCGGTCTCGGTGGACGCCGTCGCCGACTACGTCGAGGCCGCCCTGCGGGGCATCGCCGACGCCCTCGCCGACGGCGACGGCACCGGCACCCAGGCCCTCGACATCGACGTCCTGCCCGCCGTCGAGCGCCGGCGCCTGCTGACCGAGTGGAACGCCACGGACACCCCGATGCCGTCCCCGACACTCACGGCCGCCTTCGCCGCCCAGGTCGCCCGTACCCCCGACCTGACCGCGCTGGTCTTCGAGGACGCCGAACTGTCGTACGCGGAGCTGAACACCTGCGCCAACCGGCTCGCGCACTGGCTGACCGCGCGCGGCGCCGGCCCCGAGCAACTGGTCGCCGTGAGCATGCAGCGCTCTGTCGACCTGCTCGTCGCGATCTACGGCATCCTCAAGTCCGGCGCCGCCTACCTGCCACTGGACCCGGACCTGCCGCTCGAACGCCGCGAGCAGATGCTCTCCGACGGGCGCCCGCTGCTTCTGCTGGAGGAACTCCCGGACACCGCTGGCCTGCCCGACACCGATCCCGACGTGCCGGTGTACGCCGACAACCCGGCGTACGTGCTCTACACCTCCGGCACCACCGGCCGCCCCAAGGGCGTGATGATCACCCACCGGGCCAGCATGAACTGGCTGCACTGGGACCAGCGCGCCTACCGCATGCGCGAGGGCGACCGGATCGTGTTCAAGACCTCGATCGGCTTCGACGTCTCCATCAAGGAGCTGTTCTGGCCGCTCCAGGTCGGCGGCACCGTCGTCATCGCCCGGCCCGGCGGACAGAAGGACCCCGAGTACCTGGCCCACCTCATCCGCGACCAGCGCATCACCGACATCGACTTCGTGCCGTCGATGCTCGCCGAGTTCCTCTCCGAACCGGCCGCCGCCGACTGCACCGGCCTGGTCCGCCTGGAGGCCACCGGCGAACCGCTGCCCGTGGAGCTGGCCGAGCGCGTGGCGCGCGCCCTGCCCGGCACCGAGCTGTACAACCTGTGCGGTCCCACCGAGGTCGGCGGCGCCCTCGGCCTGGAGGCGCCGTACACCGCTGAGCCGGGCGCCGTCCGGGTGCCGATCGGCGCGCCGGTGTGCAACACCCAGGCCTACGTCCTCGACTCGGCCCTGCGGCTGCTGCCGCAGGGCGTGCCCGGTGAGCTGTACATCGCCGGTGACCAGCTGGCCCGCGGCTTCCTCGGCCGGCCGGGGCTGACCGCCGAGCGGTTCGTCGCCAACCCCTTCACACCGGGCACCCGCATGTACCGCACCGGCGACCTGGTCAAGTGGCGGCCCGACGGACTGATCGAGCACCTGGGCCGGGTCGACGACCAGGTCAAGATCCGCGGCTTCCGGGTCGAGCCGGGCGAGATCGAGAACCACCTGCACACCCACCCCTCGGTGCACCGCGCCGTGGTCCTGCCGTACGGCTCCGGCGCCGCCCGCGTGCTGGTCGCCTACGTCAGCCCGACCCGGGAGTGGCGCGAGGAGGCCGGCCAGGAGGCGTCGCCCGCCCGGGAGCTGAAGGAGTACCTGGCCGCCCGGCTGCCCGACTACATGGTGCCCACCGCGTTCGTCGTCCTGGGCGAGCTGCCGGTCAACCGCAACGGCAAGGTCGACCGGGGCGCCCTGCCCGCCCCGAGCGAGCACGACCTGGCCCGTAAGGAGTACGTGGCGCCGCGCACCGCCACCGAGCGGACGCTGTGCCGCATCGCCGGCGAGGTCCTCGACGTCAGCCGGGTCGGCCTGCACGACGGCTTCTTCGACCTCGGCGGCCACTCCCTCCTCGCCACCCGCCTCTCCCTGCGCATCAAGAAGGAGACGGGCACCGACCTCCCCCTCCAGGCCATCCTCACCGCACCCGACATGTCCGGCATCGCGATGGCACTGGACACCCTGCTGGAGGGGAACGGGAGCCCGGCCGCGACCGGGGGTTCGCCGGGCGTGGCGGAGGAGGACCGGCGTACGGCGGCCGACGGCGATGACGAGAGGGAGGCCGCTGGGGCGGAGGGCACCGGGACGGAGGCGTCCGGGACCCCGACGCCGAACGCGACGACCGGCACCACCCCGAACACCGGCGACGCCCCCCTCTCCCTCCAGCAGCGTGACCTCTGGTTCCTGAACAGGCCCGCGCATGTGTCCGCCGCGTACGACAACGTCCAGCTGGCCTTCCGGCTGGACGGACCCCTCGACCGGGACGCGTTCGTGCGCAGTGTGTGGGCGTTGGTGGAGCGGCACGCGATCCTGCGGACGAGCTACCACCGCCACGCCGACGGCACGATCACCCAGCGCGTGCACGAGGCCGACGGCTTCACCGTGAGCGTGGTCCCCGGTCCCCGCGACGCGACCGGGCTCGTCGAGTGGCTGCATGCCGAGCGGGCCCGGCCCTTCGCGCCGGAGGACCCGTATCCGCTCCGCTCGCACCTGCTCACCCTGGCCGAGGACCGGCACGTCGCGGTGCTCACCCGGCCCTGGGGCGTCTTCGACGGCTGGTCGGTCAACATCGTCCTGACCGAGCAGCTCGCCCTCTACCGCGCACTCGCCACGGGGCACGACGCCACCTTGCCCGAACTGCCCCTCGACTACGCCGACTTCGCTCGCCGCCAGCAGGCCGCCGTGGACGCGGCGGAACTCGGCCGCCAGCGCGGCCACTGGCGTCAGGCGCTGGCCGACCTGCCCGTCCGCCCGGCGCTGCGCACCGACTACGAGCGGTGCCCGGTGAAGACGTACCAGGGCTCCTCGGTGGATCTCCGGGTCTCCAAGCAGGTGGCCGGCAGGCTCCGGCGGCTCGGCCGGGACGCCGGGGCCACCCCGTACATGACGCTGCTGTCCGCCTTCGCCGTGCTGCTCGGCGGCCGCACCGACGACAGCGAGCTGGTCATCGGCTCCCCGGTCGCCAACCGTCCCTGGGCCGAACTGGAGGGTGTCGTCGGCTACTTCGTCAACATGCTGCCGATGCGCCTGGACGTGACCGGCCACCGGACCTTCACCGAGCTGCTGGCCGAGGCCAAGAAGGTGACCACCGAGGCCCACGGGCACAAGGACCTGCCCTTCACCGACCTCGTGCGCACCCTGGCACCTGAGCCCGACGCGGCCGGCTCCCCGCTGTTCCGGGCGGCGTTCAACCTGCTGCCGACCTGGGACACCGCGGCCGGCGCCGACGAGCTGACGGTCACCCAGGTGCGCACCCACGCCGGCCCCGCACGCTACGACCTCAGCCTCGTCGTCCAGGAGAGCGGCGACGGCCTCGGCGGCTACCTGGAGTACAGCACCGACCTGTTCGCCCGGGACACCGCCGAGCGCATGGCCCGTACCTACGAACGGCTACTCGCCCGGATCGCCGGGGAGCCCGACGCCTCACTCGCCGACCTGCGCACCCGCGCCGAGGCGGAGGGGTCCGGGGCAGCCGCGAAGAGCGCGCCACGGGCCGGCGGTCGTCGGCCCGTACGACGGAAGACGGCCCGGTGAGCCGGCCCCGGCCGGACTGAACCCCGGCCACCGCCGCCGCAGCCCCCAGGGGCCGAGAGCCCGCACCGAACCAGAGCCACCACCTGCCCGTCCTGACCGGAACGGGCGTACGAAAAGGGGAGACAGGGCCAGTGAGCAGCCACGACGTCCAGGCAGCCGAGACGGATGTCGCGATCATCGGCATGGCCGGGCGTTTCCCCGGCGCCGACGACCTGAACTCCTTCTGGCGCCTGCTGAGCGAGGGGCGCGAGGGCATCACCCGCTTCAGCCGCGAGGAACTGGCTGCGGCGGGGGTGCCCGCCCGACTGTTGGACGACCCGGAGTACGTCCCCGCCCACGGGATCATCCCGGACGTCGACCTGTTCGACACCGGGTACTTCGAGTTCACCCCGGCCGAGGCCGCGATCACCGACCCGCAGCACCGCATCCTGCTGACGGCCGGCCACGCCGCCCTGGAGCACGCCGGCTACGATCCCGCCCGCTACGACGGGCTGATCAGCGTCTACGCCGGCGCGGCCATCAACACCTACCTTCAGCAGCAGGTCCTCCCGAACGTCGACCAGGCCACCACCTCCGACCACTTCGCGGTGATGGTCGGCAACGACAAGGACTTCCTGGCCACCCGGCTGTCCTACAAGCTCGACCTCAAAGGCCCCAGCTACGCCGTCCAGACCGCCTGCTCAACCTCCCTCGTCGCCCTCCACTTGGCCTGCCAGGGCCTGATCAACGGCGAGTGCGACATGGCGCTGGCCGGCGGTGTCACCGTGAAGCTGCCGCAGGCCAAGGGGTACCTGTACGAGGAGGGCGCGATCCTGTCCCGGGACGGGCACGTGCGCACCTTCGACGCGGACGCCAGCGGCACCGTCCTCGGCAACGGCGTCGGTGTCCTGGTCCTCAAGCCGCTGCGGGACGCCATCGCGGACCGGGACACCATCCACGCCGTCGTCAAGGGCACGGCCACCAACAACGACGGCTCCGGCAAGGTGAGTTTCGCCGCGCCCGGCGCCGCCGGCCAGACCGCCGTCATCCGCGAGGCGCACATCGTCTCCGGCGTCGACCCGCGCTCCATCGGCTACGTCGAGGCACACGGCACCGCCACCCGCCTCGGCGACCCGGTCGAGGTCTCGGCGCTCACCCGGGCGTTCCGGGAGTCCACCGCCGACACCGGGTTCTGCGCCATCGGCTCGGTGAAGTCCAACATCGGTCACCTGGACGCGGCGGCCGGTGTCGCGGGCGTGATCAAGACGGTACTGATGATGAAGCACCGGACGCTGGTGCCGACCGTCAACCACACCACGCCCAACCCGGCCATCGACTTCGCGGCCGGCCCCTTCAAGGTGAGCACCGACACCGCCCCCTGGACCGGGGAGGGCCCGCTGCGCGCGGGCGTCAGCTCCTTCGGTATCGGCGGCACCAACGCGCACGCGATCCTCCAGGAGGCCCCGCCCGCCCCCGTCACCGGCGACGCCCACCGCGCACAGCAGCTGCTGGTGGTGTCCGCCCGTACCGCGACCGCGCTGGGCACGGCCGCCCGGAATCTGGCCGCCCACCTCGAAGGCGACGACCCGGCCGCGCTCGCCGACGTCGCCTACACGCTGGCCGTGGGCCGCCGCGCCCACGAGCACCGGCTCGCCGTCACCGGTTCCGACCGCGCCGCCCTCGCCCGGGCGCTGCGCGAGGCCCCGGTCCCCGAGCGGCCCGGGACCGGCGAGGTCTCCTTCGTCTTCGCCGAGGACGTCCCGGACGCGGCGGGCCTGGCCGGCCGGTGGGCCGCCGCCGAGCCCGCCTTCGCCGCGCACCACGAGGCCGCGCTCGCCGCGGGCGCCGAGCGACTGGGCGAGCGGGGGCGGGCGTTCGCCGTGCAGTACGCGCTCGGCAAGCTGTGGCTCGACTGGGGCCTCACCCCGGTCGCGGTGCACGGCGACGGGCTCGCGGCCCGGGCCGCCGCCTGCGTGACCGGGGCGCTGCGGCTGGAGAAGGCGCTGACCGGCGACGGACCGGTACCGCCCGCCGCCCGCGCGCGCATCCCCGTGCGCACCGCCCACGACGAGGTCCGCGGTGTTGCCCTCGGCGTGACCGACGGCCCCTGGGACGGCGTGGCCCGCGCCTGGCAGGCCGGCGTCGCCGTCGACTGGGCGGCCTGGTTCGAGGGCGAGGAGCGCGGCCGCGTCCCGCTGCCGACGTACCCCTTCGAGGGCCGCCGCTGCTGGCTGACCGGCCCGGACACCAGCGCATCCGCCGACCGGGTCACCGGCCCCGGCCCGCACCCCATGCTGGACGAGAACGTCTCCACCCTGGACACCCTCGCCTACCGCAGTTCCCGCACGGGCACCGAGTTCTACCTCGCCGACCACCGCGTGGACGCCGAGCCCGTGCTACCCGCCGCCGGACAGCTGGAACTGGCCCGCGCGGCCGGTGAACTCTCCCTCGGCGGACCGGTCGGGCTGCGCGGCGTCTCCTTCGAGCAGCTGCTCTCCTACGCCGCCGGGCCGCGCACCGCGCTGGTCCAGCTGTGGCGCGAGCGCGACACGGTCGGTTTCGAACTCACCGCCGACGAGCGGGTGGTCACGGTCGGCGAGATCCGCCCCGGAGCCGTCGAGCGCCCCGCACCGGCCGACCCGGCCGCCGTCGCCGCCCGCTGCGCCGAGCTGGTCACCCCCACCGACTGCTACGACATCCTGCGCGCCCGCGGCCTGGACTACGGCCCTCGCATGCGTGCCCTCACCGAGGTCCGGCTCGGCGACGCGGAGGCCCTCGGCACCCTCGACCTGCCCGACGGTGCCGCGCTCGACGGCGCCGTGCTCAACCCCGCGCTTCTGGACGGTGCCCTGCACGCCCTGGTCGTGCTGCTGGCCCGCGCCTACGGCGAGCGGGCCGACGGCTTCCTGCCGCTGGCCCTGGGCGAACTCACCGTGCACGCCCCCGTCACCGGGCCCTGCCGCGTCCACGTCACGGCCGGCCGGCTGGGGGAGCGGACCGCGCACGCCGACCTTACCGTCCTGGACGTCCACGGCGAGGTCCTGGCCCGCCTGCACGACCTCGCCGTGCGCGTCCTGCGCGAACCCCGCGAGTCGGCCCTGCTGGTCCGCCGCTGGACCGCCGCGCCCGCCGCGCCCACCGACCCACCTCTCGGCGACACGGCCGCCGTCGTCGCCGCCGACCCGGCGCGCGGCGCACAGCTCGCCGCTCTCCTCACCGCCCTGGGCATCGGCACGGTCGCCCGCGACCTCGACCCGGCCACCGCGCCCGACGTCGTCCTCGTCGACGAACCGGCCCCCGAACAGGCGCTGCACGTCGTCCGCACGCTCCTCGCCGCCCGTCCCACCGCACCCGTGCGGGTCCTGCTGCTGCACCGTCACGACACCGACGGCCCACGCCCCGAGCGCGCCGCACTCGCCGCCTTCGCCCGGACCGTCCGCGCGGAGAACCCCCTCCTCGAAGTGCAGGCCGTCGGCCTCGCCGAGGACGTGGCCGAGGCCGACGCGCTCGCCGGTGAACTGGCCGGCCACGGCCGAGATCCGGAGGTCGCCCACACCGCACAGGGCCGCCGGATCCCGCAGGCCGAGCCCGCCCCGGCCGCCGGTCCGGTGCCGGTCCGCGACGGCGGCGTGTACGTCGTGACCGGCGGCGCCGGCGGACTGGGCCGCGCCGTCGCCGGCCGGCTGCTCTCCCGGGCCGACGCCCGCGTCATCCTGCTGGGCCGCAGCGAACGGCCCGCCGACCTGGATGAACGCCTGACCTACCACACCGTCGACGTGTCCGATCCGGAGGCCGTGGCCACCCAACTCTCTTCTCTACGCGAGGAGTTCGGTCCGCTCAACGGAGTCGTCCACGCCGCCGGGGTGCTGCGCGACGGCTTCGCCCTGACCAAGTCCGACGAGGACTTCGCCGCCGTCCTCGCCCCCAAGGCCGCCGGACTGCGCGCCCTGGACGCGGCCACCGCCGGCGACCCGCTGGACTTCTTCGTCGCCTTCTCCTCCATCGCCGCCCACGTCGGCAACCCCGGCCAGACCGACTACGCGTACGCCAACGCCTACCTGGAGGCCTACGCCGAACGGCACGGCCGGATCACCGCGATCGCCTGGCCGATGTGGGCCGACGGCGGGATGCGCCAGAGCACCGAGGCCGCCGCGGACATCGCCGCCCGCACCGGCTTCGGCGTCCTGCCCACTCAGGTCGGCCTCGCCCTGTTCGAGCGGGCCCTCGGCACCCCCGGCGCGCTCGTCGCCGCCTACGGGGACGTCCGTACCATCACCACCGCGCTCACCGCGCCCGTCGCTCGGGCGGCCCGGACCGCCACGGCCACCGCGCCCGCCGAGGGCGGCGCCCCGCGCGACGAGGCCCTGCGGATGCTGCGTGAGTTGATCGCCTCCGAGACCGGCCTGGATCCGGTCGAACTGGCCGAGGACGCCCCGTTCGACCGGTTCGGCATCGACTCGCTGATGATCGCAAAGCTCAACCGCGAGCTGGACCGGCACTTCGACGCCCTGTCCAAGACGCTCTTCTTCGAATACGCCACCCTCGGCGAACTCGCCGACTACTTCGCCGAGCACCACGCGGCCGAGCTGAGCGGCGGCGAACCGGCCGCCGCACCTCTCACCACCACGGCCCGCGCCGCTGCCTTGCGCCCGGCGCGCTCCCAGCGCCGTCCCGGACGAGCCGACGCCGCCGAACCCGCCGAGGACGACAACGACGCCATCGCCGTCATCGGCCTGACCGGCCGCTACCCGGCCGCCGACGACCTCGACGAGTTCTGGGCCACCCTGGCCGAGGGCCGCGACTGCATCACCGAGATCCCCGCGGAGCGCTGGGACAGCCGCCGCTGGTACGACCCGGACCCGGCGGCGCCCGGCCTCGCCCACACCCGGTGCGGCGGATTCCTGCGCCACGTCGACCGCTTCGACCCGCTCTTCTTCGGCATCTCCCCGCGCCAGGCCGAACTGATGGACCCTCAGGAGCGGCTGTTCCTGCAGAACGCCTGGCACGTCCTTGAGGACGCCGGCTACCGCCGCTCCGACCTGGCCGACCGGCCCGTCGGCGTGTACGTCGGCGTGATGTACGGCGAGTACCAGTTCCACGGTGCCCTGGACGCCCTGCGCGGCGGTCGGCCGCTCACCGGCTCGTCCTTCGCCACCATCGCCAACCGGGTCAGTCACGCCCTGGACCTGTCCGGTCCGAGCATGGCGCTGGACACCATGTGCTCCTCCTCGCTCACCGCGATCCACCTGGCCTGCGAGAGCCTGCGCCGGGGCGAGAGCGAACTGGCCATCGCCGGAGGCGTCAACGTCTCCGTCCACCCCTACAAGTTCGCCTTCCTCAGCCAGGGTCGCTTCCTGTCCTCCGACGGCCGCTGCCGGGCCTTCGGCGCGGGCGGCGACGGCTATGTGCCCGGGGAGGGCGTCGGCGCCGTCCTGCTCAAGCCCTACCGCAGGGCGCTGGCCGACGGGGACCGCATCCACGGCCTGATCCTGGGCAGCGCCGTCAACCACGGCGCCCGGACCAACGGTTACAGCGTGCCCAACCCGCGCGCCCAGCAGCGCGCGATCACCACCGCGCTGGAACAGGCCGGTGTCACCCCGGAGGACATCGGCTACGTCGAGGCGCACGGCACCGGCACCGCACTGGGCGACCCGATCGAGCTGACCGGCCTCACCCACGCCTACCGGTCCGCCGAGGCCGCGCCCGGCACCTGGCCGATCGGCTCGGTCAAGTCCAACATCGGCCACCTGGAGTCCGCGGCCGGCATCGCCGGACTCACCAAGGTGCTGCTGCAGTTCCGGCACCGCACTCTGGTGCCCTCACTGCACTCGGCCGAGCTGAACCCCAACATCGACTTCGAGCGTTCCCCGTTCCGCGTCCAGCGCGAGCTGTCCGCCTGGCCCGACGGGGACCGGCCGCGCCGGGCCGGACTCAGCTCCTTCGGCGCGGGCGGCGCCAACGCGCACCTCGTCCTGGAGGAGTCCCCGAACCCCGACCCGGTCACCGGCGTACCGGCGGGCGAGCAGCGCACGAGCGAACCCGTGCTGTTCCTGCTCTCCGCCCGCGACGAGGAGCGGCTGCGCGCCTATGCAGAGTCGGCCGCCCGCTTCGTCAAGACCGAGCGCGTGCCGCTCGCCGACCTGTGCTTCACCACCCAGGTGGGCCGCGAGCCCCTCGACGCCCGGCTCGCGGTGGCGGTCACCGACGGCGGCGAGCTTGTCGCCGCGCTGCGCTGGTTCGCCGACGGCGGCCCGGCGCCCGACCTCGCCGACGCGGGACCACTGGCCGAGCCGGCCCGCCGCTGGCTCGGCGGTGCCGACGTGGACTGGGCGGCCTGGCACGCCGCCCGGCCGGGGCCGGCCCCGCGCCGGGTGCGTGCCCCGCGCTACCCGTTCGCCGCAGAGCGCTACTGGATCCCGCTCGACCCCGACCTGGGCACGACTGCCCCGCATCCGCTGGTCGACGCCAACGAGTCCACCGTCACCGAGGTCCGCTTCCGCAAGACGCTGCACGCGCACGACCCGCTGCTGCGCGACCACGTGATCGAGGGCCGGCCGCTGCTCGCGGGCGCGGCGACGCTGGAGTTCGTCCGCGCCGCCGCCGCGCTCGCCGAGCCGGGCACCCGGCACGCCCTGCGCGAGGTGGTGTGGGGCCGGGCCGTCGAACTCGCGGACGGTGGGCGGGAGTTGTACGTCTCCTTCCGCCCGGACGGCACCGGCCTGGCCTTCGAGGTGTACAGCGGGACCGGTGCCGGCCGCACCACTCACGCCCGCGGCAGCGCCGTCCCCGCCCCCGCCGACCCTGAGGCCGCCGAGGATCTCGCCGCGCTGCGCGCCCGCCTGTCCGTCGTACGCGACGGACCCGCCGCGTACACCGAGTACACGGCCGCAGGGTTCGCGTACGGTCCCTCCTTCCAGGTCATCGACGAGATCCGGGTCGGCCCCGGCGAGGCGCTGGTCCGGCTGGCCCAGGCCGGTACCGCCCCGGGCACCCAGCTGCCCCCGGCGCTTCTCGACGGCGTCCTGCGGGCCTGCCACTGGACCGGCAGGACCACCGCACCGCGCCCCGGTGAACTCGCCGTCCCCTTCAGCCTCGGCGCCCTGGACTCCTTTGCCCCGCTGCCCGAGGTCTGCCACGCGCACGCCCGACTGTCCGGCGAGTCGGCGGGCGTGCGCCGCTACGACCTGACCGTGTACGATGACCAGGGCCACGTACTCGCCTCGGTACGGGACTTCGCGGGCCGCCTGCCCAGCACCCGGGCGACGCCTGCGGGCCCCGCATCCGGCGCTCAGGCGGCACTTGCCGGCCGTACGCCTGCCGCGCCCACCGCGCAGGCCGAGCCTGAGGCCACCTCCGGCGAACCCCGTCTCTACGAGCCGTACTGGCGACCCGCCGCCGACCCGGAAGCGGCGGACGCCGCCGGGACCCTCGCCCTGCTCGGCCGGCACCCGGAGCTGGAGTCCGCGCTGGCCGCGACCGGCGTGTGGCGGCGCGTCGTCGCCGCCGGCGAGGACACCGGCCGACTCGCCTCCCTCGCCAACGAGGACGGGCTGGACCTCGCCGTCGTCCTCGGCGGCGCGGACGACGGCTCGCCCGCCGACCTGCTCGACCGGGCCTGCGCCCCGGTCCTGGACGTGCTCGACGCGGCCCGCACCGGTGTGCTGCCCGGCCGGGTTCGGTGCCTGGTGCTGCACGCGCAGGACGACGGCGAGGACCGGCCCGAGTGGGCCGCCCTGGCCGGGTTCGCCCGCTCCACCGGGCCGGTCGCGCCGCGCCTGGAACTGCTCACCCTCGGCGTCGACACCGCGGCCCCGGCCGCCGAGGTCGCCCAGGCCGTGGCGGTGGAACTGCGTGCCGCACCCCGCGCAGCAGGCCTGGAGGTCCGCCGTACGGCCTCCGGCGAACGGGAGGTACGGGCCCTGCGCCCGCTCACCGGCCCGGCCACCCCGGCCGACGTGCCCCTGCGGGACAGCGGCGTGTATGTCGTGACCGGCGGCGCCGGTGCCATCGGCCGGGTCCTCGCCGAGCACCTGGCCCGCACCCACGCGGCCAAGCTGGTGCTGATCGGCCGCTCCGAGCCCGACGAGCCGACCCGCGCCTGGCACCGCACGCTGACCGGCCTCGGTGCCGAGGTGCTCGCCCTGCGCGCCGACGTGGCCCGGGACGGCGAACTCGACGCGGCGCTGGCCGCCGCCCGGGACCGGTTCGGCGCCCTGCACGGCGTGTTCCACCTGGCGGGCGTCGCCGACGAGGGCCGCGCCGACGGCGACCGGGAGCGCTTCGCCCGGCTGCTCGGCGCCAAGACGCACGGCCTGGTCCACCTGGACCGGCTGACCCGCGAGGACCCTCTCGACCTCTTCGTGGTCTTCTCCTCCGTCTCCTCCCTCATCGGTGACTTCGGAGCGGTCGGCTACGCCACCGCCAACCGCTTCGCCGACCTGTACACGGTGCTCCGCGACCGCCGGGTGCGCCGGGGCGAGCGGCACGGCCGCAGCCTGTCCCTGGCCTGGCCGCTCTGGGCGGTCGGCGGGGTCGACGGGTTGGTCCGCGAGGAGGAACTGGCCGCGTACACCCGCCGCAGCGGGATGCGGGCGCTGACCGCGGAAGCGGGCCTCGACCTCCTCGCTCGCTCCTTCGCCCCCGGTGCCCCGTGGCTCGTGCCCGCCTGGGGCGACCCGGCGGCCGTCGACGCCGCTCTGACGGACGCGCCCGCCCCGCCCCGGCCCGCCGCGCCGGCGCCCGTCGCCGCCGGTGCCGGCCGGCACCGGGACCGGCTGGTGGAGCACCTGCGCGAGGTCCTCTCCGGCGTGCTCAAGCTACCCGCCGGGCGCCTCGACAGCCGGGTGCCGCTGGACGACTACGGCCTGGACTCGGTGCTGGTCATGGAGTCCAACTCGCTGCTGGGCAAGGACTTCCCGGGCCTGCGCGGCACCGTGTTCTTCGAGTTCCGGACGGTCGACGACCTGGCCGGCCACATCCTCGACGAGCAGGCCGACGCCGTCGCCCGCCTGTTCCCCGAGGGGACCGAGCCGCAGCGGGAGGAGGCCGGGCCTCGGCAGCAGGACACCGCTCCCGCTCCCGCACCCGCCTCGGGCCCGCGCACCCCGCCCGCTCGCCGGGACCCCGACGAGCCGATCGCCATCATCGGCATCAGCGGCCGCTACCCCCAGGCGGACACCCTGGAGGAGTTCTGGCGCAACCTCGCCGAGGGCCGTGACTGCGTCACCGAGGTCCCCGCGGACCGCTGGGACGCCGACGCCCTGTTCGACGCGGACCCGGCCGCACCGGGCCGCAGCTACAGCCGCTGGGGCGGCTTCCTGTCGGACGTGGATTCCTTCGACTCGCTGTTCTTCCAGATCGCGCCCAAGCAGGCCCGCACGATGGACCCGCAGGAGCGGCTCTTCCTCCAGACGGCCTGGTCGGCTCTGGAGAACGCCGGCTACCCGCCGTCCCGCATCCCGGCGCCCCGCCACGGCGGCCAGGGGCACGACGCCGGTGTGTTCGTCGGCGTCATGTGGGACGACTACGCGATCCTCGCAGCCGCCGAGTCCGCCCGCGGCAATCACCAGGTCGTACTGGCCAATCGTTCCGCCATCGCCAACCAGGTCTCGTACTTCGGCGACTTCCGCGGTCCGAGCGTGGTGATCGACACCGCCTGTTCCGCGTCCCTGGTCGCCGTGCACCAGGCCTGCGAGAGCATCCGCCGCGGCGAGTGCTCGTACGCCATCGCCGGCGGCGTCAACGTCGCCGTGCACCCCGACAAGTACGTGCACCTCAGCCGCAAGACCATGCTGTCCGACGACGGCCGCTGCCGGGCCTTCGGCGAGGGCGGCACCGGGTACGTGCCCGGCGAGGGCGTCGGCGCGGTGGTGCTCAAGCGGTTGTCGGACGCGGTCCGCGACGGCGACACCGTGCACGCCGTGATCCGCGCCAGCGCCGTCAACCACGGCGGCCGGACCAGCGGTTACACCGTGCCCAACCCGCAGGCCCAGCAGGCGCTGGTGGAACAGGCGCTGGCCGCCGCGGGCATCGACGCCCGCACCATCGGCTGCGTCGAGGCACACGGCACCGGCACCGCCCTGGGCGACCCGATCGAGCACACCGCGCTGGCCCAGGCCTTCGCCCGGCACACCGGCGACACCGGATTCTGCGCGCTCGGCTCGGTGAAGTCCGTGATCGGCCACCTGGAGGGCGCCGCCGGCATCGCCGGGCTCACCAAGGCCGTCCTGCAGTTGCGCCACGGCACGCTGCTGCCCACGCTGCACGCCGAGGAACTCAACCCGGTCATCGACTTCGAGAACTCGCCGTTCACCGTGCAGCGGGAGACGGCGCCGTGGCCGCGCGCGTACGACGGCGACGAGCGTCCGCTGCCGCGCCGCGCGGCCGTCAGCTCATTCGGCGCAGGCGGCACCAACGCGCACGTCGTCGTGGAGGAGTACGTGACCCCCGAGCTGGCCCCGGCCGGGCCCGAGCGGGCGGAGCTGATCGTCCTGTCCGCCCGCGACGAGGACCGGCTGCGTGCCCGCGCGGCCGACCTGGGCCGCGCCCTCGCCGAGCCGGGTGCCCCGAGGCTGGCCGATGTCGCCCACACCCTGCGCGTGGGCCGCGAACCCCTCGCCGCAAGGCTGGCGTTCGTCGCCGCCGACCTCGCGGACGCGGCCGGAAAGCTCGCCGCTGTCGGCCGCGGTGAGGGCGGCCAGTGGCTGCACCGGGGCCGGGTGGAGCAGCACCCGCCGCTGGCCGGCCTGCTGACCGACGGCATCGGCGGCGAGGACTTCCTCGCCGCCCAGATCGCGGCCGGCGCCGACGACCTCCTCGGCCGGCTGTGGGTCTCGGGCGTCACCGTCGACTGGGACCTGCTGCACCGTCTGCGCCCCGCCGAGCGCCGCCGGGTGCCGCTGCCGGCGTACCCCTTCGAGCGGGTACGGCACTGGCTCGACACCACGCCGGCTCCCGCCCCCGCGCAGGGCGGCCCGCGCCGGTGGGAGCGCCGACTCGCCGCCGACGAGCCGGTGCTGCGCGATCACGTGGTCGACGGGCGGCCCATCCTGCCCGGTGTCGGCCACCTGGACCTGGTCGCCGAGGCGAGCGGGGGACTGGCCGGCCGGGCCTGCGCGGATGTCCGCTGGGTCGTCCCGCTGGCCCTGGACGGGGCCGAGGAGACGGTGGCGGTGGCCTTCGACGGCGACCGGTACGAGGTCCGTGGCGCCGACGACGCCGTACGCTCCTGCGGACGCCTCGCCACCGCCCCGGCCGCGCCCGCCCCCCTCGACGTCACCGCGCTGCGCGCCCGCCTGGACGAGGGCGCGGGCGTGGGCTCCTTCTACCGGGCGCTGTCCGGGCAGGGGCTGCCGTACGGGCCGTTCTTCCGCCGCGTCCGGCAGGTGTGGACCGGCCTGGACGAGGTGCTGGGCCGGATCGGTGAGCCCGCTGGCGACGACCCGGCGCACGCCCTGCACCCCGGTGTCCTGGACGCCGCCCTGCACACCGTCGCCGCCCTGCTGGTCCGCCGCCGGGGCGCGCACGCCCGGCCGATGCTGCCGTTCGCGGCCGACTGCGTCGAGGTGTTCGGCGCCGTCCCCATGACCGGCTGGTCGTACGTCCGGGAGACCGGATCCGACCGCTTCGAGGTACTGCTCTGCGACGACACCGGCGCGGTACGGGTCCGGTTCGAGGGCCTGACCTACCGCGAGGCCAAGCCGTCCACGGCAGTCGTGCACCGGCCGGTGTGGACCGCCCGGCCGGTGCGGGAGCGCGCCGCGGGCGCCCGCAGCGTGCTGCTGGTCGGCGAGCGGCTGGATACCGAGCCCGCCGCCGGTATCGCCCGCGCCCACCACGGCGCCGACGTACGACGGCTCCCGGTCGGCCCCGGCGGTCTCGCGGACGCCGAACTCGACCGCGCTCTGGCCGGATCCGGCGCACCGGACCTGGTCTACTTCCTCGCCACGGCCCCCGGGCGCGAGCCCGCCGGCCGCGCCGAACTGCGTGCCCTGACCGACCGGGGCCCGGTCGCCCTGTACCGCCTGGTGCGGGCGCTGGCCCGGCACGGCCTGCTGGAGCGCGAGACACGCCTGAAGGTCGTCACCACGGACGTCCACCCGCTGGAGGCGGGCGACGACTCCTCCCCGTGGGCCGCCGGGACCACCGGCCTGGCCGCCGTCGCGGCCAAGGAGTTCCCCGCGCTGCGCGTGGCGCTCGTCGACGTACGCGCGGCGGAGGCCGCCGAGGCGGCCGATGCGATCGTGGCCGAGCCGTTCTCGGCCCGGCCGGTGCCGGTGTCGCTGCGCGCGGGCGTCCGCCGGGTGCGCACGCTGGAGCGGCTGGAACTGCCCGCCGCCGCACCCCGGTTCCGCCCGGGCGGCGTTTACCTGGTCGTCGGCGGGCTCGGCGTGGTCGGCCGGGACACCTGTCGGCACCTGGCCGGCGCCTACGGCGCGAAGTTGGTCGTGGTCGGCCGCTCCCCGCTCGACGAGAGCCGACGGCAGACCGTCGCGGAGCTGGAGAAGGGGGGTGCCGAGGTCCGCTACCTCGCCCTCGACGCCACCGACCCGGACGCGCTGACGGAGGCCGTCGATCTCGCCGTACGCGAGTTCGGCGCCCTGCACGGGGTGATCAACGCCGCGATGGTGCTGGTCAACCAGGTGCTGCGGGAGCTGCCGGAGGACGGGTTGCGCACCGCCCTGGAGTCCAAGAGCGACTCCGCCTGGAGCCTGCTGCACGCGGTGCGCGAGATACCGCTGGACTTCGCGCTCTTCTACTCGTCCGGCGTGGCCTTCGAGGGCAACCACGGCCAGGCCGGCTACGCCGCCGGCTGTACCTTCGCCGACGCATACGTTCTGCACGCCGCCCGCACCCTGCCCTTCCCGGTACGGGTCCTCAGCCTCGGCTACTGGCACGCGGGCGGCGACCCGGAGCGGAAGCGGGTGCTGCGCCGCTTCGGCGCCGCCGGCATCCGGCCGCTGAGCGCCGAGCAGGGCATGGCCGTAGTCGAGCGGACCCTCGCAGCCGACCTGCCCCAGGTGTTCGCCTTGGACGCCGACCGTCCCATCCTGGACAACCTCGGCATCGACCCCGACCGCACCCTGAGCGTGCTGCCGGGCGGTGCGCCGGACCCGCTGCCCGAGGTCCGCTTCCCGGGCGCGCCCGGCGCCGACCGCGAACTGGCCGCGCACCAGCGTGCGGTCGCCGAGGCGGAGGAGCTGGCGCTGCGCCTGCTGGCGTCGGTGCTCGACCGGGCGGGCCTGTTCGGCGCGGGCGAGGCCTCCCGGGAGGAACTCGCCGCCCGCCTGGGCGTAGTGCCCGAGCACGCCGCGCTGTTCCAGGCACAGCTGGACATGCTGGCCGAGGCGGACTGGCTGACCGTCACGGACGACGGCCGCCTGCGCCCGACGGGCCGCAAGACCGCGTCGGAGAAGCAACTCATCATCGAATGCGGCCAGTTGGTGGAACGCCATCCATCCCTCGCGCCGGTCGTCACGCTCCTCGGTGACTGCCTGACCGCGCTGCCCGACGTGCTCACCGGGCGCCGCCCCGCCATGGAGGTCCTCTTCCCCGACGGCTCCGCCGAGCGGGTGGCCGCCGTCTACCGGGGCGACCCGGTCACCGACCGCTGCAACGCGGAGGTAGCGCGGCTCGTGGCCGGGCAGGTCGAGGCCCGCCGGGCCGCCGACCCCATCGCACCGGTGCGGATCCTGGAGATCGGTGCCGGCACGGGCGGCACCACGGAGGCCGTGCTCGCCGCCCTCGCCCCCTACGGCGACGGCATCGAGTACGTCTTCACTGACGTCTCCCCGGCCTTCGTCCGCAAGGCCAGGAACCGCTTCGGCACGCAGTACCCCTTCACCCGCTTCGAGGTGCTGGACATCGAGGCCGACCCGGCCGGGCAGGGCCTGCCCCCGGGCGCCCACGACGTGGTGCTCGCCACCAACGTCCTGCACGCCACCCGGCGGCTGTCCGACACGCTGACCGGGGCCAAGCGGCTGCTGCGGCGGGGCGGCGCTCTGCTGCTGGTGGAGGGCACCCGGGCGCGGCGCCAGCTGGCGCTCGTCTTCGGTCTGACGGCGGGCTGGTGGCTGTTCTCGGACCCCGAGCAGCGCATGCCCCGCTCCCCGCTGGCGAGCGAACGCCAGTGGCGGGACGCGCTGGCCGCGTGCGGCTTCACGGACATCAGCGCGGCGGCACCGACGACGGAGGCCGGACCGGCCTTCCAGAGCGTCATCGCCGCCGTCAGCGACGGCGTGGTGCCCGGCGCCGGGCAGGCTCCGGCGGCCGAGCGCGAGCCGAAGCGAACCCCGGACCGGGCTCCAGTCCCTGCGCCGGCTTCCGCCGTGGCCCCGGCCGCCCTCGTCTCTCCTGTCTCCCAGGACGACACCCTGCGCCAGGTGACGGACGTCTTCGCCCGCGTCCTGGAGATGACCCCCGACCAGCTCGACCCCGACCTCACCTTCGAGAACTACGGCGTGGACTCGCTGGTCGTCCTGGAGCTGACCCGCGCCCTGGAAGCGGTCTACGGACCCCAGCCGGCAACCCTGCTGTTCGAGCGCATCACCATCCGCCAGCTGGCCGGGCACTTCGGCGCCCCGGCGCACACCCCCGAAACCCCCGACACCCCCGAGCCCACCAACCCCGCAGAGCCCGAACCCGCCCCGGCCGGTGACGCCGAGCGCCTGGTCGCGGGCCTGTCCGACGCAGCCGTCGACGGGCTGCTGATCGAACTGCTCTCCCAGCGCGGGGAGTCCGAAGGAGGCGGACGATGACTGCCGAGCCGTTCAGCTGTGTCGTGATCGGCGAGGAGACCCTCCTCGTCGAGTGCACCAGACTGCTCGTGGGGCGCGGACACACGGTGGCCGCGGTGGTGTCCCCCTCCGCCGAGCTGCTCGACTGGGCCGAGGGGGAGGGGCTGCCCGCCGTACGGTTCGGCCCCGACCTCGCCGAACGGCTGGCCCCGCTGCGCTTCGACTACCTGTTCAGCATCGCCAACCTCCGGATGCTCCCGGAGGAGGTGCTCGCCCTGCCCACCCACCTGCCCGTCAACTTCCACGACGGTCCGCTGCCCCGGCACGCGGGTCTGTTCGCCACCAGTTGGGCCATCCTCGACGGCGACAAGCAGCACAGCGTCACCTGGCACGTGATGAACCTGGAGGCCGACACCGGCGACGTGCTCAAGCAGCGCACGGTGCCCGTCGACCCGGCGGCCACCGTGCACGACCTCGACGTGGCCTGCTTCGACGCGGGCATCGAGTCCTTCGCCGAACTCGTCGACGAACTGGCCGCCGGCACGGCCACCCGCACCCCGCAGGACCTGGGCCTGCGCACCTACCACGGCCGGTACGACGGCCTGCCCCGGGGCGGTGTGTTCGACTGGCGCCAGCCCGCCGCCGAACTGGACGCACTGGTGCGGGCCACCGCGTTCGGACGCCGCCGCAACGACTTCGGCACGGCGCTGCTCGCCCTCGGCGACGACCTGCTCGCCGTCCGCGCCGTGGAGGTCACCGACCGGCCGTCCACCGCCGAGCCCGGCACCGTCGTCGACGCAGCCCCGGACGCCCTCACCGTGGCCACCGGCGACCGGGACGTCCGCCTCACCGACCTCGCCGCCCTGTCCGGGGAACGGCTCGACCCCGTCGTCCTCGCCCGGGAGCTCGGCGGCCGCTTCCCGCACCTGCCCGACGCGGCCGTTGCCGAACTGGCCGAGGCCGCCCGCGCCGCCCACCGCCAGGAGCACCGCTGGCTGCGTGCCCTGCGGTCGCTGCGGCCGGTGCTCCCGCCGAGGTTCGGCCCGCTGACCCAGGTGGCCCGCCCGGCGGGTCCGGTCCCGCTGCCCGGGGCGCTGCGCGAGCGGGGAGCGGAGCCCGAGCGGACGGCCCTCGCCGCCGCCCTGGCCTTCCTCGCCCGGCTCACCCGAGGCGACGAGCGGCATGTCGCCGTGTCCGTCCCCAGGGCGGCCTCCCCGGCCGCCGCCCGCATCCTGGCGCCCGACGTGCCCCTGCATGCCCCGGACGGGCTGCTCGACCTGGCCCTGTCCGACCTCACCGAGCTGATCGGCACCGAACTCGACCGACTCCGGGACCGCATGCCGTACCGGCGTGACGTGCCGCTGCGCCACCCGGAACTGACCGGCGCCGCTTGCACCGGGCTGCCCGTCGCCGTCCTGCTGCCCGGCAGTGCGGCCGAGCCCGGCGACCGGCCGCTGACCGTCCGCATCGACGCGGACGGAGCCGTCGGATTCCACACGGGTGCCGGAATGACCCCGGACCACGAGCGCTGGCTCGCCGGGCACTTCGCCGCCTTCCTCGACGCCCTCGCCGCCGATCCGCACCGCCCGCTCGGCACCGCCGACCTGCTCACACCCGGGGAGCGGGAGCTGCTGCTCGGCCAGTGGAACGACACCGACGAGGAGTACCCGCGCGAGGCGACCGTGACCCGGCTGGTCACCGACATCGCCTGCGCCGCGCCGGACGCCACCGCCGTCCGCTTCCAGGACCGCGCCCTCGGCTACGGCGAACTCGACGAGGCCGCCGACCGGCTGGCCCGGCACCTCGCCGGCCTCGGCGCGGGCCGCGGCACGCTCGTCGGCGTCTGCCTGGAGCGCTCGCCCGAGCTGCTGGTCAGCCTGCTCGCCGTGCTGCGCACCGGCGCCGCCTACGTGCCGATCGACCCGATCTACCCGCCCGCCCGGATCGGCCACATACTCCAGGACTCCGGCGCCCGGCTGGTCGTGACCGACGAGACGCTGGGCGGCACCCTGGCCGAGTTCCCGGTCACCCCGGTGCCGGTGTCCACCGCGCTCACGGCCGGGCCGCAGGCGGCGCCCCTCGACCGCTCAGACCCGGACACCCCCGCCTACGTGATCTACACCTCCGGCTCCACCGGCCTGCCCAAGGGCGTCCAGGTCGGCCACCGGGCGCTGGTCAATTTCCTGTGGACGATGGCCCGCAGGCCCGGCTTCAGCTCCCGGGACTCGCTGCTCGCGCTGACCACCGTGTGCTTCGACATCGCGGGCCTGGAGCTGTACCTGCCGCTGGTGCGGGGCGGCACCGTGGAGATCCTCTCCGCCGCCGAGGCCGCCGACGGCGTCGCCCTGCGTGAGCGCGTGGAACGCTCCGCGCCCACCGTCCTGCAGGCCACCCCGACCACCTGGCAGATGCTGCTCGCCGCCGGCTGGAGCGGCGATGCGGCGCTGCGGGCGTTGTGCGGCGGCGAACCGCTGCCCCCCGAGCTGGCCGGGCAACTCGCGCCCCGCGTCGGCGCGTTGTACAACATGTACGGCCCGACCGAAACCACCATCTGGTCCACCGTGGACCGGGTGCTGCCCGGTGAGGCGGCCACCATCGGCCGGCCCATCGGCAACACCCGCTGCCACGTCCTCGACGAGCGCGGCCTCCCGGTCCCGCCCGGCATCCCCGGCGAGCTGTACCTGTCCGGCGACGGCGTCGCCGACGGCTACCTCGGCCGGCCCGAGCTGACCGCCGAACGCTTCGTCACCGCCCCCGGCGGCGACACCGGCCGCACCTACCGCACCGGTGACCTGGTACGCCACCTGCCCGACGGCCGCCTGGAGTACCTGGAGCGGATCGACGGCCAGATCAAGCTCAACGGCTACCGGATCGAACTCGGCGAGGTGGAGTCCGCCCTGTGCAGGCTGCCCGGCGTCACCGCAGCTGTCGCCGTCGTCCGCGAGGACCGGCCCGGCGAACGCCGCCTGGCCGGCTACCTGGTCGGCCCGGCCGGCCCGCTGGACACCGCAGCCCTGCGCGCCGCCCTGGGCGAGCGCCTGCCCGCCTACATGGTCCCCTCCGCCCTCGCCGTCCTGCCCCGGCTGCCGCTCACCCCGAACGGCAAGGTCGACCGCAAGGCCTTGCCCAAGCCGGACGTCGTCCGCGTCGCGGGCGGTGCGGCGGCCGTCCGCACCGACCTGGAGCGGCGCATCGCCGAGGTCTGGTGCGAGGCGCTCGGCCTGGAGCGGGTCGGCGCCGAGGACAACTTCTTCGACGCCGGCGGCGACTCGCTGCGCCTGACGTCCGTGGTGGCGACCCTGCGCGAGCGGTTCGGCCTCCAGGTCACCCGCCTCGACATGTTCGGCCATCCGACCGTACGGGCCATGGCCGCGCATGTCACCGGCGCCGGCGGCCCCGCCGAGCCCGCCGCGGCCCGGCCCCGGCGCTCCCGGGACACGGCGGCGCTCGCCCGCCGCCGCGACCGCAGGGGGCGGCGCCCGTGACCGGCCACCACGACGTCGCCACACCCACCGCATCACCAGATCCGTCCGTCACACCAGGGGGTTCCGTGTCCAGCTGCCAGGTCTGCTCGCTCAAGGCCAGCCATCCGGGAGTGGTGATCGACGACCAGGGGGTGTGCAACCTGTGCAACCTGGACTTCGCCGAGGACCTGCTCGTCAACTACCGCTACACCAGCGAGGTGTTCACCGAGTTCCAGCAGGCGCCGCCCGGCACCGGCGAGTACGACTGCCTGTTCATGTACAGCGGCGGCAAGGACAGCACGTACATGCTGGACAAGTTCGTCAACGAGTACGGCAAGCGGGTGCTGGCCTTCACCTTCGACGTGCCCTTCGAGAGCGTGCACGCCGCCCAGAACATCGCGCTGGCCCGGGAGAAGATCCCGGCGACGTTCTTCCTCGACGCCGACGACGACAACATCAAGCTGATGATGCGCGAGGTGTTCAACCGTCCCGCGCCGAAGAAGCCCGGCAAGTACCTGGACGAGAAGCTGCCCTGCGTCTCCTGCCGGACCTTCTTCGTGCTGCGCGCGATCCTCATGGCCTACCGGCAGAAGATCCCCTACATCGCGCTGTGCGCCGACCCGCAGCAGATCCTCACCATGGAGTCCAACGTCCGGGAGATCGTGCGCGGCTTCTACAAGACGTTCGGCGAGCGGCTCACCGACACGCTCTTCGGCGGGCAGCTGGAGGAGCTCCTCTTCGACGACGACGAGAACCTGCCGAAGATCGTCTTCCCGTTCATCGCCATGCGGCACGAGTACGACCCGGACCGCATCGTCGAGGAACTGCGCGCCAAGGGCCTGTACGCGTCCTCGCCGCTGGAGACCCACTGCACGCTCTTCCCGCTGCTGAACTACTACTCGTACACGAACTTCGACTGCATGTTCTACAAGCTCAACGCGGCCAGCCACGTGCGGTCCGTCAAGCGCAACGCCTCCTACGACCGCAACACCTTCAGCATCAAGTTCCCGCGCTCGCTCGATCTCGCCGACGTGGAGGAGCGGCTCGGCAAGGTCGTCAAGGAAATCGCGGCGGGGGAGGGCGACCGCGACGAGCACGAGCGCAGCCTCGTCGACCTCTTCCAGCGCATGGACGCCTCCGAGGACGCCGCCCGCTTCGTCGCCCAGAGCTTCCTCGACATGCGGTCCGTCGCCGCCGACCTCGGCATACGGCTGAGCTGACACCCGAGCAGGAGAACCAGCACCATGACACTTTCCGATTCCGACGTCGCCATCATCGGCATGGCCTGCCGCTTCCCGGGCGCCGACTCCGTCGACCGCTTCTGGGACGTCCTCAGCGAAGGCCGCGAGACGCTGACCCGGTACACCGACGAGGAACTCCTCGCCGCCGGCGTGCCCGCCGCCCGGCTGGCCGACCCGCGCTATGTGAAGGCCGCCCAGACCATCCCCGGCACCGACCTGTTCGACTCCGAGCTGTTCCAGTTCACCCAGGACGAGGCCGAGATCCTCGACCCGCAGCACCGGGTCTTCCTGGAGTGCGCCCTGGAGGCCCTGGAGCGGGCCGGCTACGACCCCGAGCGCACCGACGCCCAGATCGGCGTCTACGCCGGCGCCGGCATGAACACCTACCTGCTGCACAACCTGGGCGAGCGCTACCGGGCCGCGTCCTCCGTGGACCACTACCGGCTGATGCTCGCCAACGACAAGGACTTCCTCGCCACCCGGGTGTCCTACAAGCTCAACCTGACCGGCCCCAGCGTCAACATCAACACCGCTTGTTCCACCTCGCTGGTCGCCGTGCACACCGCCTGCCTCGCGCTGCTCGGCGGCGAGTGCGACATGGCCCTGGTCGGCGCGGTCCACCTCAACCCGCCGGGCCAGGGCTACCAGTACCAGGAAGGCATGATCTTCTCGCCGGACGGCCACTGCCGCGCCTTCGACTCCGAGGCCCGCGGCACCGTGATCGGCAGCGGCGCCGGAGCGGTCGTCCTCAAGCGGCTTAAGGAGGCCCTCGCCGACGGCGACTGGATCCACGCCGTCATCAAGGGCTCCGCCATCAACAACGACGGCTCCGCCAAGACCGGTTACACCACGCCCAGCATCTCCGGGCAGGCCGCCGTCGTCGCCGACGCCCAGGACGTCGCCGACGTCGACCCGGACACCATCGGCTACGTCGAGGCGCACGGCACCGGCACCCCGCTCGGCGACCCCATCGAGGTCGCTGCGCTCACCGAGGCCTTCCGCGGCGGCACCGACCGCACCGGGTACTGCGCGCTCGGCTCGGTGAAGACCAACATCGGGCACCTGGACACGGCCGCCGGCATGGCGGGCCTGATCAAGACCGCGCTGATGCTGGAGCACCGCACCCTGGTGCCCAGCCTGCACTTCACCGGGCCCAACCCGGACATCGACTTCGCCGCCGGACCGTTCTTCGTCAACACCGAGAAGACCGAGTGGAAGAGCGGGACGGGCCCGCTGCGCGCCGGCGTCAGCTCCTTCGGCATCGGCGGTACGAACGCCCATGTGATCCTCCAGGAGGGCCCGGCCCGCGGTCAGGCCCCGCACGAGAGCCGCCCGGAGCTGCTGGTCCTCTCAGCCCGCTCCGAGGAAGCCCTCGATCAGGCCGCCGCCGCCCTGGCCCGCCATCTGCGGGCCCACCCCGGCCTCGACCCGGCCGCCGTCGCACAGACCCTCGGCCTCGGCCGCCGCGCCCACACCCACCGGCTGGCCCTGGTCGCCGGCAGCACCCGCTCCGCGGCCATGGCGCT
This sequence comes from Streptomyces pimonensis, assembly GCF_041380215.1. Taxonomy (NCBI): domain Bacteria; kingdom Bacillati; phylum Actinomycetota; class Actinomycetes; order Kitasatosporales; family Streptomycetaceae; genus Streptomyces; species Streptomyces pimonensis. The sequence goes on from NZ_JAHWZY010000010.1 coordinate 182,002, forward strand.
CGCCCTCGGCGACGAGGAGCGCATCCGGCGCGGCGTGACCGGACGCGAGCCGAGCGCGCCCGTCCTCGTCCTGACCGGCACCGGCGCCGACCCGGACGGCACCGCCGAACTGTACGCGTCGGTGCCCGCCTACCGGGACGCCGCCGACGCCTGCGCCGCCGCCCTCGGGCGCTCCGGCGAGGCCGAGGCCCTCCTCGCCGAGGATGGCGCGGTCGCCGCCTGCTGCCACGAGTACGCCCTCGCCACCGCCCTCACCGCCTGGGGCGTCGCACCGGCTGGTCTCGCCGCCACCGGCACCGGCCTCGCCGCCGCCGCCGCCCTCGCCGAGGCCCTCCCGCTCGCCGACGCCCTCGCCCTGGCCCGGGGCACCGCCCCCGTCCGCGCCGTCCCGCCCCGGCTGCCCGTCGTATCGCCGCGCACCGGCCGCTGGATGACCGAGGAAGAGGGCCGCGCCCCCGCCGTCTGGACGAGCCCGGCCGACGCGACGGCCGCCCTGGACGCGCTGCTCGACGGCACCGGCCGGCACGCGGTCCGCCTCACTCCGCCGGACGACGAACCCGGCGGCCTCGCTCACCTGCTCACCCTCGCCGCCGACCAGTGGGTGCTCGGCGCCGGCCTCGACTTCGCCGCTGTGTACACCGGCCGGGACATCCGCCGGGTGCCCCTGCCCACCCACCGCTTCGAGCGACGGCGGCACTGGGTGGAGCCCGGCGACCACACCGCCCGGACCGAGGCGGCGCCGGCCGGGGACCGGCTGATCGCCCGCTTCGACCCGGCCGATCCCGAGCACAACGTCGAACTGATCCGGGACTACCTCACCGAGGCGGTCGGCAAGGTCCTCGGCGGCCGGCACCTCGCCGCCCCCGACACCAACCTCTTCGACCTCGGCCTGGACTCCCTGGTGCTCATCGAGGTCGTCGCCAAGCTCGGCGAGGAACTGGGGTTTGAAGTCCCGGCGGCCTCCTTCGTCGAGTTCCCCACCATCCGGTCCTTCGTGGACAACCTCGCCGAGCTCATGGGCCTCGCCCCCGGCACGGCCCCGGGCGGCCACGGCACCGCCCCCGCGCCGCGCACCTCCCGGCGGGCCCAGCGCGCGGCCGCCCGCCACACCGGCCAAGCCTGACCCCCCTCCCGGCGACGCCCCGGCCCTCGGTGGCCGACCGAAGACCTGTGAGAGAGAGCAACTGTGGACGACAAGCGAAAGCTGCTGCTGAGCCTGCTGGCCCGGGCCTCCGCCCCGGCCCCGGCGAGCGACGGGGTGGCGATCGTGGGCGTCGCCGGCCGCTACCCGCTGGCCGAGACGCCCGCCGAGCTGTGGGACAACCTGGCCGCGGGCCGGCACTGCATCCGTGAGGTGCCCGCCGACCGCTGGGACGCCGACGCCCACCACGACCCGGCGGGGGTGCGCGGCAGCTACAGCAAGTGGGCCGGATTCATCGACGACGTCGACAAGTTCGACCCGCTCTTCTTCCAGATATCACCGGCCGACGCCGAGGCGATGGACCCGCAGGAGCGGCTGTTCCTGCAGACCGCCGCAGCCGTCCTGGACGACGCCGGCCACCCGGCGGCCGAGCTGGCCGGCCGGGGCCCGGTCGGCGTCTTCGCCGGCGTCATGAACAACAACTACGAGTGGATGGGCGGCGAGGCCACCGCCCTCGGCGTCCGTACCGACGCGCACTCCAACCACTGGTCGATCGCCAACCGGGTCTCGTACACCTTCGACTTCACCGGACCGAGCCTCGCCGTCGACACCGCCTGCTCGGCCTCGCTCACCGCGATCCACCTGGCCTGCGAGAGCATCAGGTCGGGGGAGTGCCACACCGCGATCGCCGGCGGCGTCAACCTGATCCTGCACCCCATGCACCTGCGCATGCTGGCCGACCGAGGGATGATCTCGCGCGGTGACCGGCTCAGGAGCTTCGGTGCGGACGCGGACGGGTTCGTCGACGGCGAGGGGGTGGGCGCCGTACTGCTGCGGCCCCTGAAGGACGCGATCGCCGAAGGTGACCGCATCCTCGGCGTGATCCGCGGCTCCGCCATCAACGCGGGCGGCAAGACCGGCGGTTACACCGTGCCCAGCGCGGCCGCGCAGGCCGAGGTGATCCGCGCCGCCCTGCACCGCGCCCAGGCCGACCCGGCCACCGTCGGCTACGTGGAGGCCCACGGAACCGGCACCCCGCTCGGCGACCCCATCGAGATCGCCGGGCTCGTGGAGGCCTTCGGCGGGCGCATCGAGGCGGCCGAGCGGGCCGAGCGCCCGATGGTCGCCGTCGGCTCGGTGAAATCCAACATCGGCCACCTGGAGTCGGCGGCGGGTGTCGCGGGCCTGACCAAGGTGCTGTTCCAGCTGCGCCACCGTACGCTGGTGCCCTCGCTGAACTCCGCCCGGCGCAACCCCGGCATCGACTTCACCACCACGCCCTTCGAGGTGCAGCAGACCCTCCAGCCCTGGGCGCCCGCGGGGGACGACGACCTGCCGCTGCGCGCGGTCGTCAGCTCCTTCGGCGGGGGCGGCGCCAACGCCTGCCTGGTCGTAGAGGAGTACCGCACACCACCGGCCGAGCCCGTCGACCCGGACACCGACCAGCTCCTCGTTCTGTCCGCCAAGAGCGAGGACAGGCTGCGCGCGTACGCCGCCGACCTCGCCGCGTTCCTGCGCGGCAGCACGGGTGCGGATCCGTCGGGCGCCGGCCGGGACGCCCTGGGCGACGCCCAGCGGCTGTGCCTGCGCCTGGCCGCCGAAACCGTCGGTGTGGCCCCCGAGTACCTCGACCTCGGCACCGACCTCGCCGACTGCGGCTTCGGCATCCCCGAACGCGCCCGCTTCGAGGCGTCACTGACGGCGGAACTGGACGGCATCCTGCCACCGACGGTGACCACGGCACGCACCCTGGGCGCGGTGGCACAGGCGATCGCCGGGAACGCAGGCGCCACCGGACCGTCCGGAAACGGCTCCCCTTCCTCGGGCACGGTCGGCGCACCGGCGAGTGCCGGGGTTCCGGCAGTCACCCGCCCGGCCGCCGACGCCCCCCGCCTCGCCGACATAGCCCACACCCTCCGGTCCGGCCGTACCCCCTACGAGTTCCGGCTGGCCCTGGCCGTCGGGTCGGTGAGCGAGGCGGCCGCGCTGCTGGAGGGGTACGTCCAGGGGGAGGCCGACGCCCGGATCGGCACCGGCCGGGCCGCCCGGGCGCGGGTCGTGCTCGCCGGGGCCGAGGCCGACGCCCTGGAGGCGGCCCTGGCCCGGCGGGACTTGGTGGCGGTGGCCGAGCACTGGCTGGCCGGCGCCGACGTCGACTGGTCCCGTGTCACCCCCGCCGCGGCCCGCCGAACCGAGCTGCCGACGTACCCCTTCGCCCGCAAGCGCTACTGGATCCCCGAGCCCCCGGCCCGTACCGCCCCCGCACGGCCGCCCCGGTCCGAGGACGCGTCCGAAGAGCAACTCCCGGACCTCTACCGGCCCTTGTGGGTACGCGAGGACGCGCCCTCTCCCGGACCCGTCTTCCGAGCCGGCCGCGTCGTCGCTCTGGTCACCGGGGCCTCCGCCTGGCTCGCCGAGGCGATCTCGGCGCGCATTCCCGAGAGCCGTTTCGAGCAGGTCCGCATCGACGAACGCCCCCCGTCCGCCTGGCTGGGGCGGACCGACGGTGCCGACCTGGTGCTCCACCTCGGCGGCGTCGGCACCGGCATCGCCGAGGGCCTGGGCGCCGACCGGGCCGCCGGGCAGCTGCGCACCGGCTCCCTCTCCCTGTTCCACCTGGTCCGCTCGACCAGCGCCGCGCGCGTCGTCGTGGTCACCAGCGACGTCCACCCGGTCGCGGGCACCGCCGCCGCCAACCCCTTCGCCGCGGGCATGCACGGTCTGCTCCAGGTGGTGGCCAAGGAGCGCCCCGAACTCCGGGTCGGCGCCATCGACTTCGCCTCGGCCGACCTCACGGGCGAGGGCGCGTCCGCCACCCTGGCCGACGCGATCCTGGCCGCGCCCGCCGACGCCACCGGCCGCACCGTGGCCCTGCGCGGCGGGGTCCGCTACGTCCGCCGCCTCGGCCGCGTCACCCTGCCCGCGCCCGGCCCCGTCTTCCGGGACGGCGGCGTCTACCTGCTCATCGGCGGCACCGGCGGCATCGCCCAGGAACTCAGCCGCCACCTCGCCGAGCGCCACCGGGCCCGGCTGGTGTGGTTCAGCCGTGGCGACCTCGGGGCCGGACAGCGCGCCGCCGCCGAGGAGATCCGTGCCCTCGGCGGCAACGTCGCCCACGTCCGCGGCGACGCCTGCGACAGCGCCGACCTCGCCGCCGCCGTCGCCGAGGCGCACCGCCGCTTCGGCGCCCTGCACGGGGTCGTGCACGCCGCGATGGTGTTCGACAACCACGCCCTCGCCGACCTAGATGAGGAGACCTTCGCCGCCGCAACCCGCGTCAAGACCGAGGGCGCCGCCGCGCTCGCCGCCGCCGTCGACGGCCAGGACCTCGACTTCCTGGTCTACTTCTCCTCCGCCGGCTCCTTCGGCAGCTTCGCCGGCAACGGCGCCTACATCTGCGCCTCCGCCACCGAGGACGCCTACGCGCTGTTCCTGCGCGACCGGCTGCCGTATCCGGTGACCGTCGTCAACCAGGGCTACTGGGGCATGGTCGGCTCCGGCGCCCAGCCCGGCCTCGCCGACATCTTCGCCGGGCTCGGCATCCAGGGCTTCAGCCCCGCCGCGGGCATCGCTGCCGTCCACCGCATCCTCGGCAGCGGGCTGCCGCAGGTCATGCCGATCCGCGCCGGGCGCCGGGCCCTGGAGGCCATGGGCCATAACCCGGCCCTGGACGGCGAGGTCCTCGGCGGCGGCCACCCGGCCACCCTGGCCGCCGCGGCCGTACACCTCGGCACCGGTACCGCCGCCGCCCCGGCCGCCCGCCGCGTCCTGACCGGATACGAGGAGCTGGAGGCCGTCTCCGCGCCCATGCTGCTCGGCGTCTACCAGCGCATGGGAGCCTTCCGGTGCTCCGGCGAACGGCACGGCGCCGAGGAGCTGCGCGGCCGCCTCGGCATCCTCGACCGCTTCCGGCGGCTGCACGAGGCACTGCTCAACATCCTGGCCGGGGCCGGGTTCCTGACCCGCGACGGCGACCTGGTCACCACCACCCCGCCGGTCGACGGCGTCGACGCGGACGAGCACTCCGGCCGCTGGGAGGCGGAGTTCGACCGGATCGCGGCGGCCTACCCGGACATCGAGCCGACGGTCACCCTCAACCGCCTGTTCCTTCAGGCGTACCCGCGCATCCTGCGCGGCGAGGTGGGCGCCACCGAGATCATGTTCCCCGGCTCCTCGATGAAGCTGGTGCAGAACTTCTACAAGGGCAACCCGCTCACCGACTCCTTCAACCTCCTGGTCCGCGACACGGTCCGCCACTTCCTGGACCTGCGCCTGCCGCAGCTGCCGCCGGGCCGCACGGTCGAGGTCGTGGAACTGGGCGCCGGCACCGGCGCCACCAGCGAACGGGTGCTGCCCGCGCTGGCCGCGCACCCGGGACGCGTCGGGTACACCTTCACCGACATCTCGCCGCGCTTCCTGGAGCACGGCCGGGAACGCTTCGCCGGACGCTACGACTTCGCCCGCTTTCAGGTGCTCAACCTCGAACGCGGCCTGGCGGAACAGGGGTTCGAGCCCGCCTGCGCAGACCTCGTCGTCGCCACCAACGTCGTGCACGCCACCAGCGACCTGCGGGCCACCCTGCGCAAGGCCAAGGCGTTGCTGCGGCCCGGCGGCTGGCTGGTGCTCAACGAGCTGACCTCCGTGCGGCCGTTGCTGACCATCGGCGGCGGTGTCCTGGAGGGCTGGTGGGCCTTCGAGGACGGCCACCTGCGCATGCCCGACTCCCCGCTCGCCTCCGCGGAGGGCTGGACCCGGCTCCTGCACGAGGAGGGATACGCCCCAGTCCACGCGCTGGGCGCGGGCGACCCGGCACTGGGCCAGACCGTCCTGGTGGCGGAGAGCGACGGGGTCCTGCTGAGCGCGGCCGTGCCCACGGCAGGCCCGGTCACCGCCACCGCGTCCGCCTCCGGCCCCTCGGGTGCGGCCACCTCCACCGACGCCCTCACCGAGCGCCTGCGCGACCTCGTCGAACGGGTGCTCAAGCTGGACGAGCGCATCGATCCCGGCCGCCCACTGGCCGACTACGGCTTCGACTCCCTCAGCGGCATGAAGATCGTCGCCGCCGTGGACGAGGAGTTCGGTGTCGCCGTACCGCTCGGCGACTTCTTCGAGCAGCCGACCCTGCGCGAGCTGGCCGCCCACCTGGCCGCCAACTGGCTCGCCGGAGTGGTGGCCGGGCCCGCCCGGCCCGAAGCGCCCGGCACACCCGCCCCGGCGCCCACCACACCTGCCCCGGCCACCGCTTCGGCCATGTCCCCGGCCACCGAGGCCGCGGCCCGCGTCCTGCGCCCGCGGACCGACGGCGAGGAGAGCCGCCACCCCTTGTCCGAGGGCCAGCGCGCCCTCTGGGTAATCGAACAGATCGCGCCCGGTACCTACGCCTACAACCTGCCCCTCGCCCTCTGGCTCGACCGCGGCCTCGACGTGCTCGCCCTGCGGGCCGTCCTGCAGGACCTGGTCGACCGGCACGCCGAGCTGCGGGCCACCGTCCACGTCGGCGACGAGGGGCCGTACGCCCGGATCGCGACCGAGCCCGAACTCCCCTTCCAGCAGGTCTTCCTGACCGCCAGAAGCGACGCCGAGCTGCGCGACCGGATACGCGCCGACCTGCGCCGTCCCTTCGAGCTCGCCGCCGGCCCCCTCGTCCGGGCCACCCTCTACACCCTGGGTGACGGCCGCAACGCGCTGCTGCTGACCTTCCACCACCTGGTCTTCGACGGCGTCTCCATCGCCCTGCTCCTGCGCGAGCTGGAATGCGGCTACCGCGCGCTTCTCGCGGGCCGTGCGCTCCCCGCCGAGCGCCCTGCCCGCAGCTACGCCGACTTCACCACCTGGCAGCGCGAGCTGCTCGCCGGTGCCGAAGGCCGGCGGCTGCGCGCGTACTGGACCGAGCGGCTGCGCGGGCGCAGGACCACCGTGCCGCTGCCGCTGGACCGGCCCCGCCCGGCCGTGCCCGACTTCCACGGGGCGAGCCTGGACGGGCACATTCCCGCCGCGGTCGCCGACCGGGCCCGCGTGCTCGCCGGCACCGAGCAGACCTCCCTGTTCGGGGTCGTCCTCGCCGCCTGGTTCACGCTGCTGCACCGCTACAGCGACCAGGCCGACATCGCCGTGGGCACGCCGACGGCCGGACGCCCGGCGAGCGGCTTCGACGACACGCTCGGCTACTTCATGAACATGGTGGTGCTGGCCGAACGCGTCGACGGCGCCGAGGAGTTCCGCACCCTGGTCCGCCGCGTCCACCGCACCGTGCTGGACGCCCTGGAACACAGCGCGTACCCGCTGATCACCCTGGCCGACGACCTCCGCCGCGCCGACCCCGAGGCCGGTACCCCCTTCAACGTCGCCTTCTACTTCCAGAACTGGACCCGCACCGCCCGCCGCGACGCGTCCGGCGACGCCGTGGTGCTCGGCCCGGTCGAAGGAGTGCACCAGGAGGGCGAGTTCGACCTGACCCTGGAGGTCGTCGAGCAGGAGCAGGGCTGCCGCTACACGCTCAAGTACGACCCCGGCCTCTTCGACGAGGAGACCGTGGCCCGCCTCGGTGCCCACTTCACCACCCTCCTCGCCGCCGCCGTCGAAGGCCCCGGCACCCCGGTGGCCGACCTGGAGCTGCTCACCGAGGACGAGCGGGCCCGGCTCACCCCGCCCGCCCCCGCCGACTACCCGGCCGACACCCTGGTCTGGGATCTGGTACGACGGCAGGCCGGCGCCCGGCCCGACGCGGTCGCGGTCCGCCACGCCGGCACCGGACTGACGTACCGCACGCTCGTGGAGCGCGTGGAAGCCCTCGCCACCCGGCTGACCGCCGCCGGAGCGGGCCGTGGCCGCACCGTCGGCGTGCTGCTGCCGCGCGACCAGGACCTGCCGGTGGCGCTCCTCGCCGTCCAGGCAGCCGGCGCTGCCTACGTACCGCTCGACCCCGCCTACCCGCAGGACCGGCTCGCCTACATGGCCGAGGACTCCGGGCTGCACCTGCTGCTCACCCACTCCGGCTCCGGCGTCACCCTCCCCGGCGTGCCCCGGCTGGTCGTGGACACCTCCGAGCAGCCGTCGGCCCTGCCCTCGCCCGGTCCGGCCGGCTCGTCCGACGCCGCGTACGTCATCTACACCTCCGGCTCCACCGGCCGTCCCAAGGGCGTCCGGGTGCCGCACCGCGCGCTGACCAACTTCCTGTGGTCGATGGCCCGCGAGCCCGGCTTCGGACCCGGCGACACCCTGCTGGCCCTCACCACCGTCTGCTTCGACATCTCCGGCCTTGAGCTGTACCTGCCGCTGGTCACCGGCGGCACGGTGGAGGTGCTCGCCGCCGAGGACGCCCGCGACGGGCTGCGGCTGCGCGAGGCCATGGAACGTGCCCGACCCACCGTCGTGCAGGCCACCCCGGCCACCTGGAGCATGCTGCTGGCCGCCGGCTGGCAGGGCGACCCCGCGCTAAAGGTGCTGTGCGGCGGCGAGGCGCTGCCCGCCGACCTGGCGGAGGCGCTCCTCGCGGGCAACGGGCAGGTGTGGAACCTCTACGGCCCCACCGAGACCACCATCTGGTCCGCGGCGAGCCGCCTCACCCCGGGCGGCCGGGTCACCCTGGGCGCCCCGATCGCCAACACCGCGCTCCACGTCCTCGACAGCGCCCGCCGGCCCGTCCCCACCGCCGTCGCCGGGGAGCTGTACATCGGCGGCGACGGCGTGGCCGACGGCTACCTCGGCCGCCCCGAACTGACCGCAGAGCGCTTCCTGCCCGACCCGTTCGCGGCGCGGGCCGAGGCCCGCATGTACCGCACGGGCGACCTCGTACGACGGCTCGCCGACGGCACGATCGAGTACCTCGGCCGGCTCGACTCCCAGGTCAAGGTGCGCGGCTACCGGGTCGAGCTGGAGGAGATCGAGGCGACCCTGCGCCGCCTCGACGGCGTCCGCGAGGCCGTCGTCGTGGCCCGGGGACAGTCAGCGGGCTCGCACACCCTGCTCGCCTGCTACGTCCTGGAGGACGGCGCGGCCGAGCCGGACCGCGAACGGCTTGCGGCCTGGTTGCCGGACCATATGGTGCCCGACGTCCTGGTCCGGATGACCGGCTTCCCGCGCACCCTGAACGGGAAGACCGACCGCACCACCCTGGCCGCGCTGCCCCTGGCCGACCTGCGCGCCCGCTTCGGCGCCGGATCCGCGCCCACGGCCCGCACCACCGCCCCGGCAGAGGCCACCGGCGGCCGCACGCAGGCCCTCGTCGCCGAGCTGGCCCGCATAGTCGCCGACCTGGTGGACCTGCGCCCCGAGGACATCGGCGCGCACACGCCGCTCGGCGAGACCGGCATGAACTCCGTGAGCTTCACCTCGCTCAGCGCCAAGCTGCGCAAGACGTACGGCATCACCGAGTACCCGACCCTCTTCTACCGCCGCGGCACCCTGCACGCGCTCGCCGAGCACCTGTGGGAGCATCATGCGGCCACGCTGACGGCCCACTTCGGAACGGCCCCACAGGCATCACCCCTCACCGGACAGGCCGCCCCCGCCGGATCGGAGACTTCGGCGGCTCCCGCTGGGGCCGGGGCTTCGTCGGCTCCAGATGGGCCCGAGACCCCGGAAGCCCCCGCCGGCCGTGAGGTCGCCGTCATCGGTATGGCCGGGCGGCTGCCCGGCTCCCTGGACCTCAGGGAGTTCTGGAACCACCTCGCCGCCGGGGACGACCTGGTGGGCGAAATCCCCGCCGACCGCTGGGACTGGCGCGAACACCCGCGCTCCCGCTCCCGCTGGGGCGGCTTCGCCCCGGACGTGGACCGGTTCGACGCCGCGTTCTTCGGCATCTCACCCCGGGAGGCCGAACTGATGGACCCGCAGCAGCGGTTGCTGCTCGAAACCGTCTGGCAGGCCGTCGAGGACGCCGGGTACCGTCCCTCCGAGCTGGCCGGGAAGAGGGTCGGCGTGTTCATCGCCGTCACCAACTCCGACTACCACGAGGTGCAGCGGGCCGCCGGACGCGCCAGCGAGGGCCACACCCTCACCGGTGCCGCCCTGTCGATCGTCCCGAACCGGGTGTCGTACCTGCTGGACCTGCGCGGTCCCAGCATCGCCATCGACACCGCCTGCTCCGGCTCCCTCACCGCCGTCCACCAGGCCTGCGCCGCCCTCCGCGACGGCACCTGCGACCTGGCCATCGCGGGTGGCGTCAGTCTGATCCTGGCCCCGGGTGTCTACGAGGCCCTCAGCCAGGGCGAGATGCTCAGCCCCGACGGCCGCTGCAAGGCCTTCGACAGCCGTGCCGACGGCTATGTCCGCGGCGAGGGCGCGGGCGTCGTCCTGCTCAAGCCGCACGAGCGGGCCGAGCGCGACGGCGACGCCGTACACGCCGTGATCAAGGCTGTCGCGCTCAACCACGGCGGCCGGACCACCTCGCTCACCGCCCCCAACCCCGACGCCCAGGCCGACCTGTTGGTCGAGGCCTACCGGGCCGCTGGCGTCCACCCGGACACCGTCGGCTACATCGAGGCGCACGGCACCGGCACCGCCCTGGGCGACCCGATCGAGACCACCGGCCTGAGCACCGCCTTCCGGCGGCTGCGGGCGGGGCGGAACGCGCCCGGCGGGTCCGCGCCCTGCGCCATCGGTTCGGTCAAGACGAACATCGGCCACCTGGAGGCCGCCGCCGGTATCGCCGGACTCTTCAAGGTGGTCCTGTCGATGCGGCACGGCACCATCCCGGCCAGCCTGCACTTCCGCGAGCAGAACCCCTACCTGGAACTCGACGGCGGCCCCTTCGAGGTCGCCGCCACCGCCCGGCCCTGGCCCCGTCCCCAGGACGCCCACGGAGCCGAGCTGCCCCGCCGCGCCGGCGTCAGCTCCTTCGGCTTCGGAGGGGCGGGCGCGCACATCGTGCTGGAGGAACCACCCATGCCGGACACCCGTGACGAGCCCGCGACCCAGCAGGTCTTCGTACTCTCGGCCCGCGACGGCGAGGCGCTCAGGCGCTCGGCCGCCCGGCTCGCCGACCACCTCGGGCGCCAGGACGTCCCGGCCGCGGACCTCGCCCACACCCTGCAGACGGGCCGGGAGCCGATGCCGCACCGGCTCGCCGTCGTCGCAGACGGCACCGCGGCCCTGCGGGCCGAGCTCACCGCGTACCTGGCCGGCCGCCCTTCCGCCGTCCGCACCGCAGAGGTGACGGCCGCTCAGACGGGTGATCCCGTCTCCCCGGACCGGCGCGACCTCCATGCTCTGGCCACCGCCTGGCTGCACGGCACCGACGTCGACTGGCGGACCCTGCACGAGGGCGCCGCCCGGCGCCGCGTTCACCTGCCCGCCTACCCGTTCGCCGGTCCCCGGCACTGGGTCGCTCCTGGCGAGCACCCCGCCGCGCCCGGCCCCCGTCTGCACCCCACCCTCCTGGACGCCAACGTCTCCACCTTCGGCGAGCAGCGGTTCGCCAAGACGCTGACGGGCGAGGAGTTCTTCTTGCGGGACCACGTCGTCGGCGGCGACCTGGTACTGCCCGGCGTGGCCTACCTGGAGATGGGCCGCCTAGCGGGAGAACTCGCCGCCGGAGGAGCCCCGGTGCGCGGCGTCGACGACCTGGTGTGGGCGGCGCCGGTCCGGCTCGCCTCCGGCCGCACCGGGCAGCCGCTGCTGGTCCGCGTCACCGGCGACCGCTCCTGCGCCGCCTTCGAGGTGCGCGGCACCGCAGAGGACGCGCCGGTCCACGCCAGCGGCACCCTGCGGTTCGACGACTCCGGTGCCCGGCCGGCCCCCATCGTCCCGGCGGACGTACGCGCCCGCTGCACCCGCGTCCAGGCGGGAGCCGACTGCTACGACGGTTTCGTCCGGCTCGGCTTCGCCTACGGCCCCGCCTTCCGGGTGATCGAGGAGATCGCCGAGGGCCCCGGGGAGGCGCTGGCGACGCTGCGCCTGCCGGAGCCGCAGCGCGCGGACGCCGGTACGTACGCCTTCCACCCTTCGCTGCTGGACGCCGCCCTGCAGACCGCCGGCCGGCTCGTCCCCGGCGCCGGGGACCCGGCGGGCCCGGCGCCGTACCTGCCGTTCTCCCTGGGCTCGGTCCGGCTGTACGCCCCCCTGCCCGAGCGGGGTTACGCGTACGCCACCCCGGCCCGACGCCCCGCCGCGGCGGGTTCCCCCGCCTTCGACGTCGCCCTGCTCGACGAGGACGGGCAGGTGGCCGCCACGCTGGAGTCCTTCACCCTGAGGGCGCTGCGCCCGACGGACGCCACGCGGGCAACGGACACTGCGCCCGCGTCTGGGATGCATGCCGTGCCCGCGACGCACACCGCGCCCGACGCCGACGCCGTCCACGCCTTCGAGCCCGTATGGCAGGCCTCGCCCGCTGCCCCGCACGGCCAACTCCCCTCCGCCGCACGGGTTCTGCTGCTCGACCTCGCCTCCGCCGACGCCACCGACGTGGCCGCCGCCCTCACGGCGACGGGTGCCGAGGTCCGCCGTGTCCCGCTCGGCACCGGCTTCGACGCCGAGGCAGCCGTCCGCGCCGCCGGAGCCGGACCCGTCCACGTCGTCCACCTGGCCGGTGGCGACCGCACCGCCCGGGACGCCGTGGAGCACGGCTTCCACGCGGCCCTGGCCTTCCTGCGGGCCTGGCAGCGCGAGCGCCGCGACGCGCTGCGCTACCTGTACGTCCACCCCGAGCCGGCCCCGTCGCCCGCCCAGCCGGCGATGGCCGCCTTCGCCCGCACTGTGCGTCTGGAGCACCCGTCGGTCGCCCTCGGCGTCCTGGCCCTCGCCCCGAGCCGCCCGTTCGCCGAGGCCGTCGTAGCCGAACTCGGCACGGACGGCGGCCCCGAGGTGCGCACGGGCGCGGAGGGCCGGGCTCGCCGTGCCTGGCGGCAGGTGACGCTCCCGGCCGCGCCGGGCGCCGCGTTCACCGGCGCCGGCGCGCACATCGTCACCGGCGGCACCGGTGCCCTGGGCCTGCTCGTCGCCGAGCACATCGCCGCCGCACGGCGGGCCGCGGGCGTCACCGGCGGCGGCATCGTGCTCGCCGCCCGCACCGCCCCGGGTCCCGAGGCCCGGGCTCGCGCCGACGCGCTCGGCGCCCGGGTGGTGCTCGCCGACGTCGCCGACCCGGCCGCCGTTCGGGACCTGGTGGCCGAGGCCCACCGGGCGCACGGCTCGGTCAGCGGCGTCGTGCACGCGGTCGGCGTCCTCAGGGACGGGCTCATACGCACCAAGCAGCGTGCGGACGCGGACGCCGTCCTCGCCGCCAAGGTGCACGGCACCGTGCTGCTCGACGAGGCGACGGCGGACGAACCGCTGGACTACTTCGTCGCGTTCTCCTCGGCGGCCGCGGCCTTCGGCAACGCCGGCCAGAGCGACTACGCCTTCGCCAACGCCTTCCTCGACCACTTCGCCGAGGAGCGCGAGCGGCGCCGCCGGGGAGGCACCCGGCACGGTCGCACCCTCGCGGCCGCCTGGCCGGTCTGGGCCGACGGGGGGATGCGCGTCGACGCTGACGCCGAGGCCTACATGGAGCGTGCGCTCGGCATGCGTCCGCTGCGCACCACCCCCGCCCTGCGAGCTCTGGACCGCGCCCTCGCCCACACCGCGCCGCGCCTGCTCCTGGCCGCCGGCGACCCCGACCGCATCCTGCAGGCCCTCGAAGGCGCCGAGTCGCGCAAGGACGAGTTCGCCACCGCCGCACCCGGGGTGCACGAACGCGCCGAGGAACTGGTCCTGCGGCTGCTCGCCGAGGAACTGAAGCTCCCGGAGGCGGAGATCGCCGTCACCGAGCCCTTCGACCGGTACGGTGTGGACTCGCTCATCACCATGAGCCTCATCCGCCGCCTGGAGGAACACGTCGGCCCGTTGTCGAAGACCCTGCTCTTCGAGTATGTGACCGCACGCGACCTCGCCGGCCACCTGGCCGGGGCCCACCCCGGCGCGTTCCCGGCCGCCGAGCCGGTCGCGCCCGCCCCCGCGGCCGCAGTGCTTCCGGTGAAACCGGCCGAGCCGGTCGCGCCCGCCCCGCAGGACGCCGCCATCGCCGTCATCGGCGTCGCGGGCCGCTACCCCCAGGCCGGCGACGTCAGCGAGTTCTGGCGCAACCTGCGCGCCGGCCGCGACAGCGTCGGCGAGGTTCCCGCCGACCGCTGGGACCACGGCCTGTTCTACGACCCGGACAAGTCCGCCACCGGCAAGACCTATGGCAAGTGGGGCGGCTTCGTACCCGGCGCCGACCGCTTCGACCCGCTGTTCTTCCGGATGTCGCAGATCGAGGCGGAGCACACCGACCCGCAGGAGCGGGTGTTCCTGGAGACCGTCTGGCATCTGCTGGAGGACGCCGGATACACCCGCGAGCAGCTGCGCGGCGCCCGCACCGGCGTGTTCGTCGGCATGATGTACGGCCACTACCAGCTGTACGGCGTCCAGGAGGCGCTGCGCGGCGAGGGCTTCGCGACCTCCTCGTCGTACGCCTCGGTGGCCAACCGGGTGTCGTACTTCTTCGACTTCACCGGCCCCAGCGTCGGCCTGGACACCATGTGCTCCTCGTCGCTGGTCACCATCCACCAGGCCTGCCTCGCCATCCGCAACGGTGACTGCGACGTCGCCGTGGCCGGCGGGGTCAACATCTCCAGCCACCCGGTGAAGTTCCTCCAGCTCGCCCAGCGCGGCTTCCTCGCCGAGGACGGGCGCTGCCGCAGCTTCGGCGAGGGCGGCACCGGGTACGTGCCCGCCGAGGGCTCCGGCGCCGTCCTGCTCAAGCGCCTGGACGCGGCCCTTGCCGACGGCGACCGGATCCTCGCCGTGGTCAAGGCGTCCGCCGTCAACCACGGCGGCGCGGGCGCCGGTTACAGCGTCCCCAATCCCAAGGCCCAGGGCGACCTGGTGCGTACGGCGCTGGAACGCGCCGGGCTCGCGCCCGCCGACCTCGACTACCTGGAGGCGCACGGCACCGGCACCGCGCTCGGCGACCCGGTGGAGATCACCGGCATGCTGCGGGCCTTCGGCGAGGAGGCGCCCGAGCGGCTGCCCATCGGCTCGGTCAAGTCCAACATCGGGCACGCCGAGTCGGCCGCCGGCATCGCCGCGATCACCAAGGTGCTGCTCCAGATGCGGCACGGCGAGCTGGCGCCGTCCCTGCACGCGGACCGCCTCAACCCGAACATCGACTTCACGACGACCCCGTTCGAGGTCCAGCGCGAGCGGGCGCCCTGGCCCCGCCGCGTCTCGGCGGACGGCACGGTACGGCCGAGGACGGCGGGCGTGAGCTCCTTCGGCGCGGGCGGCACGAACGCCCACATCATCCTGCAGGAGTACGTCGGCAAGGGCGCCGCTGCCGGGGCCGCCCCGGCCGGTCCCCAGCTGGCGGTGCTCTCCGCGCGGGACGCCAGCCGACTGGCCGCGCAGGCCCGGCGGCTCGCAGGGCACCTGCGCGCGGAGGAGGGCACCGCGACCCCCGCGCAGGTCGCCTGGACCTTGCAGACGGGCCGGGAGGCGATGGCCCACCGGCTGGCCGTGCTTTTCCACGACCTGCCCGAACTGTGCGCCCTCCTGGACGAGTTCGCCGCGGGCGGGACCCCGGTCGGCAGCTGGACCGGCATGGTCGACCCGCGCCGTCCCGCTGCGGCCGAGCGGCTCCCCGCCGACCCCGCCGCGTACGCCACCGCCTGGACCGGCGGACAGCAGGTCGACTGGCCCGCCCTGCACGCTGGCGGCAGGCCCACCCGGGTGGCGCTGCCCGGCTACCCCTTCGACGGCGACCGCGTCTGGCTGGCAGCGGCGGACGCCGAACTGGCCGCACTCGGCGCCGGACGGGACGCCTCCGGTGCAGGCCACGGCGCGTCCCGTGCCGGCCACAGCACCCGCACCGCCGGCCACAGCGCCCTCGACGCCGGGCGCGACCCCGAGGGGCTGCTGCTGACCCGGCAGTGGCTCCCTGCCCCGCCCGCGCCCCATACGGCTCCGCCCGCCCTGACCGCCGTACTCGCCGCACCCGGCACCGAGGCGCTGGCCGCCCGGCTTGCGGCGGCGCTGCCGGCCGCCGAGGTGCTCACCACCGACCGTATCAACGCCGAACTCACCGACGCCGACACCCGCTGGGACCGCTTCGACGCCGTCGTCGACCTGGCAGGCTGCACCGGACCCGCGCTGCCGCCCACGCACGCCGCGCTGCCCTCCTGGCTGCGCTGGCTTCAGCACCTGGTCGACCTCGGCCGCCGTGACCTGCGCGCCCTGCTCGTCTCGCGCGGCGCGCCCGCCCTCGGCGGAGCGGCCCGGGTGGGCCTGTACAGGATGCTGCAGAGCGAGTACCGCCACGTCCGCTCCCGTCATGTGGAGATCGACCGCGCCGCGGCCGACGAGCAGCTGTGCCGCTGGGTCGCCGAGGAACTGTCCGCCGACGGCGAACCCGCCGAGGTCGCCTACCGAGGGGGAGTGCGCCACCTGGCGACGCTCGCCGAGGTCCCGCCGGCACAGCGCGCCCGACTTCACTTCCCGGCGGACCACGTGCTGTGGGTGACCGGCGGCACCCGCGGCCTCGGGCTGCTCACCGCGCGCCACTTCGTCGCCCGGCACGGCGTGCGCAAGCTGGTCCTCACCGGCCGCGAGGAGCTGCCGCCGCGCGCCGAGTGGGCCGCACACATCGCCGAGGGCGGCCCGCTGGGCCGCAAGCTGCGCCCGCTCGCCGAACTGGCCGCCCGGGGCGTCGAACTTGAGGCCGTTGCCGTACCGTTGGACGAGAAGGAGGCGCTGGCCAAGGTCCTCGCCGACGTCAGACTGCGGCTCGGCCCTGTCGGCGGCGTGATCCACAGCGCGGGCTTCACCGACTTCGGGAACCCGGCGTTCGTCCGCAAGCCGCAGACCGGCGTCGCCCGTGTCCTCGCCCCGAAGGTGTTCGGCCTGGACGCCCTGCTGGAGTGCTTCCGCGACGAGCCGCTCGGCCTGTTCGTGCTGTACTCGTCGGTCGCCGCCGCCGTTCCCGCCCTCGCGGTCGGCCAGAGCGACTACGCCATGGCCAACGCCTACCTGGACGCGGTCGCCGAGGCCCGCCCGTACGGCCTGCCCCTGGTCAGCGTGCAGTGGCCGAGCTGGAAGGACACCGGCATGGGGGAGGCCCGCAGCGCCGCCTACCAGGCCTCCGGCCTTGCCTCGCTCACCGACGCACAAGGGCTGGCCCTGCTCGACCGCGCGCTGGAGAGCGGCGCCCGGGTCGTGATGCCCGTACTGCCGCGCCCCGGCGCCGGGTTCAGCGCCGAGCGCCTGACGGCACGACGCCTGGACACCCCGCCCGCCGCACCGGCCGGCAGGACCGCCGCACCGGCCGCCGCGCCGCGGCCGGTGGCCGGCACGGACGTGCGCGCCGCCGTCGAAGCGGTCGCCTCCTGGCTGCTCGACCGGCTCGCGGCGGAACTGCGCTTCGACCGCGCCAAGCTGGCCGGGGACGTCCCGGTCCACGATTACGGCATGGACTCGATCATGGTCTCCCAGCTCGTCCAGACCGTCGCCCAGCGCCTGGACGTCTCGGTCGACCCGTCGGCCCTGCTGGAACACCCGACGATGGACGGCTTCGCGGCGTACCTCGGCGAGGAGCACCGGACAGAGCTGCTCGCGGAGTTCGGCGGCACGGCACCCGAGGCTGAGGCACGGACGGAGTCGGCGGCCCCGGCACCCATCTGGTCCTTCGACGGACCCTCCGCCCCGCCCGTCGCCGTCCACCAGCAAGGCACCGCCTCCCACACCTCCGACCCGCGAGCGGGCGCCATAGCCGTGGTCGGCCTCTCCTGCCGCTTCCCCGACGCCGACTCCGCCGACGCCTACTGGGAGCTGCTGCGGGACGGCCGTACGGCTCTGCGCCCCGTCCCGTACTCCCGCTTCGGCCGCTCCCTCGGGTACCACGCCGGGCTGCTGCCGGAGGTGCTGCGGTTCGCGCCCGAGCGGTTCCTGCTGTCCGAGGCGGACGTCAAGGCGATGGACCCGCAGGCGTTGCTCCTGCTGGAGGAGGTCGACCGGGCCGTGCACCACGCCGGTTACCGCCCGGCGGATCTCAAGGGCCGCAGGGTCGGCGTGTACGTCGGCGGCCGGGCCACCCACACCCCCGACCCGGTGGCCCTGGAGCGGGCCAGGAACCCGGTCGTGGTCACCGGCCAGAACTACCTCGCGGCCAACATCTCCCAGTTCTTCGACTTCCAGGGCCCGAGCCTGGTGGTGGACACCGCCTGTTCCTCCGCCCTGGTGGCGATGGACATGGCCGTACAGGCACTGCGCGCGGGATCCGTCGAGTCGGCCGTCGTCGCCGGTGTGAGCCTGCTCGCGGACGACAGGGCGCACCGGGTGTTCGGGCAGCGCGGGCTGCTCAACCCCGGCCCGGAGTTCCACGCGTTCGACGGCCGGGCGGCCGGCCTGGTGCTCGGTGAGGGCGTCGGCGTCGTCGTCCTCAAGCCGCTGGCCCGGGCCCAGGAGGACGGTGACCGGGTGCTCGCCGTACTGGAGGGCATCGCGGTCAACAACGACGGCCGCACCGCCGGACCCGCCACCCCCAACCTGCGGGCACAGAAGGACGTGATGGCCGAGGCGCTGGCGCTCAGCGGCCGCGCGCCGCAGGACATCGGCTGGGTGGAGACCAACGCCTCCGGCTCGGCCGTCACCGACCTGCTCGAACTGAAGGCGATCGAGGGTGTCTACGGCTCCGGCCCGGCCCGTTCGACGCGGCTCGCGCTCGGATCGGTGAAGCCGAACATCGGTCATCCGCTGGCCGCGGAGGGCATCGCCGCGTTCATCAAGGTCGTCCTGATGCTGCACCACCGGCAGCAGGTGCCGTTCCGTTCCGGACAGCAGCCCCTGCCGCACTTCGACCTGGAGGCCTCCGCGATGTACTTCCCGAGGGAGCCCCTGCCCTGGCCGGCGGGCGCGGAGCGGGCCGCGCTCAACTGCTTCGCCGACGGCGGCACCAACGCACACCTGCTGCTCGCCCCGGCCCCGGCGGACCACCGCGCCGCCCGGGCGCCGCTGCCACGGCCCCCGCTGGAGCACACGGTCGTCATCCGGGGCACCGCCGCCGAGGCACCCGGCGCACCAGCCCAGCCGGCGGCGGCCGGCCTGTTCTGGGACACCTACCGATGACCGCGGCAGGCGGGACGCCCCCGACGACCGAGACGCCTGCACGGCGCCTGCCCGTAGTCTTCATGTTCTCCGGGCAGGGCTCGCAGTACTACCGCATGGGCGAGGAACTCCTCGAGACCGACGAGGTGTTCCGCACGGCCCTGAGCCGGTACGACGCCGTCGCCGCCGGACTGCTGGGCGAGTCGGTCCTCGCCCGGATCTTCGACCCGGCCCGGCGCAAGAACGACCCCTTCACCGACACCCGGCTCACCCACCCGGCGATCGTCATGATCGAACTCGCCCTGGCCGAGTCCCTGCGCGCGGCCGGCATCGAGCCGGACTACCTGCTCGGCTCCAGCCTCGGCGAGTACGCGGCCGCGGTCGTCTCCGGCAGCATCGACGCCGAGACGTGCCTGCGGCTGCTCGTCCGGCAGGCGGACGGCCTGCGGGCGGGCCCGCGCGGCGGTCTGCTCGCGGTCATCACCCGCCCGGACGCCCGGGACCGGATCCCCGCGCTGCCCGGCTGTGAGGTCGCCGCCCGCAACTACCCCGGCCACATCGTGGTCGCGGGCACGGACGCGGACCTGGACCGGGCCGAGGCGGCCCTGCGCGCGGCCGACGTGCTGCACCAGCGGGTGCCGGTCGAGTACGCCTACCACTCCAGCCTGATGGACGGCGTCCTCACCGAGTGCCGGGCCGTCTTCGACGGGGTGCCCTTCGCCCCGCCGCGCATCCCGTGGGTGTCGTGCGTGGACGGACGGCTCGTTGAGCGGCCCGGCGCCGACCACTTCTGGCAGGTCGCCCGCAGACCCATCGAGTTCGAGCGGGCCATGGCCGCGATGCGGGCCCGCGGCGACTTCCTCTACCTCGACCTGGGCCCCTCCGGCACCCTGCACAACTTCGTCCGCGGCAACCTCCCGCCGGGCGACCGCTCCCGGTCGCTGCCGCTGCTCAGCCCGTTCGGCCACGACCCCCGGGTCCTGGACCAGGCCCGGACGCTCGCGGCACCGCCCCCGACCACCCCTCCGATCACACATCTGCATCCACATCCGACTCCGGCGACACCGAAGACGGCAGGAAAGGCACACGGCATGAAGGTTTACGGTTTTCCAGGTCAGGGGTCCCAGCAGCGGGGCATGGGCAAGGAGCTGTTTGCCAGGTACCCGCGGGAGACCGCGATCGCCGACCGCGTGCTCGGCTACTCGATCGAGGAACTGTGCGTCCACGACCCGGAGCGCCGCCTGGGCCGTACCGAGTGCACACAGCCCGCGCTCTACGTCGTGAGCGCCCTGACCTACCTCGACCGGTTCGCCGAGGACCCTGAGCCGGCCGACTACCTGATCGGCCACAGCCTCGGCGAGTACGTCGCCCTGTTCGCCGCCGGCGTCTTCGACTTCGAGACCGGGCTGCGCCTGGTGCAGCGGCGCGGCGCCCTGATGGCGGCGGCCTCCGGTGGCGGGATGGTGGCGGTGGTCGGCTGCGACGAGGCGACCGTCCTGCGGCTGCTCGCCGACTCCGGCAACGACGACCTCGACCTGGCCAACTACAACGCCCCCGAGCAGTTCGTGCTGTCCGGTCCGGCCGAGCGCGTCGACGCGGCCCGCGCCGCCTTCGAGTCGGCCGGTGTCCGGGCCGTCCGGCTCAACGTCAGCGCGCCCTTTCACTCCCGCCACATGCGCGACACCGCCGAGGAGTTCGCCCGCTTCCTGGACGGCTTCACCCTATGCCCCCCGGCCGTCCCGGTGCTGGCCAACGTGGACGCGCAGCCGTACGCCCCCGACGCCGTCAAGACGACTCTGACCGCGCAGATCGCCTCCCCCGTCCGCTGGACCGACACGGTGCGCCGGCTGATGGGCCACGGCGACTTCGAGTTCGTGGAACTGGGCCCGGGCCGGGTCCTGACCAACCTGGTCGCCAAGATCAGGAAGAGCGCGGAGCCACTGCCCGCGCCAGCCGCAGGGGAACGGCTGGAAGAGCCGCTGCCTTCCGGCCAGTTGCCGCCCCCCGTACGCGATGCGGCCGCTTTCGTCGCCCCGACGGCCGACACCCTCGGAGCCGCCACTTTCCGCGAGCGGTACGGTCTGCGGCGCGCGTACCTGCTGGGTGCCCTGTACGGCGGCATCTCGGGCCGCGAGATGCTCGGCGCGGCGGCCAAGGCCGGGCTGCTCGGCTTCCTGGGGACGGGTGGCCTGCCCCTCGGCGAGGTGGACGGTTTGCTGCGCGACCTGGCCGGGGAACTGGGCCTGGGCGGCGCCTTCGGCGTCAACCTGCTGTACCGGCACGGCGCCCCCGAGGAGGAGTCCGCCCTGGTGGACCTGCTCCTGCGGCACGGTGTCGACCTGGTTGAGGCGTCTGGCTTCCCACTGATCACCCCGGCGCTGGTCCGGTTCCGCCTGAAGGGCGGCCGGATCATCGCCAAGGTGTCCCGCACGGACGTGGCCGCCGAGTTCCTGGCTCCGCCGCCGGAGCGGCTGGTCGCCCGGTTGCTGGAGGCGGGCGAGGTCACCGCGCAGGAGGCCTGCGCGGCCGCCGGCCAGCCGATGGCGGACGACCTGTGCGTGGAGGCCGACGGCGGCTGGCTGAGCAGCACGGCCGACCTGCTCACCCTGCTTCCCGCCGTGCTGCGGCTGCGCGACACGGCGCCGACGGGCGGCCACCGGGTGCACGTGGGGTGCGCGGGCGGCATCGGCACGCCCGAGGCGGCCGGGGCCGCGTTCCTGCTCGGCGCCGACTTCGTGCTGACTGGCTCGGTCAACCAGTGCTCCGTGGAGGCGGCCACCAGCGCGGGGGTGAAGGACATCCTCCAGGAGGCCCGCGAGTACGACGTGGACACCGCACCCTGGGGCGAGCTGTTCGACCTCGGTGTCCAGGCCCGCTACCTCAAGCGGGGGCTGTTCTTCCCGGCCCGGGCGTCCCGGCTGCACGAACTGTGGCACCGGCACGGCTCGCTGGCCGAGCTGGACGACGAGACCAGGAGCCAGGTCCTCGACCGCTACCTGGGCGGCGAGCCCCTCGCACCCGCCGCGCCCGGCACCGACCCCAAACAGCACCTGGCGACCGTTTTCCGCGGCTACTTCACCCGCGGCTTCCGCCTCGCCGTGACCGGCGACCAGCACTCCCGGGTGGACTATCTGGTCCACTGCGGCCCCGCGATGGGCGCCTTCAACCAGGTGGTCGCGGACACCGGCCTGCACTCCTGGCGTGCCCGTACCGTGGCAGAGATCGCCGACATCCTGATGGGCGGCGCCGCCGCCCACCTGACCGCACGTCTGCGCGAGTTCGGCTGAGCGGAGGGCCGTATCCGGCTCTCCGCCCTGCCAGCGGCGCACCGACTCACCCCGCTCGGCGCGGCCTCGTCCGGGGATCACGAGCGGGCGAGCGGCCCCTGCGGTGACGAGCCCGTCGGGCACGCCTACACACGCGACGGCTGGTGCGCCACCGGATAAACCGGCCTGCACCTGGCACTCGGCGAGGCGGTGAATGGCCCAGGCGGCTACTTCGGCGGGCACCTCGCCCGCCCTGGGCGACTGCCTGCGCGGCGCTTTCGGCCACACCGCCCCGGCCACCCTGCTCTGGCGGGACAGGCTCTGTCGCACATCCGGTGGTAACGGATAGTGAACGTTGAACATCTCTGTCTCGCGGAGAGTGCGGATGCCGTTCTGACCTCGATGTTTCCAGGCGGACGACAGCACACTGAGTTTCTCGCCTCCTTGCGTCGAGCTCTCGCGGTCAGACACCAAGTCGATCGGCCGATCCCGGAGAACGCCTACTGCGGGGCGCAGGCCTGCGGTTGTGCGACCGGTGATCTGTCGGTCGCCGTCATGACCTACCGTCACCACCGAATGTGAGACAGAGCCGCTCGTCGTTTGACAGACCCCCGGGGGGCGGCCCGCCCGGTCAGTCTCGGCTGACGGCCGGGCGGCCCCTCGCGTGTGGGCCCCGTTCAGCCCGTGACGACCTGCTCGGCCCGGCGTGTGAGGTGAGCCACAGGATCCGCGCGTGGGCCCGAAGCGGGCAGGAAACGGAGCGCGGACGGGGTCGAACAGGCACGACCGGCCCGCGGTGCGCGCACCCTGGATGCGAAGCGTGGGGCACCAGTTACTCCAGGGTCAGATGTCGCGGTTGCGAATTGCCGGCCGCGATGGCAGGTGGCGGGGCGTCAGGTATTCACGGCGGCATATGCGCGGGCGGGTTCGCGGCGTCTGGTGGCGCGCTCCGGGGGCCGGTGGAGATGTGTGTTTCCGCTTTATGAACCACAGAAAAGGCGTCTGGTGCGGGCTGTACCCGCTCCGATATTGTGGGGCCCGGCGCAAGCTTGGTCCTCCGTATAGGCCCGGTGTTCGCACGGGAAGGCGCAAGAGAGGGATAAGCGTCGGCCGGCCGTGACGCGGGTCACCGTACTCGTGGGCGTACCGTATCGGCTGTCGTAAGGAGAAGAACGGACCGAGCTGTCTTCGCGTCACGAATGTGAGTCGCCGTTTTCTTCAACAGCTTGTCCTGTTCTCCGGCAATCGGCTGATGCGTCATGAGGTCCGGCCGTTACGACAGGCGATCCAGGCCGACGACGCGTCGAGAGCATGTCAGACGCGAGGCGTTTTCCCCGTGCCCCGCCGACGGTATTCACGTCGGCCCCCGTTGCCGTACCCCACTGTTCGGCCAAACAGCGCCTTGAACGGTGCGGCAGGGGCAGGCCCCCGGCGCGCCGCCCCGCCCCGGCCTGCCTGCGCGCCTGGTCCGCCGCCGGGCGTACCGGACCTCCGCAGTCGGCGAGCCCGCCTCGACGCTTTGTTGATTCCGTGTTGCGGAACGGCGATGCGCAAGCGCTGGAGGGTTGACGGAATTCGTATGGCCGGGAGTAGGACCTGTATGGCCGGAATGCGTTGGATCGTGGCTGAAGAACGCCGCATGGACCATCACCTGCATACCGGCTACGGGCCGTGCGGCGCTGCTGCGCGATGGGGAAAGGACAGGTGTGCGAGGGCGCAAGATCCGACGGTGCGGGGCTAGTACCCCATGTTCGCGCCAATGGCTTCAGGTTAATCATGGACGTCCATACGGTTAATCGTGTATGACGCAGTGACTCTGACTTGCCTTTACGCACGCCTTACGATCGTTTTCCGCCTGTCGTGGACCGAAAATAGTTCACAGTTGACAATTCCTGGATAGCTGGTTTTGACTTGCGATTGCCGTCGTGGAAGTGGCCGAGAAAGCAACGAGGCGATTCAGGCCAGCCATGCGTGTATCCGGTTCCCAGTGGATGACTGACGAAGGCAGAGGCTGCCATGCGCTTATCAGAAGGGGTGCACACCGGCGCTGTCGCCGTCGTCGGGGTCGCGACCGCGGTACCGGTGCGGGCGGAGCGCGATCACGGTGTGCTGGCCGAGCTGACCGGTGTGCCGCTGCCCGCGGGCCGGGCGGACGAACTGGAGTCGGCGTGGAGGGCCTGCGAGGACGCCGGCATCGACGCGGACGACCGGGCGGGCGTCGGTGTCTATCTGTCGGCCGGGGCTGGGACCGAAGCGGGGGCTTCGGCCGAACGGCCAGAACAGGCCACCGAGTTGGCGCACGCACTGCGTCTGAGCGGCCCCTGTCGAACCGGACAGGCACCCCTCGCCGATGCCGTCTCCGCCGTGCTCTCCGGCGAGTGCGACCTGGCGCTCGTCGGAACGGACGGCGCCTTCGCCGTGCTCACGCGCCAGGACGACGCGCGGGCCGCGACCTTCGCCTATCGGCTCGGCACCGACCACGCGTGGCCCGACGGTGTCCCCGCGTTGGTCGAGGCCGCGCTCGCCGCGGGCCGCCCCCGGCTCGGCCGCGACGCGGCGGACGGCCCCGCCGTCCCGGTCGCCCTGTCGGCGCACAGCGACGACGCGTTGCGGGCCCGCGCCGCCGATCTGCACGCGCTGCTGGTGGCCGAGCCGGACCTGCCACTCGCCGACCTCGCCTTCTCCCTCGCCACCACCCGGCCCGCCCTCGCCCGACGCGCCGTCCTGGTCGGCCGGGACCGCGCGCGGCTCGCCGGGGAACTGCTCGCCCTCAGCGAGGGGCGCGTACCGGTGCCGGGGCCCGCGGCCGGCGGGCCCGCAGCGGGTGACATCGCCTTCGTGTTCTCCGGCCACGGCCCGCAGTGGCTCGGCATGGCCGATCAACTCCTCGACGCCTCACCGGTGTTCGCCGAGCAACTGCACGCCTGCGCCGACGCCCTCACCCCGTTCGTGGAGTGGCCCGTGCTCGACGTGCTGCGGGGCACGACGGACACGTACTCCCTCGACCGGCCGGACGTCGGACAGCCCGCGCTCTGGGCGATGATGGTGTCCCTGTCCGCGTTGTGGCGCTCCTGGGGCGTACCGCCCGGTGCCGTGGTCGGCTCCAGCGTCGGCGAGATCCCGGCGGCGACCGTCGCGGGCGCGCTGTCCGTCGAGGACGGTGCGCGTGCCGTCGCCCTGTTCAGCCAGGCGCAGGTGCACCTCCTCGAACAGGGCGTGATGCTCTCCGTACTGGCGTCGGCCGACGAGGTGCGCGAGCGGCTCGCCCGCTACGAGGGGCTCGACCTGGCCGCCGTGCACGCCCCCACCTCGGTCCTCGTGTCGGGAACCGAGGACGAGGCCACCGCGTTCCTCGCCGAACTGACCGCCGACGGTGTCAGGGCCAAGAGCATCGCCATCCGCGTCGCGGCCCACGGCCGTCAGGTCGACTCCGTACTCGGCATGGTGCGCGAGGTCCTCGCCCCGCTCACCCCCCGCCCGACGGACGTACCGATCTACACGGCCACCACGGGCGGGCGCGTCGACCCACGCACGCTCACCGCGGACCACTGGTGCCGCAACCTGCGCGGCACTGCCGACTTCCGGAGCGCCACGCGCGCCGCCCTGGCAGCGGGCCACCGCCTGCTGCTCGAACCGAGCCCCCACCCCGTACTGACCCGGGCCGTGCAGGAGACCGCCGAGGAAGCCGCCGTGGACGCCGCGGTCGTCGGCACGCTGCGCCGGGGACGGGGCGGCGCGGACGAGATGACCGCCGCGCTCGGCGAACTGCACACCCACGGCGTGCTCCCCGACTGGCGGGCGGTGTTCGCCGGCCGCGACGCGCGCGCGGTGCCGCTGCCCGCCTACCCGCTGCGCCCGGCGCCCGGGGCCGCCCCGTCCCTCGCCGACCGGCTCGCCGAGGTCCCCGACCGCACGGCGTACCTGCTCGACCTGGTCCGCGCGCAGGTGGCCGCCGTCGTCGACGGCACCCGGGACGACGTGGACGCGGCCGACGCGGACGCGCCGCTGCTCGAACTGGGCGTCGACTCGGCGGGCGTGGTGCGCCTGCGCAACCTGCTGAACGCGGCCACCGGTCTGACCCTGCCCGTGTCGGCGATCTTCGACAACCCGACGTGCCGCAGCCTCGTCCGGTACGTCGACCGGGTCCTGCTCGGTGCCCCCGCCGAGGACGACGAGCCGGTGACCGGGGCGGCCGCCGGCGACGACGAGCCGATCGCGATCGTGGCGATGAGCTGCCGGCTGCCCGGTGGCGTGCACAGCCCCGAGGACCTGTGGGAGCTGCTCACCACGGGCGGCGACGGCGTCACCGCCTTCCCCACCGACCGGGGCTGGGACCTGGAAGGACGCTACGACGAGGACGCCGAGCGGCCAGGCCGCTACTACCAGCGCGAAGCCGGGTTCCTGCACGACGCCGGCCAGTTCGACCCCGAGTTCTTCGGGATATCGCCCCGCGAGGCCCTGGCGATGGACCCCCAGCAGCGACTGCTCCTGGAGATCGCCTGGGAGGCCGTCGAGCGCGCGGGCATCGACCCCACCGGCCTGCGCGGCAGCCGGACGGGCGTGTTCGTGGGCGCGATGACGATGGACTACGGGCCCCGGCTGTACGAGGCGCCCGCGGAGCTGGAGGGCCATCTCCTCACCGGCAACACCGCGAGCGTCGCCTCCGGCAGGCTCTCGTACTCCTTCGGCCTCGCCGGGCCCGCCGTCACCCTCGACACGGCGTGCTCCTCGTCGCTGGCCGCCCTGCACCTGGCCGTGCAGTCGCTGCGGCGCGGCGAGTGCCCCCTCGCGCTCGCGGGCGGCGTCACCGTCATGCCGTCGCAGGGCCTGTTCGTGGAATTCAGCAGACAGCGCGCGCTGGCCCCCGACGGACGCTGCAAGGCGTTCTCGGCGAGCGCCGACGGCTTCGGCCTCGCCGAAGGCGCCACCATGGTGCTCCTCGAACGACTGTCCGACGCGCGCCGCAACGGCCACCCCGTCCTCGCCCTGATCAAGGGCACCGCCATCAACCAGGACGGCGCCTCCAACGGCCTCACCGCCCCCAGCGGCCCCGCCCAGCGCAAGGTGATCCGGCAGGCGCTCGCAGACGCGGGCGTCCCGGCCGCCGAGGTCGACGCTGTCGAGGCGCACGGCACCGGCACCCGCCTGGGCGACCCGATCGAGGCGGACGCCCTCCTCGCCACCTACGGCCGCGAACACCCCGCCGACCGGCCGCTGCTGCTCGGCTCGGTGAAGTCCAACATCGGCCACACCCAGGCGGCCTCCGGCGTGGCCGGTCTGATCAAGATGGTGCTCGCGCTGCGGCACGGCGTGCTGCCGCCGAGCCTGCACATCACGGAGCCCACCCCGCACGTGGACTGGACGTCCGGCGCGGTGTCGCTCGTCACCGAGGCCACGCCGTGGCCGCAGACCGGACGCCCCCGCCGGGCCGGTGTGTCCTCCTTCGGCATCAGCGGAACCAACGCCCACGCCATCCTCGAACAGGCACCCGAGGAGACCCCGGCCGAGCCACCGTCGCCCTCGGGCCCGGTCCCGCTGGTGTTCTCCGCGCGGGCCGAGGACGCCCTGCGCGCCCACGCCGCCCGGCTCGCCGCCGCCGCAGAGGCGAGCGCGCCCGCCGACCTGGCGGACGCCCTGCTGTCGCGGTCGGTGTTCGAGCACCGGGCCGTGGTGGTGGCCGGCGGCGCGAACGCGTTGTCGGCGGTGGCCACCGGCACCGAGTCGGCCCGCGTGGCCGTGGGAGTGGCGCGACCCACGGGGCAGGTGGCGTTCGTGTTCCCCGGGCAGGGCTCGCAGTGGCTGGGGATGGGGGCGGAGCTGGCGGAGTCCTCGCCGGTCTTCCGCGCCTCCCTCGACGCCTGCGCCGAGGCACTGGCACCGCACGTGGACTGGTCCCTGCACGAGGCGCTGGGCGATGCCGAGCGGTTGGAACGGGTGGACGTCGTCCAGCCCGCCCTGTTCGCGGTGATGGTGTCGCTGGCCGCGCTGTGGCGCTCGTACGGTGTGGAGCCGGACGCCGTGGTGGGACACAGCCAGGGCGAGATCGCCGCCGCGCACGTCGCGGGAGCGCTCTCCCTGGAGGATGCCGCCCGGGTCGTCGCCCTGCGCAGCAAGGCGATCCTGGCGCTGTCGGGCCGAGGCGGCATGGTGTCGCTGGCGGTGACCGTCGACCAGGCGCGGGAGCGGCTGGCGCGATGGGACGGACGTATCTCCGTCGCCGCCGTCAACGGACCCGGCTCGGTGGTCGTGGCCGGTGACGCCGACGCCCTGGACGAGCTGATGGAGTCCTGCGCGGCCGACGAGGTGCGCGCCCGGCGGGTACCGGTGGACTACGCCTCGCACTCCCCGCACGTGGAGCGCATCCAGGACGCGCTGGCCGAGGCGCTGGCCGGCATCGCACCGCGGCCCGCGAGCGTGCCGATGCTGTCCACGGTCACGGGGGAGTGGCTGACCGGCAGCGAGACCGGCGCGGAGTACTGGTACCGGAACCTGCGCAACACGGTGCGGTTCGAGGAGGCCACCCGCGGTCTGCTCGACCACGGCATCGGCGTGTTCGTGGAGTGCAGCCCGCACCCCGTGCTCACCATCGGCGTGCGCGAGACGGTGGAGGCCGCCGGGCGCGACGCGATCGTGGTCGGCACGCTGCGCCGGACCGACGGGGACCTGGACCGGTTCCTGCTCTCCGCCGCCGAAGCGTACGTCGAGGGCCTGCCGTTCGACTGGCGTCGCGTGGTGCCCCCCGGGCGGCCGGTCGACCTGCCCACCTACCCCTTCCAGCGCAGGCGGTTCTGGCTCGACGACACCTCCCGCCCCACCGCCGCCGCCGACCCCGCCTTCGAGGAATTCTGGGCCGCGGTGGAACGGGGCGACCTCGCCACCACGCTGGACGTGCCCGCCGACGCGCCGCTCACCGACGTCCTGACCAGCCTGACCGACTGGCGCCGCCGCAGCCGGGAGCGGTCCGCCGTCGACTCCTGGCGCCACCGGATCACCTGGCGCCCCCTCAGCACCCCCACCCCGCCCGCCCTGCACGGCACCTGGCTCGTGGTGGGCTCCGCGTTCCAGG
The DNA here is from genome assembly GCF_041380215.1 of Streptomyces pimonensis. Taxonomy (NCBI): domain Bacteria; kingdom Bacillati; phylum Actinomycetota; class Actinomycetes; order Kitasatosporales; family Streptomycetaceae; genus Streptomyces; species Streptomyces pimonensis. The sequence continues at coordinate 211,529 of NZ_JAHWZY010000010.1, forward strand.
CGGACCACCCCTGGCGGGCGGCGGCCGTCGACGCGCTGCGCGCCCACGGCGCCGACGTCCTGGAGACCGACGGCTCGGCCGAGTCCCTGCGCGCCGCCGGGGTCGTACCCAGCGGCGTACTGTCCTTGCTGGCCTTCGACGAACGCCCCGACCCCGCTGCACCGAGCGTGCCCCAGGGCCTGTCCGCCACCCTCGCGCTGGTGAGGGCACTGGGTGCGGCCGGGATCGACGCACCGCTGTGGCTGGCCACGACGGGCGCGGTGTCCGTGGGACGGTCCGACCCGCTGACACACCCGGCACAGAGCCAGGCCTGGGGCCTCGGCCTGGCCGTCGGCCTGGAGCACCCCCAACGCTGGGGCGGTCTCGTCGACCTGCCCGTCGCCCCCGACCCGAGGACCGCCACGCGCCTCGCCGCCGTCCTCGCCGGGCGGACGGACGAGGACCAGCTCGCCATCCGCGCCTCCGGAGTCTCCGTACGCCGGCTGACGCCCGCCCCCGCCCCGGCCCAGACGCCCGCCTGGCGCGCCGCCGGCACCGTACTGATCACCGGCGGCACCGGGGCCATCGGCGGCCACGTCGCCCGCTGGCTGGCCGGCAACGGTGCCGAGCACCTCGTGCTGACCAGCCGCCGGGGCCCGGACGCGCCCGGCGCGGCCGAACTGCGGGACGAGCTGAGCGGCCTCGGCGTCCGCGTCACCGTCGCCGCCTGCGACGCCACCGACCGCACCGCCCTCGGCGACCTGTTCGCCCAGCTCGACGCCGAGGGCACCCCGGTCCGCTCCGTCTTCCACGCGGCGGGCACCGTACCCACCCTGCCGCTGACCGAGACCGGCACCGCCGACCTCGCCCACGCCCTGGCGGCCAAGGCCGGCGGCGCCGCCCACCTGGACGAGCTGTGCGTCGGACGCGACCTGGACGCGTTCGTGCTGTTCTCCTCCGGATCCGCGGTCTGGGGCAGCGGCGAACTGGGCGCGTACGGCGCGGCCAACGCCTTCCTCGACGCCCTCGCACAGCGCCGCCGCGCCGACGGACTGCCCGCCACCTCGGTCTCCTGGGGCATGTGGGCGGGCGGCGGCATGGTGACCGGCGAACTCGACGACCAGCTGCGCCGCCGCGGCCTGCGCCCCATGCGGCCGGACCTCGCCGTCGGCGCGCTCGCCACTGCCCTGGCGGCCGGCGAGACGACCCTGACGGTCGCGGACATCGACTGGGCCCGCTTCGCTCCCGGCTTCACCGCGGCCCGCTCCCGGCCGCTGATCAGCGAGATACCCGACGTCGTCGCGCTCGCCGCCCAGGACACGCCGCAGCAGCCGGCCGCGGGCGGCGCCCTGGCAGACCGCCTCGCCGGGCTCAACGACGCCGACCAGCACCGGCTCCTGCTCGACCTGGTCCGCGGTCACGCGGCGGCGGTGCTCGGCCACGAGGGACCCGACGCCATCACCCACGACCGGGCCTTCCGCGAGCTGGGCTTTGACTCCCTCACCGCCATCGAGCTGCGCAAACGCCTCAACACCGCCACCGGCGCGCACCTGCCCGCCACCGTCGTCTTCGACCACCCGACACCCGAGGCACTGACCCGCCACCTGCACACCGCGGTGCTCGGCGAGCGGCGCACCGCCACACCCGCCGACAGCGCGCCCCGCGCCACCGACGAGCCGATCGCCGTGGTCGCCATGAGCTGCCGCTACCCCGGCGGCGTACAAAGCCCCGAGGACCTGTGGACGCTCGTCCTCGAAGGACGCGACGCCATCGGGCCCTTCCCCGACGACCGGGGCTGGGACACCGACCGGCTCTACCCGGCCGACGCGGAGGCCCAGGGCCGCAGCCGCACCCTGGAAGGCGCCTTCGTCGATGACGCGGGCGGCTTCGACGCGGGCTTTTTCGGCATCGCCCCGCGCGAGGCACTCGCCATGGACCCCCAGCAGCGACAGGTACTCGAACTGGCCTGGGAGCTCTTCGAGCGGGCCGGCATCGACCCGACCTCCGTACGCGACAGCCTCACCGGCGTGTACGTCGGTGCCTCCCCGCAGAGCTACGCGGGCACCCTGGAGCAGGCGGCACCCGAGATGGACGGCTACCGGCTCACCGGCGACGCGCTCAGCGTCGTCTCCGGCCGCGTCGCCTACACCCTCGGCCTGCGCGGACCCGCCGTCACCGTGGACACCGCCTGCTCGTCCTCGCTGGTCGCCCTGCACCTCGCGGTACAGGCGCTGCGGTCGGGGGAGTGCTCGATGGCCCTGGCGGGCGGCACGGCGATCATGGTGACGCCGACGCCGTTCGCCGAGTTCAGCCTCCAGGGCGGCCTGGCCCCCGACGGCCGATGCAAGCCCTTCGCCGACGCCGCCGACGGCGTCGGCTGGGGCGAGGGCGCGGGCCTGATCCTCCTCGAACGGCTCTCCGACGCACAGGCCAACGGCCACCAGGTCCTCGCCGTCGTCCGGGGCTCGGCCACCAACCAGGACGGCGCGTCGAACGGCCTGTCCGCGCCGAGCGGCCCCGCGCAGCAGCGGGTCATCCGCGCCGCCCTCGCCAACGCGGGCCTGTCCGCCACGGACGTGGACGCCGTCGAGGGCCACGGCACCGGCACCCGGCTCGGCGACCCCATCGAGGCACAGGCACTGCTCGCCACCTACGGCCAGGACCGCCCCGCCGACCGGCCGCTGTTCCTCGGCGCCCTGAAGTCCAACATCGGCCACACCCAGGCCGCCTCGGGCATCGCGGGCGTCATCAAGATGGTGCAGGCGATGCGGCACGGCGTACTGCCCCGCACCCTGCACCTGGACCACCCGTCCCAGCACGTGGACTGGACGACGGGCGCCGTGGAACTGCTCCCCGAACAGCGGCCGTGGCCCGAGACCGGCCGGCCCCGGCGCGCGGCCGTCTCCGCGTTCGGCGTCAGCGGCACCAACGGCCACGTCATCCTCGAACAGGCCGCGCCCGCCCCCGCGGCCCTCGTCCCGGCCGACGTCTCCGACGACCGCCCCCTGGCCTGGGCGCTGTCCGCCCGCGACACCGCCGCGCTGCGCGAGCAGGCCGCCCGCCTGGCGGCCACCGTCGACGCCCGGCCGGACCTTGGGCCGCTGGACATCGCCGCCACCCTCGCCGGCGGGCGGGCCGCGCTCGACCACCGCGCGGTCGTCCTCGGCACCGGCACGCCCGCACTGCGCGCGGGACTCGACGCGCTGGCCCAGGACGCCGCCACCGCCGACGTGGTACGCGGCACCCCCGACGGCGGCCGGCTCGCCGTCCTCTTCTCCGGCCAGGGCTCCCAGCGCGCCGGCATGGGCCGGGACCTGTACGCGGCCCACCCCGCGTTCGCCGACGCGCTCGACGAGGTGTGCGCCCACTTCGACCCGCTCCTGGACCTGCCGCTGCGCGAGGTGGTCTTCGGCGACGACCAGACCGTCCTGGACCGCACCGAGTACGCCCAGCCCGCGCTGTTCGCCGTCGAGGTCGCCCTGTACCGCCTGTGGGAGTCCTGGGGGCTGCGGCCCGACGCGCTCGCGGGTCACTCGATCGGTGAACTGGCCGCCGCGCACGTGGCGGGCGTCTTCTCCCTGGCCGATGCCTGCGCGATCGTCGCCGCGCGCGGCGCGCTCATGCAGGCCCTGCCCGCGGGCGGCGTCATGGTCGCGGTGCGGGCCACCGAGGGCGAGATCGCACCGGAGTGCTCCGACAACATCGGCATCGCCGCCGTCAATGGCCCCGACTCGCTCGTCCTGTCCGGCAGCGAACTCGAAGTGCTCGGCCTCGCCGACCGGCTCAAGGCACAGGGCCGCAAGGTCACCCGACTGCGGGTCAGCCACGCCTTCCACTCACCGCTGATGGAACCCATGCTCGACGCGTTCCGCCGCGTCGTGGCGGGCGCCACCGCCCACCCGCCCACGCTGCCGATCGTCTCCACCCTCACCGGCGCACCCGTCGGCGCCGAGGAACTGACGTCACCGGACCACTGGGTCCAGCACGTACGCCAACCGGTACGGTTCGCCGACGGCGTCATGAGCCTGGCCGCCCAGGGCGTGACGACCATGGTGGAGGTCGGACCCGGCAGCGCCCTCACCACCATGGGCCCGGACAACGCCCCCGACGCCGTGTTCGTGCCGACGCTGCGCTCCGACCGGCCCGAGCCGCACGCGGCGATCCTCGCCGCCGCGCGGCTGCACGTCCGGGGCGTCCACCTCGACCTGGCGGCCGTGCTCGGCGGCCACGGCTCCCGCGCCGACCTGCCCACCTACCCCTTCCAGCACGACCGCTACTGGCTGACCGCGGCGGTGGCGCCCGCGGGCGACGGCGCGACGGCGGCCCTCGGACTCACCACCGGCGACCACCCGCTGCTGCGCGCCGCGGTGGCGTTGCCCGACTCCGAAGGCGTCGTCCTCACCGGCAGGCTCTCCACGAGGACCCAGCCCTGGCTCGCCGACCACGCCGTCGGCGACCGGGTCCTGTTCCCCGGCACCGGCTTCCTCGACCTCGCCCTGCACTCCGCCGGCCACTGCGGCCTCGACACCGTCGAGGAACTGACCCTGCACGCCCCCCTGGTGCTGCCCGAGCGCGGCGGCCGGGCCCTGCGCGTGACGGTCGGCGCCGACAGCGACGGCACACGGAGCATCCGGGTGCACTCGCGGGCCGAGGACGCCGACCGGGACGCGCCGTGGACCGAGCACGCGACCGGCACGCTCACCACGGGCGACGCCCCCGCGACCGAGCTGTCCGCGTGGCCGCCGCAGGACGCGGCACCCATGGACGTCGACGACGTCTACGACCGCCTCACCGAACTCGGCTACGACTACGGCCCCGTCTTCCGTGCCCTGCGCGCGGCCTGGCGCCTCGGCTCCGACGTGTACGTCGAGGTGTCCCTGCCCGAGGGAACCGGCGGCGAGGGCTTCGGCGTGCACCCGGCCCTGCTCGACGCCGCCCTGCACGCGCCGGTGCTGCACGCCCTCGAAGAGACCGGCGGCGGCCCCCGGCTGCCGTTCAGCTTCTCGGGCGTACGACTGCACGCCGCCGGCGCCTCGACGCTGCGGGTGCGCTGGTCGCCCACCGGGCAGGACCAGATGTCACTGGCCGTCGCCGACCCGGCCGGCCGGCCCGTCGCAAGCGTCGAGTCACTGGTCATGCGGCCGGTCGAGCTGCACAGGACCACGTCGCCGGTTACCGACGCCCTGTTCCGCCTGGAGTGGACGGGCCTCGGCACGGAGACCGAGGAGACCACGGCGACCGGGCTCGCGGTGCTCGACGCCGACCGGCCCGGCGCCGACGCCCTCGGCCTCGACGTGCCGGCCGTGTCCGGCTTCGACGCCCTCGACGGTGTCGGCGACCTGCTCGCGCCGTGCCCCCGGCCGTCCGCCGGGGACGGGACGCACGGGACGGACGAGTCGTACGCCTCCTACGCCTCGGACGCCTCGGACGAAAAGGCGGCGATCCGTGCGACGGTGACCTGGGCGCTGACGCTGGCCCAGGACTGGCTCGCCGACGAGCGCACGGCGGACACCCGCCTGGTCCTCGTCACCCGTGGCGCGGTCGACACCCCGGCCCCGGACCCGGCCCAGGCCGCCGTATGGGGACTCGTACGCTCGGCCCAGACCGAGAACCCGGGACGCTTCGTCCTGCTCGACCTGGACGACAGCGCCGAGTCCGCCCGCGCCGTCCCGGCCGCGCTGGCCTCCGGCGAACCCCAGGCGGCCGTGCGCGACGGCCGGGTGACCGTGCCCCGGCTCACCCGCGCCACCCCGGACGGCCCGCTCACCGCGCCCGACGCCCGCCGCGCACCCGAGGCGCCGGCCCCTCCCGGCCGGGAGCCGCACACCGCCGACACCGGTCTGACCGTGCCCGGCGTGCTCGATCCCGAGCGTTCGGTCCTCGTCACCGGCGGCCTCGGCACCCTCGGCGCACTGGTCGCCCGGCACCTGGTCACCGACCGGGGCGTACGTCACCTCGTCCTCGCCGGACGCAACGGCCTCGCGACCGAGGGCGCCCCGACGCTGCGCGACGAACTCACGGCCCTCGGCGCCGAGGTGACCGTGGCGGCCTGCGACGTCGCCGACCGCGACGCGGTGGCCGCGCTCCTCGCCTCCCTCGACCGGCCGCTCGGCGCGGTCGTGCACGCCGCGGGCGTCGTCGACGACGGCGTCGTCGAGTCGCTGACCCCCGAACGGGTCGACCGCGTCCTCGGCCCCAAGGTCGACGGCCTGCTCCACCTGGAGGAACTCACCCGGGACACCGACCTCTCCGCGTTCGTCGTGTTCTCCTCCGCAGCCGGCGTCCTCGGCAGCGCCGGCCAGGCGGGATACGCCGCCGCCAACGCGGCGCTCGACGCCCTGGTGCGGCGCCGCCACGCACTCGGCCTGCCCGGCGTCTCCCTGGCCTGGGGCATGTGGGCGGCGGCGAGCGGCATGACCGCCGGTCTCGACGCGGACGACCGGGCCCGCCTCGGCCGCTCCGGCGTCCTCGAACTGCCCACCCAGGACGCCCTGGCGCTGTTCGACGCCGCGACGCAGGACGACCGCCCCGTCCTCGTACCGGTCCGCCTCGACACCGCGACGCTGCGCGGCCTGGCGGCCGACGGCGCCCTGCCCCCGGTGCTGCGGGGCCTGGTCCGCGCCCCCGTCCGCCGTGCCGCGCCGACGGCCCCCGCCGACGGCCCGACGTTCACCGAGACCATCGCCGGACAGTCCGCGGCGGACCGTGAACAGACGGTCCTGGACCTGGTCGGCGCACAGGTCGCGGCCGTCCTCGGCCACCCGGCCGGCACCCCCATCGACCCGGGCAGGTCCCTGCAGGACCTCGGCTTCGACTCGCTGACCTCGGTGGAGCTGCGCAACCGGCTCACTGCGGCCACCGGCATCCGGCTGCCCTCGACGCTCGTGTTCGACCACCCGTCGGCCGCCGCGATCACCCGGCACGTGCTCACCCTGCTCCCGCGCACCGAGGCCGAACCGGACACCGGGGTGCTGGACCAGCTCGACCGTCTGGAGCGCGCGCTGTTCGACCTCGCTGACGACGGCACCGCCACCAAGGTCGACCTGCGGCTGCGGGCCCTGCTCGCCAAGTGGAGCGACACCCGGGCGGACGCAGCCGACGAGGAAGCCGACTCCGGCGACCTCTCCGCGGCGACCGACGACGAACTCTTCGACTACCTCGACAACGAACTCGAAACCTCGTGACCGGTACGGACCGCAACGATCTCCCCCGCATCGCTGTAAGGAGCACGCGCCAGATGCAGAACGAGGACAAGCTCCGCGACTACCTCAAGCGGGCCACCACCGATCTGCGCACCGCACGCCGGCGCCTGCGCGAGGTCGAGGAACGGGAGAACGAGCCCATCGCCATCATCGGGATGAGCTGCCGCTACCCCGGGGGCGTCACCTCACCGGAAGACCTCTGGCAGTTGGTGGCCGAGGGCCGCGACGCGGTGGTCGAGTTCCCCTCCGACCGAGGCTGGGACGTCGACTCCCTCTACCACCCCGACCCGGACCACGCGGGCACCTCGATCACCCGGCACGGCGGCTTCCTCCAGGACGCCACCGACTTCGACCCGGCGTTTTTCGGGATCAGCCCGCGCGAGGCACTCGCCATGGACCCCCAGCAGCGGCTGCTCCTGGAGACGTCCTGGGAGGCGTTCGAACGCGCCGGCATCGACCCCGCGCAGGCCAGGGACACCAAGACCGGTGTCTTCGCGGGCATCATGTACAACGACTACGCCACGCGCCTGCCGCAGGCCCCCGAAGGGTTCGAGGGCTTCCTCGCCAACGGCAGCGCGGGCAGCATCGCCTCGGGCCGGATCGCCTACACGCTCGGCCTCGTCGGCCCCGCCGTCACCGTCGACACGGCGTGCTCGTCCTCGCTGGTCGCCCTGCACCTGGCGATGGTGGCGCTGCGCCGCGACGAGTGCTCGCTCGCCCTCGCGGGCGGCGCCACCTTCATGTCCACACCGCGCACCTTCGTCGAGTACAGCAGGCAACGCGCCCTGTCGGTGGACGGCCGCTGCAAGGCGTTCTCCGACAGCGCCGACGGCACCGGCTGGGGCGAGGGCGTCGGCATGCTGCTGGTCGAGCGCCTGTCCGACGCCCAGCGCAACGGCCACCCCGTCCTCGCCGTCATCCGCGGCTCCGCCGTGAACCAGGACGGCGCGTCCCACGGCCTGACCGCACCCAACGGCCCCGCGCAGCAGGCGGTGATCAACCAGGCCCTGGCCGGCGCACGGCTCACCCCCGCGCAGGTCGACGCGGTCGAGGCGCACGGCACCGGCACCACCCTCGGCGACCCGATCGAGGCCCAGGCCCTCATCGCCGCCTACGGCGCGGAACGCACGGCGGACCGCCCCCTGTGGCTGGGCTCGCTGAAGTCGAACATCGGCCACTCCCAGGCTGCGGCCGGAGCCGGCGGCATCATCAAGATGGTCATGGCGATGCGGCACGGCGTGCTGCCCAGGACCCTGCACGTCGACGAGCCCAGCAGCCACGTCGACTGGTCGGCGGGCACCGTGGCCCTGCTGACCGAGGACCGGCCGTGGCCGGAGACCGGCGAACCCCGCCGCGCCGGTGTGTCCTCCTTCGGCGTGAGCGGCACCAACGCCCACGTCATCCTGGAAGAGGCACCCGCGCCCGACCCGGACACCACGACCGACGGCGACACTCCGGCGCCCGCGCGGACCGCCGGCCGGCCGGCCCCCGCCGTCACCCCGTGGGTGCTGTCCGCCCGGACCCCCGACGCACTGCGCGCGCAGGCCGGCCAACTACTGTCCGCCGTGACCTCCTCCGCCGACTTCGACCCCGAGGGCGTCGGCTTCTCACTGGCCACCACACGCTCCCTCTTCGAACACCGCGCCGTGGTACTCGCCGAGGATCGAAGCACCACCACCGACCGGCTCACCGCCCTCACCGGGGGACGCGGCGGACCCGGCATCGTCCTGGGCGAGGCGACACCGCACAA
>NZ_JAHWZY010000100.1:0-1638 GCF_041380215.1 Streptomyces pimonensis
GGTGGTGAGCGGCTCTGGCCCGTAATCGGTGGTAGCGCCGTGTAGTGATCACTGGAGGAGGATGCGGTGGCGGAGTAGGGGGAACCCGGCTCGGCCGTGCATCTGTCTCATGATCCGTTTGGTCCGGGTGTTGACGCCCTCGGTGCGGCCGTTGTGGTAGGGGTGGGTGAGGCCGGCGTCGACGGCGGCGCGGTCGAGTTCGAGGCCGTTCGTGAAGGAGTGCAGGTGGGGCAGGTCGACGGCGCGAACTGTGGTGATCCAGTCGGTGAGTTTGGCGTCGTTGCCCTCTGCTGGGGTCAGTAGCTGACCGAACTCGCCAGTGAGGCGGGCGAGTTCGGTCATCTCGGGGCAGGCTGCGGCGAGTTCCCGCAGGAGTGCGGTGTCCTTGTCGCGCAGGTTGTCGGGGCGGGTGAGCAGGAGGCGGGCGAAACGCTGCGGGGTGGTGACCGGCTTGTCGCCCTCGGCGCGGCCTTGGGTGAGGTATCGGACCAGGAGGTTGGCGCTGCCGGTGTAGCCCAGCTCCTTGATCTCGCGCAGGAGGTGAGTAACGGGCACGGCGGGGTCTTCGCGTCGGCGCCGGCGCAGGTGGTCTCGGTAGGGGTCGGCGAGTGTGGGCTTGTAGCGGGGTGCGCGGCGATCACCGGTGGGCTCCTTCATGCGGGCGTATCGCTTGACGGTGTTCAGGGCGACATCGAGGCGGCGGGCGCATTCGAGGAGGCCGACGCCCTGGTCGAGCAGATGGTGGACCCGTTGCCAGCGATCGAGGGTGGTCTGCTCGCGGACGCCCCCGGGTCGGGTGGGGTTCACGACGGTGGCCCAGCAGGCGGCGTGGGAGCGGACTTCGGCCAGGACCTTGCCGCACAGGTTGGACCAGAGGTGCCACCTGTCGCTGACCTGTACCGCTTCGGGGAGGGCTTGGCGGATCGCTTCGGCGTAGGTGGCGGAGCCGTCGCGGCAGACGTACTGGGCCCCGGGGTGCTCGCGCAGCCACGTGGTCAGGGTTTGGGCGGGGCGGTCGGGTAGGACGTCGATCCGCTCGCCGGTCTCGGCGTCGATGATCACGGTGGCGTAGCGGTGTCGGCGTTTGAGTGCGAAGTCGTCGATGCCGAGCACGTGCGGGACGCGCAGCGGTGTCACCACCTGGCGCATGAGCATGCGCAGGGCGGTCGAGCGGGAGATCGCGCAGGCCAGAACGCGGGAGAGGCGGGCGCCCGCCCGGCCCGCTAACTCCTTGACCACCGAACCCAGTTGGCTGGTCAAGCGGTTGGTGCGGCGCTGGTAGCGCTCCACGACGCCGGGAACCTGCTCGCGGAACGTCTGCCGCGGGCAGCCGAGAACCGGACAGACCAGGCGCCGGACTCGCACCGACACCACGACCCGCCGTCCGTCCACCGGCACGTCCGCGACCACCCGTCCATGGAAGCCGTGCACCCGCCTCGTCGGCTGCCCGCACACCGGGCACGGCACCGGATCGTCCCGGGTTCGCGCAGACACCCGGATGACCTGGCCCTCGTCCGTCACGCCCTCGACCACGAGGGCCAAAAGCCCCGAAAACACCGTACCCGCAAGCTCGTTGGCATCACGCATGCCATGCCAACGAAGGCAGTCACACTTCGTCACCACCGATTACGGGCCAGA
>NZ_JAHWZY010000101.1:0-1599 GCF_041380215.1 Streptomyces pimonensis
GGCCCTGTCTCACATTCGGTGGTGACGGAGCGTGCCGCTATCCGAGGAGGATGCGGTGCCGAAGCAGGGTGAAGCCTGCTCGTCCGTGCATCTGGCGTGCGATCCGCTTGGTCTTGGTGTTGACGCCCTCGGTGGGGCCGTTGCTGTATGGAAGCGTGAGCCCGGCGATCACGGCGGCGGCGTCCCGGTCCAGGCCCCGGGTGAAGGCATGTAGATGGGGCAGGTCGGCTGCTCGGACTTGGGCGATCCAGCGCGTGAGCGAGTCGGCGTTGTCGGCGTGTGGCGTAAGGAGCGGGGCGAAGTCCCTGAGACCGGCGGCCAGTTGGGTCATCTCGCGGCAGGCGGTGGTGAGCTTGGCCAGGAGCTCGTGTTGCTCGGCCTTGAGGTTGTCGGGCCTGGTCAGCAGCATCCGGGCGAACCTGCGCGGGGAGATATGGCTGCGGTCGGCGTCCGCGCGGCCCTGGTTGATGTACTTGTGCAGGAGGTTCAGGCAGCCCGTGAAGCCGAGGGCTTTGATCTCTTCGAAGAGGTGGTTGACAGGGACGCCGGGGTCATCGGCTCGGCGTTTGCGCAGGTGCTCGCGGTAGGGGTCGACGAGGCTGGCGCGGTACTTGGGGACGCGGAGCATGCGCTCAGGTCGATCGGCTCGCGCGTAGCGTTTGACGGTGTTCAGGGCGAGCTGGAGACGGCGGGCGCACTCGAGCAAGCCGACGCCCTGGTCGAGCAGCCCGTGGACCTGGTGCCAGCGTTCCAGGGTCGTCTGGGCGCGGGGCCCGTCGTAGATGGGCGCGTCCAGCACGGTGGCCCAGCAGGTGCTGTGCGCCTTGACCTCGCTCAGAGCGGCTTCGCACAGGTTGTGCCACACATGCCACCGGTCCGCGACCTGCACCGCGTCAGGCAGGGCGCGCCGGATCGCCTCAGCATAGGTCGCTGAGCCGTCACGGCACACGATCTCGATGCCCGGATGCTCGCGCAGCCACGCCTCCAGGGTGTCGGCCGTGCGGCCGGGCAGCACGTCGATCCGTTCATGAGTCTCGGCATCGATGATTACGGTGGCGTAGCGGTGCCGCCGGCGCAGGGCGAAGTCGTCGACGCCGATCACACGGGGCACCCGCCCGGTGGGCAACGAGATCCGCAGCAGGGTGCGCAGGGCCGTGTGACGCGACAGGCTCACCGCCAGTATCGCCAGCAGACGTGCCCCGGCCCGGCCCGCTAACTCCTTGACCACGGCCTTTACCTGCCTGGTCAGACGAGCGGTGCGTCGCTGGTACCGGTCCAGGACGCCGGGCACCTGTTCGCGGAAGGTGTGGCGGCAGCCGCGCGTGGGACACACCAGACGCCGCACCCGCACACGGACCACCACCCGTCGCTCATCGACCGGCACGTCCGCGACTGTCCGCCAGTGATAGCCGTGCACGCGTTCCGAGGGGGCCTCACACACCGGGCAGACCGCAGTGTCCCGCGGAGTCCGTGCCCGCACCACGATCCGCTCACCTTCATCGACCACATCCTCGACGACCAGCGGGGAAAGACCCGAGAACACCGTCTGCACAAGCTCATTGACATCCTTCACGCGAATGTCAACGACCCTCACGACTC
>NZ_JAHWZY010000102.1:0-1585 GCF_041380215.1 Streptomyces pimonensis
AGGACCCCCACCACTGACGGACGCCCTTTCGGTTCTACTCGACGTGGGGCAGCGCGGCGAGGCCGGGGCTCTGCGCTGGAGGTCGGCTTTGTTCCTTTGCGGCAACGGGCAACGTACTTCCGCTCGCGCGGAGAGCACCGCATCGAGGCCGACGGGTAGAAGTACCGTGACGGCTCACCTCCGCTCGCGCGGAGAACAGTTGAGGTTGTTGCCGAGCTGTCCGAGGCGGCGCCGCAGCGCGAATACAGCTCATGCAGCATCTCTCGCTCACCCGCGGTGTCCGTCGCTCCCCGAGCGTGGCGACGGCCTCCTCAAGGACCGCCTGCCTCACGGGCCGACTTCCGGACCCACGGCTCGCACGTACGAGTGCCGTCCGATCCGAAGCCGTCGAGGGCGGTGGACGCGCGGCCGGGCGGCCGGTGCGGTGGACCCCGCCGGCCGCGCACCGATCCTGTCGTCCCGCCTTCCTGGGCTACCGTCGGTTGATTCCGGGCAGACGAACGTCGGCATCATCGAGCATCAGCAGGGTGCGCGCCCGGGTCCGCTCCTTCATATAAAGCCAGGAGGCCTCCACCAGACCCCTGTCGAGGAGGAGCTGATCCAGTACCTCGAAGTAGACGGCACCACCGACGTGCTCCGTGGAGTGGTCCACGATGCGCTCCACGAAGTCCCAGCACCGGGCGAGCAGCCGCGTGTCCGGGTTGTCGCTCCTCAGCTGCGGCAGCAGCACCGGCGTGGTGAAGCATCCGGCCAGCAGTTCGTACAGCATCACGGCCGCGTCCTCGGTCAGGACGGCCGCTTCCGCGGGCCGGCGGAACATCTCGGCGATGGAGTCGGCGGATTCGGGGACCATGCGCAACAGCAGCGGGGGGATCTCCTTGACCGGGATCTCCTCGACCGGATCCCCGGTGGGGGTGTCGCTCATGTCTACCTCAGCAGGTGTGTCGGTCGTGCCATGGGCATGGGTTCGGAGCCCTTCGTGCGAGATGTCCCGGACCTCGTGGGGGAGACGGGCGACAGAACGGGCAGGACCCCCACCTCTCCGGTGTGATTCCTGCCCGTTCCTTCATTTGCTGGCCGGCTGGTCGTCCTCATGGAGGTCCTCCGGCAGCAGATGCCGCGCCATCTGCAGCATGCGCTCCACCCGGAGCGGAGCCGGCTCCACCTCCTTCAGGAGCCAGTAGGCGAAGAGGGCACTGCCCTTGGCTCTGCCCGAGAACACTTCCTCGTAGAGCGTCCAGACGCCTGAGCGCACGACGTCCTTGCACTCCTCGGCGAGAGCGTCGTCGTCCAGGACGACGCACCCTCACAGCAGGTCCAGAAACCGATGCCTGGCCTGCACGGAGAGGCTGTGCCCCGCCAGTCCCGCCAGCAGGGCCCGGGCGACCGGCACGACGGCCCTCGTCCCCCAGGACTCCTGGAGGACATGTCCCTCGATACCCCGCGGCTCGGCCTCCGCCCACGTCCGGGCGCGGGCCAGGCGCAGCAAGTCGTCCGGGACGTGCTCCGCCGATCTGCAACTACGGCACGGAAGTGCGGACCAGTCGTACAGGCTCAGTTCCATGTCCGGGTCTGTGTAGCAAAC
>NZ_JAHWZY010000103.1:0-1575 GCF_041380215.1 Streptomyces pimonensis
GACGGCATCGGCGACCTGAAGGGCCTGACCGCCAAGCTGGACTACCTGCAGTGGCTGGGCGTCGACTGCCTCTGGCTGCCGCCCTTCTTCAAGTCGCCCCTGCGCGACGGCGGTTACGACGTCGCCGACTACACCGCCGTCCTCCCCGACTTCGGCGACCTCGCCGACTTCGTGGAGTTCGTCGACGCGGCCCACCAGCGCGGGATGCGCGTGATCATCGACTTCGTCATGAACCACACCAGCGACCAGCACCCGTGGTTCCAGGAATCGCGGAAGGACCCCGACGGCCCCTACGGCGACTACTACGTGTGGGCGGACGACGACAAGCAGTTCCAGGACGCCCGGATCATCTTCGTGGACACCGAGGCCTCCAACTGGACGTACGACCCGGTGCGCAAGCAGTACTACTTCCACCGCTTCTTCTCCCACCAGCCGGACCTCAACTACGAGAACCCGGCGGTCCAGGAGGAGATGATCTCCGCGCTGAAGTTCTGGCTGGACCTGGGGATCGACGGCTTCCGCCTGGACGCGGTGCCGTACCTGTACCAGCGAGAGGGGACGAACTGCGAGAACCTCCCGGAGACCCACGCCTTCCTGAAGCGGGTGCGCAAGGAGATCGACACGCAGTACCCGGACACCGTGCTGCTGGCCGAGGCCAACCAGTGGCCGGAGGACGTCGTCGACTACTTCGGCGACTACGCCGCCGGCGGCGACGAGTGCCACATGGCGTTCCACTTCCCCGTCATGCCGCGCATCTTCATGGCCGTGCGCCGCGAGTCGCGCTACCCGGTCTCGGAGATCCTGGCCAAGACGCCGGCCATCCCCTCGGGCTGCCAGTGGGGCATCTTCCTGCGCAACCACGACGAGCTGACCCTGGAGATGGTCACCGACGAGGAACGCGACTACATGTGGGCGGAGTACGCCAAGGACCCCCGCATGCGCGCCAACATCGGCATCCGCCGCCGGCTCGCCCCCCTGCTGGACAACGACCGCAACCAGATCGAGCTCTTCACCGCCCTGCTGCTCTCCCTGCCGGGCTCGCCGATCATCTACTACGGCGACGAGATCGGCATGGGCGACAACATCTGGCTCGGCGACCGCGACGCGGTCCGCACCCCGATGCAGTGGACCCCCGACCGCAACGCCGGGTTCTCCTCCTCCGATCCCGGCCGACTGTTCCTGCCGACCATCATGGACCCGGTCTACGGCTACCAGGTCACCAACGTCGAGGCCGCCATGGCCTCCCCGTCCTCACTGCTGCACTGGACCCGCCGGATGATCGAGATCCGCAAGCAGAACCCCGCGTTCGGCCTCGGCTCGTACACCGAGCTGCCCTCCTCCAACCCCGCGGTCCTCGCCTTCCTGCGGGAGGCCCCCCCGAGCGGGGAGAACGAGGACGACCTGGTGCTCTGCGTGAACAACTTCTCGCGCTTCGCCCAGCCCACCGAACTCGACCTCAGCGCCTTCGGGGGACGGCACCCGGTCGAACTGTTCGGCGGGGTGCGCTTCCCGGCCGTCGGCGACCTGCCGTACCTGCTGACCCTCGGGGGACACGGCTTCTACTGGTTCCGGCTC
>NZ_JAHWZY010000104.1:0-1547 GCF_041380215.1 Streptomyces pimonensis
ACGGCCGCCACCGCCATGGCCGCCGGGCACCTGCACGTACGCGGCGTGCGGGTGGACTGGGAGGCGTTCTTCGCCGGCAGCGGCGCCCGACGGGTGGACCTGCCGACCTACGCCTTCCAGCGTGAACGCTTCTGGCCCAACGTACTGCCCTCGGTCGGCGATGTGACGGCTGCCGGACTCGGTGCGGCCGATCACCCGCTGCTGGGCGCGGCCGTCATCCTCGGCGGCACGGACGGTGCGCTGCTCACCGGGCGGCTGTCGGCCCAGACCCACCCGTGGCTGGCCGACCACGCCGTACTGGACACGATTCTGCTGCCCGGCACGGCGTTCCTGGAGCTGGCGATCCGTGCGGGTGACCAGGTCGGCTGTGACCTGGTGGAGGAACTGACACTGGAGGCGCCGCTGATCCTGCCCGAGAACGGATCGGTGCAGATCCAGGTGTGGGTCGGCGTCGAGGACGAGTCGGGCAGGCGCGAACTGACCCTCCACTCCAGTGCGGGCGACGACGGCGTGTCGTGGATCCGCAACGCCACCGGTGTGCTCCGCGCCGACGGGCGTTCCGGCGGCGGGGTGTCCTTGGCCGAGTGGCCGCCCGTCGGGGCGGAGATCGTTGACCTGGACGGGTTCTACGAGCACATGGTCGACGGCGGTTTCGGTTACGGGCCGGTGTTCCAGGGGCTGCGGGCGGCGTGGCGGCGCGGGGACGAGGTGTTCGCCGAGGTCGTGCTGCCCGAGGGCGTGAGTGCGGAGAGCTTCGGTCTGCACCCGGCGCTGCTGGACGCGGCGCTGCACGCGATCGGTCTGGCCGGGGACGCCGACGGGGTCGGACGGCTGCCGTTCGCGTGGTCGGGTGTGCGGCTGCACGCCTCCGGGGCGACGGTGCTGCGGGTGCGTCTGGCCCCCTCGAGCACGGACCGGGTCGCCCTGACGGTCGCGGACGGGGCGGGTGCCCCGGTGGCCACGATCGACTCACTGATGCTGCGACCGGTCTCGCAGGAACAGTTGGCCGTGGACGACCTCGGCGACGCGTTGTTCGGCTTGGACTGGGTGCCGGCGCCGGTGCCTCGGGCCGACGGTGATGTCCCGACCGTCGAGTGGACCGACCTGGGTGCGCTGGAGACCCTCGCGTCCTCGGCGGAGCTGCCCGATTTCGTCGTCCTGGCCCGGCCGATCACCTCCGTGTCCGACGCGGTGTCCTCGGTTGCTCACGAGGCGGCGCACGAAATGGCGCACTGGGCGCTGAACGCGGTGCAGACCTGGCTGTCGGAGGAGCGGTCCGACGTGGCGCGGCTGGTCGTGGTGACCGGGGGCGCGGTCGCCGTCGCGGACGACGGTGACGTACGGGACGTGGCGCAGGCGGCGGTGTGGGGCCTGGTGCGCTCGGCGCAGTCGGAGAACCCGGACCGGATTGTGCTGGTGGACCTCGACGACGAGGCGGCCTCACTGGAGGCGTTGCCCGTCGCGCTGGCGACGGGGGAGCCGCAGTTCGCTCTGCGGTCCGGTGTCCTCCACGTGCCGCGACTGGTCAGGGCCCGGCGTTCCGTCGT
>NZ_JAHWZY010000105.1:0-1512 GCF_041380215.1 Streptomyces pimonensis
GCGGTGGCCGCCACCATGGCCGCCGGGCACCTGCACGTACGCGGTGTCCGGGTGGACTGGGAGGCGTTCTTCGCCGGCAGCGGCGCCCGACGGGTCGACCTGCCGACCTACGCCTTCCAGCACGCCCGTTACTGGCTGGACGCGCCGACCGAGATCGGTGACGTCACGGCGGCCGGACTCGGTCCCGCCGAACACCCGTTGCTGGGGGCGGCCACCGCCCTCGGCGGCAGGGACGGTGCGCTGCTCACCGGTCGGCTGTCGGTCCGAACCCACCCGTGGCTGGCCGATCACGCCGTACTCGGGTCGATCCTGCTGCCCGGCACGGCGTTCCTGGAGCTGGCGGTGCGGGCGGGAGACGAGGTCGGGTGTTCCTCGGTGGAGGAGCTCACGTTGGAGGCGCCGCTGGTCCTGTCCGAGGACGACACGGTACGTCTGCAGGTGTGGGTCGGGGCCGAGGACGAGTCGGGCAGGCGCGAACTGACCCTCTACTCCAGCTCGGACGACACCGAAGACGGCCGGTCGTGGACCCGGCACGCCACAGGTGTGCTGCGTGCCGACGAGGATCACGGCGGGACTCCTCTGACGGAGTGGCCACCGGCCGGCGCCAAAGCCGTGGAACTGGACGGGTTCTACGACCGTCTGGCTGACGGCGGTTTCGCCTACGGACCGGTGTTCCAGGGCCTGCGGGCAGCATGGCGGCACGGGGACGAGGTGTTCGCCGAGGTCGCGCTGCCCGAAGGGGTGGGCGCGGGCGGCTTCGGTCTGCACCCAGCGTTGCTGGATGCCGCGCTGCACGCCACCGGCCTGGCCGATGGCACGGACGATGACGCTGGTGCCCCTGGTCTGCCGTTCTCGTGGTCGGGTGTGCGGCTGCACGCCGTCGGCGCGACGGTGCTGCGAGTGCGGCTCTCGCCCGCTGGGGCGGACGCGGTGGCGCTGACCGTGACGGACGGCTCCGGCGCTCCGGTCGCCACCGTCGATGCGCTGGTGGTGCGCGCGGTGTCACCGGATGCGCTGGAGACGGCACGCCGACTGGAGTCGCTGTTCCGGCTGGACTGGGTGTCCGCCCCGGCGACGGCCGGGCGCAACGGTTCGGTGGCGGAGTTCGCGGACTGGGACGGAGTGCGGTCGGCTCTGGACGCGGGGGGGACCCTGCCGGACAACGTCGTGGTGCGCTGCGCCGGGTCCGAGGACGGGACCGCGGTGCACCAGCGGGTGCACGCCGTTCTCGAACTGGTCCAGGGCTGGCTGGCCGACGAGCGCTGCGCCGCGTCGCGGCTGGTGCTGGTGACCCGCGGTGCGGTAGCGATCAGCACCGGCCAGGATGCGCCGGACTTGGCGGCAGCCGCGATATGGGGCCTGATACGGTCCGCGCAGTCGGAGAACCCCGACCGCTTCGTCCTGGTGGACGTCGACAACGAAGACGACTGGACGTCGGCGCTCACGACCGGGGAACCGCAGCTCGTCGTACGGGACGGTCGGACACTCGTGGCCCGGCTGGCCCGGATACGA
>NZ_JAHWZY010000106.1:0-1492 GCF_041380215.1 Streptomyces pimonensis
GGGGGGGTGCCTCTATGTCCTTCGTCAAGCGAGTCGAGGGCTCCTCGGTTCGTAGAAGGTTCCGTCGCGGAGCATGGCGAACAGGACGCTGATGCGGTGGCGGGCGAGGCGGAGGAGGGCCTGGGTGTGGGTTTTGCCGCGGGCTCGGCAGCGGTCGTAGTAGGTGCGGGAGGCGGGATCGTGCAGGGCTGCGAACGCGGAGAGGAACATCGCTCGTTTCAGCTGCCGGTTGCCGCCTCTAGGGGCGTGCTCGCCGTGGATCGACGTGCCGGACTGGCGGGTTGCCGGGGCGAGGCCGGCGTAGGAGGCCAGGTGGGCGGCGGTGGGAAAGCTGCTGCCGTCGCCGACGGTGGCCAGCAGGACTGCGGCGGTCCTGACGCCGATGCCGGGCATCGAGGTCAGGACCTTCGAAAGAGGGTGGGCCTCCAGCAGGGCTTCGATCTGGGTTTCCAGGGCTCGGCGTTGTTCGTGGACGGCGGCCAGCGACTTCGCCAGCGACGGGACGATCACGTCGAGGGTGCCGGTGCCCGGGACGGTGACGGTCTGCTCGTCGAGTGCGGTGAAGATGTCGTCGACCAGCCGTTCGGCCATGCGTGGCGCCCGGGGCCGGACGACCTCGACCAGTTTGCGGCGGCCCGCTTTGCGCAGTGCTTGTGGGGATCCGTAGCGCTCGAGGAGCCAGGTCACTGCCGGATGGTCCAGGCGCGGGCCGAGTACGCGTTCCAGGCTGGGGTGGAACTGGGTGAGCAGGCCGCGGATGCGGTTGCTGGTGCGGTTGGCCTCGCCGGCGAGGTCCTGGTCGAAGCCGACCAGCATGGTCAGCTCCGCGGTGACCTCGTCGGTCAGGTCCAGGGTGCGCAGGGTGTGGGGCATGGTGCGAGCGGCGTCCGCGATCACGGTCGCGTCTTTCGCGTCGGTCTTGGCCTCGCCGGGGTAGAGGTCGGCGATCCGCCGCATGGCGAGTCCGGGCAGGTAGGCGACCTGGCAGCCGGCGTCCCGGGCGACGGTCAGTGGAAGGGCGCCGATGGAGGCGGGCTGGTCCACGACCACCAGCACGGTGCCGAACTTGGCGGCCAGCTTGTCGAAGACGGCCCGCAGCTTCGGCTCGCTGTTCGGCAGTTGCTTGTCGAACACCGTCTTCCCGGCCGGGGTCAGGCCGTGTCCGTGATGCGTCTGCTTGCCGACGTCCAGGCCCAGGAAGACGCCCACCCCGTCGATGCTGATCACCGTGCCCCCACGTGTGTCGATGCGTGCCGGCCTCAAGGTCGGGAGCCGTTCTCGCGCATCCACGTTATGCAGACCTGCCGCCCGCGAACGGCCGGGCATTGCGCCCGGCCGGGCGGTGGTCGGACCTCTGATCAGCGTCTCTGACGGCACCCCTCGGACCCGGTGACACCACCCCCCAGGTCATTCGTTCGACAGGGGGCAACAGTCATGCCGGGCCCGGAGGCCAGCGGCCCTCTTGCAGGACCGCGAAAAAGATAACGGGGCG
>NZ_JAHWZY010000107.1:0-1491 GCF_041380215.1 Streptomyces pimonensis
CAAGGCCGTTCAGTTTGCGGTTGGGGGAGGTTGTCAAGGGCCTGCGGGTGCGAGGATTTCGATGCCGGTGGTGGCTTTGTAGCTGGTCCGGTCGATGTGGGGGCCTCGGGCCTGGTACTTGGAGATGGCGCGTTTGACGATGCGGGGGCTGATCCGTAGCCGCCGTTGGGGCAGCAGGTCGGCCAGGACGTGTCGGCCGATGGTGCCGGCGAGGTCGACGACGGTGCCGGCGATGACGCCGGCGGCCTGGACCACCAGGTCGCGGGCGCTCTGCCAGGCGATGCTGAAGCTGGCGCGGTCGGGATCGGTGCCGTATTGGGTGCTGGTGGCGTCCGCCATGGCGGTGCGCAGCAGCTGGTAGACGACCAGCAGGGCGTAGATCTCCTGGTCGATGCCGTCGGGAGTGCGGGCCCGCAGGACCCGGCCGCCGAGGATGGTCGACTTCAGTTCCAGGTAGGCCGTTTCGATCTCCCATCGCTGGTGATACAGCGTGGCGAGTCCGGCTGCCGGGTGGCGGTGGTGGTCGAGCAGGGTGGTGGCCAGCCGGTAGAGGCCGGTGTGTTTCCCGGCGGTGGTGGTGACGGTGATCTCGCAGTCGATGACGCGGACGTGCAGGCCGCCCAGCGCCGAGAGATAGGAGCCGTCCCGGTAGCGGGCCAGGACGGGCATGCGGCGGCCGTTCTTGAGCCGGACCAGGACCTCGGCTCCGGTGCCCGCGATGTCGGCCACGAGCTTTTGGGCACCGAAGTTGCGGTCGGCCAGCAGGATCATCCCGGGCCGCAGGCTGGGCAGCAGGCGCGGGGCGTAGGTGGTCTCGCCCGTGGTGGTGGGTCCGAATACCGCGTCGATGAGGGTGCGGGTGCCGCAGGCGACCAGGGCGAGCAGGCGGACCTGCGGGTATCCGGTCCCGCCGTGGTTGCCCGCCTGCTTGGTGAACCTGGTCATGACAGCGGGCGTGTCGGGGACCGTCACAGTGGTGCCGTCGAGCGCGACCACCAGCAGCCCGTGCCAGCGAATCCCCGGCCCGTGCCCTGTCGCGTCCGGGCCCCGCAGCAGATCGAACAGCCACCGCAGCGGTTTACTGCCGATGCGGCGGCGGGCCTGGGCCAGCGCGCTCGCCGTCGGCGAGACCACCGGCAAGCCGGCCAGCGCCCCGGTGAGCTTACGCCACACGCCGAGGTAGCCCGTCTCCGGGAACAGGCACCCGGCCAGCAGCAGGTAGACCACAACCCGGGAGGGCAGATCCCGCAGCCGGCACTGCACGGCCCTGGTCGCGTTCAGCGCCGCATCGACCATCTCGAAGGGCACCAGCTGGGTGAGTTCACCGAGATGACCGGGCGCAAACCGGCCTCCGGCCACCGTGACGGTACGCGTGATGGCACACTGTTCGGACAGCGGAGCCTCCGGTTTTTGTGAACGGCTTGTCTTGGTCGACTGCCAGTTCTACCGGGGCTCCGCTCCTCATGTCCGACGAAACCGCGCCTCAAGACC
>NZ_JAHWZY010000108.1:0-1484 GCF_041380215.1 Streptomyces pimonensis
AGCTTGGCGTTTAACCTCGTCTGTCACCCGACCTGCTGAGATCTTCCTTTTCGGAGAACGCGGGACGCGGCCGTCCTCCACGCTTCGAGGTGTCGAGTCACGGAGTGTGAAGGGACGGCCGCTGAGATGAGTGTCCTTGCCCAGGCCCCTGCCGTCGAGGTGTTGGGTGTCCTGTCCCGCTTTCGGGTTGAGTTCTACGACTGCCTGTACGCGCGAGCGGATGCGCTCTTCGAGCTCACCGACGCGATGCTGTGCGCGGACGGTCCGGTGAAGTCACCGGTGGAGCTAACGTTGACTGCCGAGCATCGGCGCGGGCACGGGGCGATGTACGCCGCGCTGGACAAGGGGTGGCTGCAGCCGGCCCGTCTGCGCCGGGTCCTGGCCGGCCTGCCGCTGCCGCGCGCCGCCGACGGGCGCATCGTGCTCGCCGCGGACGTGTGCAACTGGCTCCGCCCAGACGCCCCCACCAGCCCCGACCGGCTCTTCTGCCACGTCTACGGACGCGGCGGCCGGTCCAGCGACCAGTTCGTGCCCGGCTGGCCGTACTCCTTCGTCGCCGCTTTGGAGACCGGCCGCACCTCCTGGTGCGCCCTGCTCGACGCTGTCCGCCTGGGCCCGGCCGACGATGCGGTCGCCGTGGCCGCGGCCCAACTGCGCGGCGTGGTCGAGCGGTTGGTCGCGGCCGGCCACTGGAAGCCGGGAAACAAGACGATCCTCATCGTGCTGGACGCCGGCTATGACGCACCCCGCCTCTCGTACGCGCTGCGTGACCTGCCGGTGGAGGTGATGGCCCGGCTGCGCTCGGACCGTGTGATGTACCGCGACGCAGGTCCCGCACAATCCACCCCCAAAGGCGGACGCCCCCGCAAACACGGAGCCAGATTCTGCCTCGCCCGACCGGAGGGCTGGCACGTCCCCGACCGGCTCACCACCTGCGAGACCACCCGCTACGGCCGGGCCGAGGCACGTGCCTGGGACCGCATGCATCCGAAACTGCAGGCCCGCAGTGCCTGGCTCGACCACGAGGGAGAACTGCCCACGCAGCACGGCACGTTGATCCGGCTCAAGGTGGATCACCTGCCCGGCGAGCGCGAGGCGAAACCGGTGTGGCTGTGGACCTCGGCCACCGGCCTTTCCGCCGACCAGGTGGATGTGCGATGGCAGGCGTTCCTGCGCAGGTTCGACCTGGAGCACACCTTCCGCTTCCTCAAGCAGACACTCGGCTGGAGCCGCCCGAAAGTCCGCCATCCCGACACCGCGGACCTGTGGACCTGGCTGGTGATCGCCGCACACGCCCAGCTCCGCCTCGCCCGCTCGCTGGCCGAGGATCTGCGCCACCCCTGGGAACGGCCTGCCGAGCCACAGCGGCTCACCCCCGCGCGCGTCCGTCGAGGGTTCCGCCACCTCCGCGTGAAGGCCGCCCGTCCGGCGGCAGGGCCGAAACCGTCCAGGCCCGGCCCAGGACGCCCACCTGGGTCACAAAA
>NZ_JAHWZY010000109.1:0-1453 GCF_041380215.1 Streptomyces pimonensis
GGTGGATTCAAGGGCTCGTCGCAACACCTCGATGTGGAGGTGTGGGATGGGACGGTCTGCGGGATGGACGACGAAGATGACGGGGCGTCCAGCGATGCGCTCGCCGGGCACGCCTCCAATCCGCCGGGAGATCGAGCGCGCATTCTGGCGCAAGATCGCTGAAGGGCTGACCAGCGAGGATGCGGCCGTCGCGTGCGGCGTATCAGGACCTGTGGGTTCACGCTGGTTCCGCCAGCGTGGAGGCATGCCGACGATCGAGCTGGGCCCGGGTTCGGGCAGATATCTGTCGTTTACCGAACGCGAGGAGATCGCGCTGCTGCGCATGCAGGGGTGCGGGGTTCGTGAGGTGGCCCGTCGGCTGGGTCGGGCGCCGTCGACGATCTCACGGGAGCTCAAGCGGAACGCCGCGACACGCTGCGGTCGGCTTGAGTATCGGGCCTCGACCGCCCAGTGGAAGGCGGAGCTGGCCGCACGACGCCCCAAGAGCGTAAAGCTGGCCACCAACGAAGCCCTGCGCGCCTATGTGCAGGACAGGCTCGTGGGTGCGGTGAGCGCGCCGGACAGTACCCGGGCACTGGGCCCTGAGGTGCCGGCATGGAAAGGGCGCAACAAGCCTCGACGCCAGGACCGAAGGTGGGCAAAGGCGTGGAGTCCGCAGCAGATCGCGAACCGGCTACCGCTCGACTTCGTGGACGACCCGTCGATGCGCATCTCGCACGAGGCGATCTACCAGGCCCTTTACATCCGTGAGCGCGGCGGACTCGAGCGAGAGTTGGTCACCTGCCTGCGTACCGGCCGTGCGCTGCGGGTTCCCCGGGCACGGGCCCGCCGGCGCGCCCGGGGGCACGTCACGCCGGAGACCGTGATCAGCCGGCGTCCCGCCGAGGCGGAGGACCGGATGACGCCCGGGCACTGGGAGGGCGACCTGATCATCGGGACGAACCGCTCGGCGATCGGCACCGTGGTGGAGCGCACGAGCCGGTTCACGGTGCTGATTCGTCTCCCGCGCATGGAGGGCTACGGCCTGGAACCGCGGGTGAAGAACGGTCCGGCGCTGGCGGGCTACGGCGCGGAGACGATGAAGGATGCACTCTCTGCCTGGCTGACCACGTTGCCCGAGCACGTGCGCAGGTCCCTGACCTGGGATCGCGGCAAGGAGCTTGCCCAGCACGGGAAGTTGACGAGCGAGACCGGCATCAAGGTCTACTTCGCGGACCCCCACAGCCCCTGGCAGCGCGGCACCAACGAGAACACCAATGGCCTGCTGCGGCAGTACTTTCCCAAGGGCACCGATCTCTCCCGCTGGAACGAGAGGGAGCTTGAGGCGGTCGCAGCCTCGCTCAACAGCAGGCCACGCAAGACACTCGGCTGGAGGACGCCCGAAGAAGTCTTCGGGGAACACCTACACTTGGATTACCGAACCAGTGTTGCGACGACCGGTTGAGTGCGGGCA
>NZ_JAHWZY010000011.1:0-218045 GCF_041380215.1 Streptomyces pimonensis
GACGCGTGGGACGACATGTGTGGAGGCAGGATGTCCTGACTCCACACCAACTGTAAAGGAGACGCAAAGTCTCTCCCGGTCGATCCCCTACGCTTCTACGTGATTGTAGAAGTTATACCGCGTACCACCGTCCGTGCGGCGCCCGCCCTCCATGGACCACACGCACCTCCAAGGAGTGGACGTCATCATGGCGCCCAAACGACTGCTCGGCCCGCCCGGCATGGGCGGCCCACCGTCGACACGACGCCTGTTCGCCGGGCGGACATCGTGTAGACGCCCTCGGCCCCCGCACGCCACCCCAACCATATCTACATTGATGTAGATTCCGTCTGGGCCGCCCGTACCACGGAGAAGGAGCACTGCACCCATGTTCGGACTGAGCGAGCTGGCCGTCATCCTCATCGTCGTCATAGCCGTCCTCGCCGCCAAGAGGCTCCCGGACCTCGTCCGCTCCGCGGGCAAGTCGGCCCGCATCCTCAAGGCCGAGGCCCGCGCGATGAAGGAGCAGGAGGACAAGGCGCCCCAGGCGCCCGCGGCTCCCCGGATCATCCAGGGGGAGACGCTGCGGCCGTCCGCCACCGGATCCGAGCGGACCGGACACACGGGTGACACGCCGCCCGAAGGCCGGCCGGGGCACTGACGGGGCCCCTCTCCCCGAGGAGGCCGAAGGCCCCCGGCCGGCGCCGGGCGGCCGTGGCGTCTCCCGCGACACCGGCCGCCTCGGTCCGGCTCCGCGGGATGGCCGGACCGCCGGTGCGGCCCACCACGACGAGGACGCCGAAGCGGGACAGCGGGCTGCCGCCGCGCAGCCGGCGCCGTTCGTGGAGCCGGCAGGAGCGGGCGGTCCAGCCGGACTCGGCGTAGGGGTAACGCCCGACGTGCCCGAGGACGAGGACCACGGGGCCGACGTACGGCAGGACCGATCCGCCGCGGACGCCGTCGGCACCGGACCCCACCGCCGGGGTGACGGCTCGCGCGGGTGCGGCCATCGGGGCCTCCCGCCCGCGGGACGGGCGTGTACTGCGGCGGCGCGCAGGGATCGAGGCCGACCCGCTCCTCGGGCGGGCCCTCGGCGGTGAGCCGCGGCGTACGGCCGGTGCGGTTCGCCGCGTGCCGTCAGCGGCCCTCCTGGCGCAGCCGGCCCTGAGCCTGGGTGGCGATGACGGCGGCCTGGACGCGGCGCTCCACGCCGAGCTTGGCCAGCAGCCGGGAGATGTGGTTCTTGACCGTCTTCTCGGCCAGGTACAGCCGTCGGCCGATCTGGCGGTTGGTCAGGCCCTCGCCGATCAGGGCCAGGATCTCGCGTTCCCGGTCGGTCAGCCCGGGCAGCGCCTGCGGCTGCTCCTCCTCCTGCGGCCCGCCGCGCAGCCGGGCCATCAGCCGGGTGGCGGCGCTCGGGTCGAGCAGCGACTGGCCGCGGGCCACCGTGCGCACGGCGGTCACCAGGTCGGAGCCGCGGATCTGCTTCAGCACGTATCCGGCCGCGCCGGCCATGATCGAGTCGAGCAGGGCCTCCTCGTCGTCGAACGAGGTCAGCATCAGACAGGCCAGGCCGGGCATGGCCGAGCGCAGCTCGCGGCACACGCTCACCCCGTCCCCGTCCGGCAGCCGTACGTCCAGGACCGCGACCCGGGGGCGCAGGGCCGGAACGCGGACCAGGGCCTGCTCCGCGGTGGCGGCCTCGCCGACCACGGTGATGTCCGGTTCGTCGTTCAGCACGTCGTGCACCCCTCGCCGGACCACCTCGTGGTCGTCCAGCAGGAAGACCCGGACCGGACTGCCGGGCCCCGGCTGCTCGCCGTCCGCCATCGATTGCTCCTCGTTCCGCGCTGTGTGATCGTCCACGCCGACCGGGATGCCCCCGGCTCTCACATCTTGCGCAATCCAGGGACGGGGGACCAGGGCCGATCGGCCCTGGTCCCCCGGTCCGGGCCTGTGGCGGCGGGGACCGCACCATGGGACCGGGTGGTGGTCGGCGGACGGGTCCGCGGCGTGTTGGGCGTCCGGTCCGACGGGAAGGCACGCCCGCCGCCAGGCCGGGCCGGCGGACACGGGCACGGGAGCCGGCCCGGTGCGGGGAGGGGACCCGCCCCTCCGGACGCCGGGGGCCGGCCGTCCCGCGCTCCGGAGGGGCGGCCGTCGTCCGTCCGCGACCGCCGGACTCACCCCGTACAGGAAGCGCCCGGTGACCAGCCCGGCCTCGACGCGGACGAGGACCTCCCGGGCCGAGGGCGCCCAGGAGACCGGTCCGGCGCGGGTCGGACGGCGGTGTCCGGCGCGGGTCGGGCACCACCGCGGCCGGGCCCGCGACGACGACGCTCCAGCCGGAGTGCCGGACGGCGTCGACGGCGTCGGCCCCGAAGTCGGCCACCACGCCGTCGACCGCGCGGACCGGTTCCGAACCGGCGGCGGTACGCAGCAGGACCGCTCCGTCGGCGTCCGGGCGGAAGTCGACCGGCAGCACGGCGGGCAGGCCCGGCGGCTGAGGACGATGCGGCCGACGGGCGCCCCGGCCATCAGCCGCAGGCGCTCCTGCCGTCCGAGTTCACGGAAACCGTCATCGGGGTACATCGCCCGCCCGTCCTTCGCCCGGTGCTGCGGTCCTGCGCCCTTCCACCCTGCGCCGGGCACGACCGGGAGGTGAGGGCCGACGGTCCCGTTCCTCCCGGCGGACGGCCCGGCCGCCGTGCCCGCTCCACTGCGCGGAAGTCACCAGGCTTTCGGGGGCGCGGTGTCCGCCCCGCGGACGGCGGCGGCGAGGACGGCTCCGATCGCCCGGGCCCCCGAGGTGTTGGGGTGCAGGGGCGCGGCCGGACGGATGGGGGCCAGGCCCTCGATGTAGCGGTCCGCGGGGGCGGCGCAGATGTCGTGTCCGGTCCCCGGGGTGTGGGTGTCGACGAAGGTGGCGCCGTGTTCCTCGGCCGTGCGCCTCAGTGTGCCGCTGAGGTGGTCGACCACACCCTGGAGGTAGTTGGCGTCCTTCTTCCAGAAGGGCTGGGCTGGGTGGCAGCCGTCGGGGCGGAGGTAGTTGCCGTAACCGACGACGAAGACCCCGGCGTTCGGCGCGCGCCGGGCGATCTCGTCCAGCACGGTGCCGAAGACCGGTGCCCAGGCGTCGATGCGGGCCCTGACCCTGTCGGTACCGCCCGCGGTGTTCTCCTCCGCGCAGCTGGTGCCGTAGGGCTCGGGCAGGACGTTGACGCAGCCCAGCGCTTCGTCGAAGACGTCGGTGTCGTTGCCGCCGATGGTGACGCTGACGATGTCGGTGGCGGGCGTCAGTGCGTCGTACTGGGGGGCGGTGCCCGGGTGCTGGGGCGTGCTCAGGTGGGCGGCGGTGGCGGCGGAGCAGGTGACGTCGGTGAGGCGCGCACCGAGTTCCTCGGCCGCGACGCGCGGGTAGCCGGCCAGGGAACGCAGGCACATCGGGTCGGCCGGATCGGCCGGCGGCACCAGGGGGGCGGCCGCGTAGGAGTCGCCGAGCGCGACGTACCGCGGTGGTTCGGCCGTGGCCGACGCGGCCGTGACCGGCGGGGCGGCCGACAGGACGCCGGTGGACAGCACGGTGGCCAGGGCCATGCGCAGGGTCGTCGTCAAGGACGCCTCCGTCCGGCGGGTCGGGATGTGTCGGGTCTGCCCCACGATGAGCATGCCCGAACGGGCATGCCGTCGCACGGCATGCCGCGGCCGGCTACTCCCGCCGGATGACGGCGTGTGGCGCGGGGCCCGTCGATCGGCGCCCGGGAGCGGCTTCGGCCACGGGCGCCTGTCGCGGCCGGTACGCCCGTCGGCGGGGTCCGGCGCGGCACGCCTGGGCTCTCCTGCCTGCCGGCACGAGCGCGCGCCGGTGGACCGGTGCGGTGCCGCTGCCGTTTCCCGGACGGGCCTGCGCTCTTCGGGCGGCTCGTCCGGCTCCAACCGGAGGCGGCCGCATCCGGTCCTGCCGCGTGGCCGGCGGGGTACGGCCGTCGGCCGGAGCGGGCGGTGCGGCCGACGGAGGGCGCACCGACGTCCCCGGGGGCCGCCGCTGTCATCGCCGTCCGCAAGGCCGCAGCCACCGGGATCACGGCGGCCCCGCGACCGCGACCACGGTCTGCAACGCTTGCTGCCGGCAAAGGCCGAGCTCAGCCGGCTGAACGTCCTCCGGGCCACGAAAGGACGCTGCGGGCGGCCGGCAGGACGCATCTCACGGAAACGCCCCAGCGGCCGTGGCCCGGGCGACGACGACCGCCGCTGCCTCCGTCGGGCAGGTGGTTCTCCGTCCCGCACGGATAACAGCCGCCGGTGGACGGGTACCTGTGGGCCGCCCGTGTATTTCCTCCCACTGGAAGAGGCCGCTCATGAGTGACCGGATCGCGGACATCTGGGGCGCGCGCACCCCGCATGCGAGGGACACTCCCTGGCCGGTGCGCGTCGACACCCATCTGGACGCGTCACTGACCGAGGAGGACGTGGACCGGTGGGTGCAGTCGGCATGCGTGCTGTGCAGCAACGGGTGCGGTTGCGACATCGCGGTGAAGGACGGCCGCATGGTCGGCGTCCGCGGCCGTGCGGCCGACACCGTCAACCACGGTCGGCTGGGGCCCAAGGGACTGTACGGCTCGTGGCAGTGGAGCCGCACCGACCGGCTCACCCGCCCGCTGGTGCGCGATGCCGACGGGGAGCTGGTGGAGACCGACTGGGACACGGCGATGGGCCGCATCGTCGAGCGCTCACGGCAACTGCTGGCGACCGACGCGGGGGCTCTCAGCCACGCCTTCTACACCTCCGGCCAGCTGTTCCTGGAGGAGTACTACACCCTGGGGGTGATCGGGAAGGCCGGGCTGGGCACGCCGCACATGGACGGCAACACCCGGCTGTGCACCGCGACTGCGGCGGCCGCGTTGAAGGAGAGCTTCGGCTCGGACGGGCAGCCGGGCAGTTACAGCGACATCGAGGCCACCGACGCCGTGTTCCTGTTCGGGCACAACATGGCCGAGACCCAGACCGTGCTGTGGACGCGCGTCCTCGACCGGATCCACGGACCGAACCCGCCGCGGATCGTCGCCGTCGACCCGCGCACCACCAAGGTCGCCGAAGCGGCGCGGGCCACCGGCGGGGTGCACCTGGCGCCGTTGCCGGGCACCAACCAGGCACTGATGAACGCGCTGACCCGCGAGGTCGTCCGCAACGGCTGGCTGGACGAGGAGTACATCGCGCGGCACACTCTGGGATTCGACGAGATGAGGGCCGTCGTCGAGCCCTACACCCCCGAACACGCGGCCGACATCTGCCGGGTCCCGGCCGACGACATCCGCCGCGCGGCGGAGATCTTCGGCACCTCGGAGCGGGTGCTGTCCACGGTGCTGCAGGGGTTCTTCCAGTCCCACCAGGCCACCGCCGCCTCCTGCGCGGTGAACAACCTGCACCTGCTGCGAGGCATGCTGGGACGCCCCGGGTGCGGAATCCTGCAGATGAACGGCCAGCCCACCGCCCAGAACACCCGCGAGTGCGGCGCCGACGGGGACCTGCCGGGCTTCCGCAACTGGGACAACCCCGAACACGTCCAGGAACTGGCGGACCTGTGGAACGTGGACCCCATGACCATCCCGCACTGGGCGCCGCCGACTCACGCCCTGCAGATCTGGCGCTACTGCGAACAGGGCTCGATCGGCCTGCTGTGGATCTCCGGCACCAACCCCGCCGTCTCCCTGCCGGAGCTGCCCCGCATCCGCGGAATCCTCCAGCGGGACTCCCTCTTCACCGTCGTGCAGGACGGCTTCCTCACCGAGACCGCCCGCTACGCCGACGTCGTCCTGCCGGCCGCGCTGTGGGGCGAGAAACAGGGCACCTTCACCAATGTCAACCGCACCGTGCACCTGTCGGACAAGGCGATCGAACCACCGGGCGAGGCCCGCAGCGACCTGGACATCTGGCTGGACTACGCCCGGCGCATGGACTTCCGCGACAAGGACGGAGCCCCGCTGATCAAGTGGTCCGACCCGCAGGGGGCGTTCGAGGCGTGGAAGGAGTGCACCCGTGGCCGGCTGGTGGACTACACCGGCCTGACCTACGACAAGCTGCGCGGCGGCAGCGGCATCCCCTGGCCCGTGAACGAGAGGGCCCCCGAAGGCACCGACCGCCTCTACGCCGACGCCGACTTCCCCACCCACCCGGACGTCTGCGAGACCTACGGCCACGACCTGCTCACCGGAGGGGTGCTCAGTGCCCAGGAGTACCGCGCCAAGGACCCCGGCGGCCGCGCGTTCCTCAAGGCCGCCCCTTACGTCCCGCCGCCGGAGGGCCCACGGCAGGAGTACCCGTTCGTCCTGACCACCGGCCGCACCGTCTACCACTTCCACACCCGCACCAAGACCGGACGCTCCCGCCGGCTCCGCGAGGCCGCCCCGGGGGTGTGGGTGGAGCTGTCCGTCGGTGACGCGGCACGGCTCGGTGTGCGGGAGGGCGACCTGGTGCGGCTGGAGTCGCCCCGGGGCGCCATGCAGGCCCCGGTACGGATCGGCCGCGGCCGGGACGGGGTGGTGTTCGCGCCGTTCCACTACGGCTACTGGGACCAGCCCGACACCGACGGCTCCGCGCCCGGCGACAGCCCGCGCGCGGCGAACGAACTGACGGTCACCGAATGGGACCCGGTCTCCAAACAGCCGTTGTACAAGATCGGCGCGGTCCGGATCGTGAAGATCGCCGACGCCACCGGTCCGGCGCCCGCTCCCACCACCACGGCCTCGGCGCCGGCCGCCCCGGACAGCGTCCCGCCCACCGTCGGCGGCCCGGACGGCGACGTGCACGAACACCTTCACGCCGCAGCGCCGCCGAAGCCCGCCCCGGCACCGGAGACACCAGCCGGACAGCCCGGCTCCGGCGGGAGCACGACCTCTGCCACCGACACGAAGGACTGAACTCATGCGTCTCGCCACCTACGTCGGCCTGCAGCACACGGCGTCGCGCACACTCGCCGACGCCTTCCGCCAGGTCGCCGACGGCCACGCCGCCGAACCGGACGTGCACTTCCTCTGCCACACCCTCGCCCGGATGAGCGACGCACACGTCGACCGGCTCGCACCCGTCGCCGACCGCTACGGCGAACAGCGCGAGGACGAACCCGAACGGCTGCACGCCGACGGGCTGTCCCGCAGCCGCTCCGGCGGCGTCGGCCTCCTGCGCGACCTGCAGGACCTCTACACCCTGGCCTCCTTCGTCGACATCACCTGGACCGTCCTGGGCCAGGCGGCCCAGGGAACACGCGACCGCGAACTGCTGGACGTCGTGGATACGTGCAAGACCGGCACCCAACGCCAGCTGAAGTGGCTGAACACCCGCATCAAACAAGCCGCGCCCCAGGCCCTCATCGCCTCCTAGCCGACACCTGGCCCCGGTCGGGGGGCAGCCCCGATTCCGGCCCGGACGCGTCGGGTCATGCCCGTCCAGCCGCGGCGTGCCCTGTGCTGTGCTCCACTTCCCGTGACCGCAACGGGAAGTGGCGCATCCAGCCGCTTCCAAGAAGAACTCGATGCCAGACCGCGGCCCGTCCACGCAGGTGCCGCCCACCGTGGTTCACCTGCGCCCGCTTGCCGGCCCTCTCCTCCTGGGCTTCCTGGGCCGGTCGGCGGCACGTTCGTCGTCGCCGCATCGCAGCTGCAACGGCTGCCCCCTGCTCAGGGGCAAGGCCATGACGACCGTCCTGCCGGCCTTCGTCTTCCCCTGCGGTCCGCGGCGTCGGTGCCCGGTTTCCCGTGCCGGGACGACGTCGCGGCGACCGGCATGGCCGTGCTGTCCGCGACCTGGCCGTCCCTGGTGGGGCCCATCACGCTCACCCACCCGCCCGGGAGCGCCCACAAGGCCGCCGGGCTGCTGCTCCTGCTCGCCGCTCCGGCCCGGTGGGTTCCGATCGCGGTCGGCGGTACGACGAAGCTCCTCACCTCTGTCGTCCCTGTGTCGGCCTCACCGCGCTTCGTGGTGGCCGTGCACGTCCGGTCCGGCCGACGCCTCCGTCCGGGCAGCTTGTGGTCCGGGCACCGCGGTGGCCTCGGCGAGCAGGGGAGGCGGGCGAAGCGAAAGCGTACGGCAAGGCGTTCCGCCTCCCTGGTCTCCCGGCGTGGCTCCGGCGATAAACACTGACAAAGGTGAGGAAATGGTTCACGTAGCTGCCCTTGCCTCCGGCTGGAGACTGAGATGCGCGTGATGCTGGTCCATCCGAGCGCCCTGATGTACTCGGAGATCTTCCTGCGGCTGGAACCACTGGGCCTGGAACGGGTGGCCGCAGCAGCGCGCGACGCCGGTCATGAGGTACGCGTCGTGGACCTCCAAGTACTCCCCCGCGACCTGCTCGACCACGAGCTGGAGACGTTCGCGCCCGAGGCCGTGGGCATCTCGCTGAACTACCTGGCCAACATCCCCGAAGCGATCGGGATCGCCCACCACGCCAAGGCCGCCTCCCCCGGCTGTTTCGTCTTCCTGGGCGGCCACAGCGTCTCGTTCATCGCCGAGCACGTACTGGAACAGGCCGAGGGCGCGGTCGACGCGCTCGTACGCGGCGAAGGGGAGCCGGCCGTCGAGCCGCTGCTGGCGGCAGCGCGCGACGGCGGGCTCAAGGACGTCCCGGGCGTCGTCTGCGCGGAGGGCCGGGGGCCGGCCCCGAAGCTGCTGGACAGCCTGGACGCCCCCCGGCCCGCCCGCGACCTGATGCGCAAGCGCAACCGGTACTTCATCGGGGAGCTGGACCCGTGCGCGTCGATCGAGTTCACCCGTGGCTGTCCCTGGGACTGCTCCTTCTGCTCCGCGTGGACCTTCTACGGACGGAGCTACCGCAAGGCGTCACCCGAGGCGGCTGCGACGGAGTTGGCGTCGATCCGGGAGCCGAACGTCTTCATCGTCGACGACGTGGCCTTCATCCGCCCCGAGCACGGGCACGGGATCGCCGCCGAGCTGGAGCGGCGGCGCATCCGTAAGCGGTACTACCTGGAGACGCGCAGCGACGTCCTGCTGCGCAACGAGGAGGTCTTCGCCCGTTGGACCCGGCTCGGCCTGCGTTACATGTTCCTGGGCATGGAGGCCCTGGACGCCGAGGGACTGGATCTCTACCGCAAGCGGGTGAGCCCCGACGACAACTTCAAGGCCCTGGAGACGGCCCGCCGACTGGGGATCACGGTGGCCATCAACCTGATCGTCGACCCCGCCTGGGACGCGGAACGCTTCCGCGTCGTACGGGAGTTCGCCCTGTCCGTTCCCGAGATCGTGCACCTGACGGTGATGACGCCATACCCGGGCACGGAGATCTGGCACACCGAGGCCCGCCAACTGACCACCCGTGACTACCGTCTGTTCGACATCCAGCACGCCGTCGTGCCCACCACACTGCCCCTGGAGGAGTTCTACCGGGAACTCGTCCGCACACAGGCCGTGCTGAACCGCAAGCACCTGGGGCTGCGCAGCGCCATCGGCGCCATGGGCGTGCTCGGCCGCAACCTTGCGCGCGGCCAGACCAACTTCGCGCGCATGCTCTGGAAGTTCGGCAGCGTCTACAACGTGCGACGCCAACTGGCGGACCACCACAAGCCCGTACGATACGAACTGCCGCTGCCCGGACACGGTGCCGCTCCGCCCGCTCGGCAGGACCTGTTCATCCACACCAGGACGGCCTCCCGCACCCGTGCACAGAGCGACCCGGAGCCCGACGGCGTCTGACCCGGCACGTCCCGGCGGCCGAGTGCACCCGCCGGGCCACGCCGCACGCACCGGAGGTTCGCGTGGAAGATCGGGGAGACCGAACCCGACACGGGTGGCCGGCCGACCAGACGTACGGCCGGGAGACCGCCGGGAGCGCGTGGGCCGGCGTGGACGGCGCCGACCGTCCTTGCCGCCGCTGGGTGTGGCTGTCCCGCCGTGGTGTCACTCCCGGACACGGGCGACGCGACAACAGCCCGCGGAACGACCGGCAGGCCGTCCGCGCCGGATCCGCCGGCGCTCGCGACGGCGGGCGTCCGGGAACCGGCCCGGGACGCGACCCCTCGGCTCGGGCAGAGGGGGGACCGGCCGCCGGCTGTCCTCACGTCCGGCCGCCGCCCTCCTCCGACCAGGTCGGGAAAGGCCCACTGCGCTGCGCCCGGTACTCGCCGTTCCCACGTGGTCCGTGATCGACGCCGTCCGTCACGGCAGTCACGGGCCCCCGGTCCGCGGATTCCGGCGTCCTGATCGGCCGCGCCACCCGGCGGGACGCCGCCGACTTCACGCCCACCGGTTCGGTTTCTCGTTCCCGGCGCACGGGGCCGACTCCTGGGGGCCGCCTGCCGACCGCGGTGTCGGCCCGGACAGCCCTGTTCCGTTTCCTCACGACCTCCCAGGGCACCTGACCGCAGGCGGCAAGCAAGCCCGACTCGCCCCCGGGACCCCCTTCCGAGGCCGGGTTCGTCGACCGGACCCGTCAGCCGAGTGAGGCGATCAGTTCGTTGCAGGCCTGTTCGCAGCGGCGGCAGGCTTCCGCACAGACGCGGCAGTGGTCGTGCCGGCCGGCGTGGCTCGCGCACTCGTCGCCGCAGGCCTTGCAGACGGTGGCGCACGCCTGGAGGATCGCGCGGGTGATGTTGGCGTCGTAGCCGGTGTGGCGGGAGAGCACCGCGGCGGTGGCGTTGCAGATGTCCGCGCAGTCGGCGTTGGTGCGGATGCACTTGGTCAGCTCGCTGACCATGTCCTCCGACAGGCAGGCGTCCGCGCACGCGGTGCACGCCTGCGCGCAGGCGATGCACTCCTCGATGCAGCGGGCGAGCTTGTCGCGGTCGACGCCGCCCAGGTCGGCGGGGTAGGTGTCGAGCATGTCCTTGACCGCAGTGGTCATGAGGGCCTCCAGGCTGTCGTTCCGTCTCGCGGGTGAACGCCGTACGGGTAACACCGGGCACCGCTTCGGAAACCCACGGGCCACCGGTCCAAAAGACAGGGCATGGGTCTGTACGTCTTGGGCGGTCCGCTGCGCACACCGTCGGCCGCGCACCGGTCTCCCCCTCGGAAGCTCCTGCCGCGCCCCGAGGAGGAGGACGCCGGCCAGAGGAGGACGCCGGCCAGAGGACGACCCGGCTGCCGCCGGAGCCGGTGACCGTGCCCCGCGCCCCGGCGGTTCGCCGCCGGGGCGCGGGACCGCTGCCCGACGCGGGCAGCATACGGATCAACGGGTCAGCGGAATTCGACGGGAGCTTCCCAGAACGGGATCGTCGCCGTGGCGACGGACAGTCCCGTGCCACCTCCGCGATGCCGACGGCGGTCTCCATGCGCACCGGCCCCACGTCGCCAGCCACGCCGTCGCGGCGCGCCAGGAGGACACGGCTGAGCTCGTGGACCAGCAGGAGGACCGCCGCACGGCCCGGTGAGCCGGCACTACTGGGCCGGCCAGGACGGGCGACGGGGAGCCGGTCCGCGAACCCCGGGACGAGCACACCGAGGAGGACGACCGGAACGCTCCCGTGTGCTCCGGTTCGCTGCCGGCCACGCGCTCGAGGGAAGGCCGCCGTCACGACCGTGTGCCTCTCCCCGGTTCCGGGAACACCGGTCCGGGTCTCGCACGGCCCGGTCCCCACCCGTAGCTGGTCGGCGCCGCACGCCCCCGTGAGACCTGTGAGACGACCGTGCCACGGGTGGCTGGGGTCCTCTGCCGGCCGCGGAGGTGGGTCACCTCATCACCGTCGGCGCGGACTTGACGGGTGGCGTCCGACGGTTCCCTGACCACGCCGGTGTGAAGTGACGGGAGGGACCGACGGCGACCACTGGGATGCTCCACGGCCCGACGGACCGCTGTGGCCTCCTGCATCGATCAGGTCTGCCGGGGCCTTCGGAGCGCGAA
Organism: Streptomyces pimonensis; assembly: GCF_041380215.1. Taxonomy (NCBI): domain Bacteria; kingdom Bacillati; phylum Actinomycetota; class Actinomycetes; order Kitasatosporales; family Streptomycetaceae; genus Streptomyces; species Streptomyces pimonensis. Next base: position 11,825 of record NZ_JAHWZY010000011.1, read on the forward strand.
CGCCGCAGCCACCCCGCCCAGCAGCCCGAAGAGATGTCCCTGCCAGCTCACCCCGGCGGCCGTCGGCAGGACGCCCCACAGGAGTGATCCGTAGACCGCGGCGACGAGGACACCCACGACGACGTCGCCGGCGCGGCGGTCCACGAAGCCGCGTACCAACAGGTAGCCGAGGAAACCGAAGACGACACCGGACGCGCCCGCGGTCGTGGAGTGCGCGGGAGCCGTCAGCCATACGCCCAGGCCGCTGGTGAGGACGATGAGGACGACGACGGCGAGGAACCGTCGCACGCCCGACAGCGCGGTGAGGAAACCGAGCACCAGAAGCGGCACGGTGTTCGCGGCGAGATGGCTGAAACCGAAGTGCAGGAAGGCGGCGGGCACGACGTCCCGCAACTCGCCCACCTGGCGTGGACCGACGCCGAAGGTGTCCAGGGCGTGTCCGCTCGCCGCGTCCACCGCTTCCAGCACCCACAGGAGGGCGACCCAACCGGCCATCACGACGCCGGCGGTCCTGGCCCGCTTCCGGCGTGACCCGGACGGGGAGCGCTTGTGGCCGTACGATCCGTGGGGAGGAAGCGCGTCGCGCCCGGGGCCGTACTGCGATCCGTGCATCATGAAACCTTTCTGGCCCTCTTCGTGTACTGCTCAACGCCGGGGGAGACGGTTCGGTTTCCGCTCTGCGAACAGCTCGCCCGGCTCCGGCAGCCGACGTCCTGCGCCCGGACGGGTCGTTCGGCCAGGACGGAGCGGCCGGTACGTACGGTGGGCGCGTGCGCCTGCTCCCGGAGCCCGTTCGCCGGCTTGCCGCCCGGTGCGCGGTCGTCCTGCCGGCCGCAGGAGTCGGCTGTGCCGGGATCCGGGTGTGTGTCGCGCTGCGGTCGGCCGTCGTCCCCGTGCTGCTCGCCCTGCTCGGTGCCGCACGGTTCCTCCCTGTGCACCGGTGGCCGGTCGGGGCGAGGGGGTCAGCCGGTCCGTTCGGCGTCCTCGGCCGGTTCCGGACCGGCTCCGGCAGCTCGCTCCAGGACGTCCGCAAGCCGCTTCCGGGACAGCCGGGCAGGTGAAGCGAGGACGAAACGCGGGAGGGAACGCGCATCGACCGACAGGAGTCGTGCCGGCCTGTCCGCCCCTCGGGCAAGGGCCGGGTCCGGGCCGCTCCAGAAGCTGCCGGCCGGTGCACGTGGTCCGACGCCGACGCGCAGGGGAACGCACGGGGAGCAGCCGGACGTGGTTCCGCCGTGCCGCGTGCGGGAGGTGAGACGTTCCGCGCTGCGACCGTTCGGGGGCCGATCCGGCCGACAGGACATGCCGTGATCGCGGCGGGGCACTCACAGGTGCATGCTGGATATCCTGCTGACCACAGCTGGTGCCCTGGCCCTGACGGTGGCCGCTCTTTCGAAGCGCATCCAGCGGGCGCCGCTGACCGCTCCCCTGCTGGCCCTGCTGACCGGCGTCGCCTTCGGCCCCGTAGGACTTGACGTCCTTGGCCTGCCCACCGTGGTGGAAGGGCACAAGGAGCTGCACGAGGTCTGCCGCCTGCTCCTGGCCGTCTCGGTGATGGCCGTGGCCTTGCGTTACCGGTTCCGCGACGTACGGGCGCAAGTCACACCCGTAGCGCTTCTGATGATCATGGCCATGGCCGGGATGGCGCTGGTGACCACAGCGGTGTCGGCCACCGCTCTCGGGGTCGGGCTGGGCACGGCGGCGTTGCTGGGTGCGGCCCTGTGCCCCACCGATCCGGTGCTGGCCTCGAGCGTCGTCACCGGCGAGCCCGCCGAGAAGACTGTCGCGGCCCGCACCCGGCAACTGCTCTCCCTGGAGTCGGGCGCCAACGACGGTCTCGCCCTGCCCCTGGTGCTCGCCGCGATCGCGATCACCGGGCCCCTGAGCGGTGGTGAGGCAGCGCTGGAGTCCCTCTGGCAGGTCGCGGGCGCCACGCTGCTGGGAGCGGTGGTCGGCCGGCTGGGTGGCAGAGTGCTGCGAGCCGCCGAGAACCACCGCACCATGCAGCCGGGCCCTCTGCTCCTCTACACCCTGATGCTCGCGTTGCTGGTGCTGGGTGCGTCAGGGCTGCTGCACGTCGATGGTGTCCTGGCCGTCTTCGTCGCCGGTCTGGTCTTCAACGCGACCAGTTCGGTCGACGAACGGACGGACGAGAACGAGATCGACGAGGCGATCAACCGATTCGCCGTCCTGCCGTTGTTCGTCGTGTTCGGCGCCATGATCCCCTGGCGGGCATGGGGCGACCTTGGATGGTGGCGAGGCCTGCTGCTGGTCCTGGGCGCACTGCTGTTGCGTCGCCTGCCGGTCGTGCTCGCCCTGAAGCGCCCGCTGTCCCTGACCTGGCGCGACGCGCTCTTCGTGGGCTGGTTCGGGCCCATCGGCGTCTCGGCCCTGTTCTACCTGACGTTGGAGGCCCACCGGCTCGGCGCCGATCCGCGGGTACTGGCCGCCGGAACGCTGGTCATCGCCGCCAGCACCGTAGTGCACGGCGTCACCACCACATCCGCGCTGAAGGCCTACCGCACCGCCGGCCGGCGGACGAAGGCCTCCGACGGCAGTGCAGGGTGACCTTGCCGCCGGCGGTCCCGGTCCTCGCTCGGCCGGTCCCTGTGGGGGCGTGGTCATATGCAGCCTGGCAGAATGTGCCGTCGAACGTGGAGCGGGGGGCACTGTGCGCATACCGGTGGGGAAACGAGGGGTCATTGGCCTGCTCCTCCAAGCGGGCCTCGGACTGGCTGCGCTGGCGCTGCTCGCCGGAGTGCTGAAGGCGGCGATTCCGGTCGGTACGGCGGCGGCCGCGACAGGCGAGGGCGGCAGTGTTCTTGCCGTCTCGGTTCTGACAGCCTTCTCCAACGGCACGCTGGCAGCCGCGGTCTGCACCGTGCAGCTCGCACTGCTGCTCCTCTGTCTCAGGGGCGTCCGGCTCTGCTGGTACCGCCGGCGCGGTCGGCGGCCGAGACCGCAGGCGACCTGATCGGGACTCCGGCCGGGTGCGTGCACGGCCACGGATGCCGCAGGTCAAGGGCGGTCCCTGCACCTTCTCGGCGCTCCAGTTGATGCAGTGGTGGACAGGACCGGGGTACCGATCGTCGATCGTCGGCTGGACCGGTCGCAGGCACCGGGCACAGCAGGTCCGTGCGGGCTCTTGCGGTGACAGGGACGCCAGTGGGTACGTGTACCAGGCCCGAGCTCCTCGAGCAGGCCGAGAGGAAGGATGCCTTCCGGTCCGGTGCCGGCACCGGGAGCGTTCGATCGACAGCGGGAGTATGTCAGGTGGTACTCGTCTTCGTCTTCGGGGTGGCGCTGCTGGTTGCGGTGCTGCTGTCCGGGCTGGCCGCCCGGTCGGTGCTGTCCACCTCGCTGCTGTTCCTGGTGGGCGGCGCGATCGTCAGCGACGGCTTCCTCGGTCTGATCCACATCACTCCGGACAGCGAGATCGTCAGGGTCACCGCCGATCTGGCGCTCTTCGCGGTGCTGTTCACCGACGGCATGCACGTCTCCCTCCCGGCCCTGCGCCGGTCCTGGCGCAACCCGGCCCGCGCGCTCGGCCTGGGCATGCCGCTGGCCTTCCTCGGGGTGGCGCTGCTGACGCACTTCCTCGTCGGACTGGACTGGACGACGTCCTTCCTGGTCGGCGCCGTACTGGCGCCCACCGACCCGGTGTTCGCCTCGGCCATCGTGGGCCGCGAGGAGGTCCCCGCCCGGCTGCGGCAACTGCTCAACATCGAAAGCGGCGTCAACGACGGCCTCGCCCTGCCGTTCGTCCTCGTCCTCATCGCGTCCGCCGCCCCCGCCGGCCACGCCGAGGACGCCGGCTTCGCCTCGATCGCCGCTGAGCTCCTCCTCGGGCTCCTCTTCGGCGTGGTCCTGCCACTGCTGGTGCACTGGCTGGTCCGCTTCCGGCTGCTGGGTGCGGAACCCTCGCTTCAGCCCCTGCTGCCGCTGGCGGTCGGAGTCATCCTGTACGCGGCCTGCCACCTCACCCACGCCAACCCCTATCTGGCCGCCTTCTCCGCGGGCGCGGTGACCGCCGCCCTCGCGCCGCAGGCCAAGGACGCCTTCGAGCCGCTGGGGGGAGCCCTGGCCGAGCTGGCCAAGTTCGCGGCGCTGCTGGTCTTCGGCGCCCTGCTCACCCCGCACCTCTTCGGCGAGCTCTCGATCGGCGGCTACGCGGTGGCGGTCCTGTCCATCTTCCTCATCCGCCCGGCCTCACTGCTGCTGTCCCTGCTGGGCACCGACTTCAACCGCAAGGAGAAACTCACCGCGGCGTGGTTCGGGCCCAAGGGATTCGCCTCGGTGGTCTACGGACTGCTGGTGCTCCAGGCCGGCATCCCGCAGGGCGAGGAGGCGTTCACCCTGATCGCCGTCACCATCGCCTTCTCGATCGTCGCCCACAGCAGTACGGACGTACCGATCGCACGCGTCTTCGACGTCGAGGAACTGATCGGTCTCCCCGACGACGACAAGAAACCACAGCGCCGACCGCGGTCCTCCGACGGGGAGAGCGAGAGGCACAGCGACATGGGGGCCGGCGGCCGCCGTGACCGACCCCACGCGGACTGAGCGACCCCTGCCCGGGAATCCGGTCACGCCGGGACACGGACGCTTACGGAGCGGGCGGACAGACCAACCTCACCCCGTCGTCCGGCCCATGGGGAGAAAGCGCACCTGTCGGGCCCCGGACCGGTGAGCGCCGCCCGACGGCCGCATCTCGGGTGACGCGGCGCCGTTCATCGCCCGGCCGAGTGGGTGAGCTCCGGGGCGGACGGCTCTCCGCCCGCCCCGCTGAGGACGGACAGGGTTCCTACGAACGCCAACCGCCGCGCCGGACTCAGCCGTTCGACGAACGCCGCGCTGGCTCTGTTCACGAGAACCGACAGCAAATGTTCACCAGTTTCGACAGCACGGAGCGGTCCGGAATCTTCGAACGCCGGTGGCCTGATGACACCTGTCAGACCTCGGGCCTAAGGTGTGCCGGTGATCTTCAGAAGGAAGCAGAAGGCCGCGGACCTGGCCGCCGTCATGTCAGAGCTGGAGCAGGCAGTGGCCGCTCGCGACGGTGGCCGCACCGAGCGTGCGTTCGACGCGGCGATGAGTGGTCTGCAGTCGGCGACGGGCACCGAATGCGTGTCGGTGGGACCCCGGTTGGCCGCGCTACTCCCCGCCTTTCCGCCCACTGGTCCGCGCCCGATGCTGGCGACGATGGCCGGCTTCTGCGTGGAACGCGGTGCCGATCCGGCGGCCTGTGCGGAACCGATCCTCGACGGCACCCACCGGGACCTGCTCGATGCCCTAGAGTTCGCCCGCCGCTGGTCCGCCGCCGGCGGTGCCGGGGACGAACTGCCGGAGGCCGACGAGAAGATCATTGACGACGCGCTGATGGCCCGGCTGGGTGGCGAGGCGCACCATGCGTTGCGGCTGGCGCTGGCCTGGTGCTCGGTCGAGCAGTGGCAGCCCCCCGCGCTGGCCGTGCTGTGCCGCAGCACCGAGGTGCGCCGTCGGCACGCATCCGCGCTCCTCCCCATCTGCCGCGACCTGGCGGCCCTGGAGCAGCACGACCTCAAGTGCCTGGCCTACGCGCTGGCGATCCTGGACGACGAGCCGCTGGTGGTGTTGCACCGGCCCACCGGGACCGGGTTCGAAGTGCGCATCGGCGGCATCGGCGACAACTTCCAGTTGCACACGCTGCTTGCCCACGTGCTCGTCGGCGGCGGCCACGTGCCCGGCACCGCACCGTCGGCGGAGAGCGTCCGCCTGGCCATGGACCCCGAGCCCGCCCAGGGGCGCACCCGGGCCGTCGCGACCGGGGCCTTCGAACTCCTCGCCCCGGACGGGGAGCGGATCTGGAACGAGGGGCTGCCCGACGACATCCCCGTTGTGGAGGGACACCGCCTACTCGTGCTGGACGAGCCGATGTACCCGCGCAGTTGGAACGCCGACCGGTTCTTCCCGATGCTGCCGGGGACGGCCGAGCTGACTCGTGTGCTGTCCGCCGACGAGGTCCAGACCTGGTTCACCTACACCTGCTGGACGTCCTGACCCGGTCGCCCGGCGCCGCTCGGCGTCGGCTGCTGCTGCGGCCAGAAATCGGGGCTCGGGCCGAGCGTCTATCGAACAAAAAGCGCGCCGGGGTGCTGTCGAAATTGCTGAACATCTGCTGTCGATTTTCGTGAGCAGAACCACCGCGCTCTCCGTACGCCGCCGAGTGGTGATGTCCCCGACGGTGCGCCACCCTTCCGCCGTGGACCGCAGCAGGGTCTCACGCCGGCCCCGGGACCGGCCTGCCGGTCCCGGGGCCGGCGGCGACGAGCCGGTCCAGCATGCGCATGGCCGTCGACGGCGCGACGTGGAACGACTCGGCGAGGGTGACCGGTTCGGTCGCGCCTCCAGCGGGAGAGGACGACCAGCATCCGGGACCGGGGCAGGGCGACCCCGTTCCTCGACCGCGGACAGCGACCGGGCGGAGACGGCCGCCAGCGGCCGGGAGGCGGTCAGCGCCGCGCGGGGACGACCGCGTCGACGTCCCCGTGGCCCCTGCGGGGGACTCGTGCTCCGGCACGGGGCCTGCCCACCGCGTCGAGGCGGTCGCCCGCTCACACGGCGGGAACACGGTCGCCCCCCGGCTGTCCGTGACCGTGGTAGCGCAGCAGGAGCATGGCCGCGTCATCGTGCAGTGGTCCGTCGGCGTGCCGCAGCAGGTCCTCGCGCACCGCCTCCAGGGCGCGGCCCGCATCGGGGTCCTTGAGCAGATGCGCCCGCTCGGCGAGCGGGTAGAACGCACCGCTGCTGTCGCGGGTCTCGGTGACGCCGTCGGTGTGGAGCAGCATCTGGTCGTCGGCCGTGAAGTCGACGCGGTACGGCTCCGGCCCCTCCTCCTCGTAGGCCCCCAGGCCCAGAGGCAGCGCGTAGGACGCCGGCTCCGGGAAGGAGACGGTGCCGTCAGCGCGTACCACCATGGGGGCCGGGTGCCCGAAGCTGAGCATGACCGCCTCACCTGCGGAACCGATCTCGGCCAGGACCGCCGTGACGAACTTCTCCCCCTCCACCTCCCGTGACACGCTTCTCTCCAACCGCTCCCCCAGTCCCACCAGATCAGGCTCGTCGTGGGCCGCCTCCCGGAAAGCGCCGAGCACCACCGCGGCCGTCTCCACGGCGGCGAGTCCTTTGCCCTGGACATCGCCCACGATCACCCGGACACCGTACGGAGAGGCGACCACCTCGTAGAGGTCGCCGCCGATACGGGCCTCGGCGACGGCGGAGGTGTAGGAGACGGCCACCTGGAGCGGGCCGGCGGTCCGCGGCACCGGACGCAGCAGCACCCGTTGGGCGGCCTCGGCGATCGACCGCACGCTGGCCAGTTCGGCCTCCCGGCGCGCACGCATCACGGAGGCCACCACTCCCACACCGGTGACCCCCGCCACCGACGCCAGCGCGGTGAACCCACGACGCCCGTCGAACAGGTCGTTGTACAGACCGAGCCCGACGCAGAGCACGAGGGCCACCACCCCGATCAGCACGGTACGCCGCCATCCGCCGACCAGACTGGCGAAGGCCGGGCCCAGCGAGACCAGCGGCAGGAAACCCACACCGGGTCCCGCGGTGACGTCGGCGACCGCCACCACGGACATCGTCGCCATCGGCATCCAGTACAGCACCGCCGGACCGGACGTCGGCTCGCTCGCGGTCATGACGTCCTCCAGAGGCGTCGCAGTGATCAGAAGCGGCTCCGCCCCGCTCTTCCAGGACCGCCTCCCCTGTCTTTAGACTATGCAAAGGTTTTGCGGATGAAGCGGCCCTGCCGAACTGGTTTACCCAATCGAAGCCGACAGCGGGCACGGCCGCTCCAGAAGGACGAGGACGGCGCGCGGGAGCACCCGGCCCCACCGGCCGGCGCCGGCTGGTCGCCCGTCCCCCGGCCCTTGCCCCTCGGCCGGCCTCGGCATCCTTTCGGCGGGCGGTTCCTGCTGCCGCACTGCACGGGCCGGGTCCCTGGGATCGGCTGCGGGAGCCGTGGAAGGCGACCGTGCAGGCGACGGCTCCGCCGAGCGCCGGGAGGTCCGGATCGCTGGTGGAGAAGGGCGCGACGACGGTCGCGCCGAGGCCGTCGACGACGGCGAGGGTGAGGGTGAGCAGAAGGCGCGCGGCGCGGGCGGCGGCTGGGTGCCGCGGGCCGTCAGGACCGCGAGGGCGGGGGCGCTGTCGGTGGCCATCGGCACTGCCAGCCCTCCAGGCCGCCGCCTGCCATGACCGTGTCGGCGTGCAGCGCGGCAGGAACGATCATGCGACAGACGGCGGCGATGACCGGCAGGGCCGCCGTGGCGGGGACGCGCAGTTCACCGAGGACGGGTTCACGTCTCGGCTCGACACCCGCGACGAGGGGGAGAGGGTGAGCAGGCCGCGGGAGGTCCAGTGGCCCACCGAGAGGCCGGGGCCGGAGGGTATGCCGAAGCGGGCGTCACGTACCTGTCCGCAGGCGCCGCTCCACGGCGTGTTCGCCCACACCGGCGCGATGACGGCGGTTGTGGGGAGCACCGGCCCGCCGACCGTCTCCGTCCTCAGGGCCTGGACCACCGGGTCGCGTCCGGCTGGGGCGGTTGCGAGGAGAAGGGAACGCTCACAGGGCGCGGCAGCCATGAGGGCGGCCCTCCGAAGTGCCGGCTTCAGGGCATACGGGCCCTCGGACGCCGACTGGATCTCCCAAAGCACCGTGCGTCGGACACGGCCGCCCCGGGCGGGCCGATCACCGACGCGTCGCCTCCACCCCGATCGTCCCTCAGGGCATGCGGTCGGGACGTGTTTCACCTGCTGGAACGAACACGACGGAGACAGGACGGGAGGGCCCGCCCACACCAAGACGTGAGGTGTGCGCGGGCCCTCCCCCAGCCTTCGGCCGGGGACGCCCCCGAGGAGCCGGGCCGCGGGGTGCGGTCAGGTGGTGGTCCTCGCCGGCTCCTGGTCTTCGCCGGACCCGTCGTCCGCGCTCTCGCCGGCCTTGCGGGCGCGGACCAACTCCAGGAAAGAGTCGAGCTCGCGCTTGACGATCGGGGCGAGGAGGTAGAGGCCGATGATGTTGATGACGGCGAGCGTGAACAGCACGGCGTCGGCCAGGTCGATCAGGGTCTGCAGGGTCAGCAGCGAGCCCGCGACGGCGAACACGGTGTAGATGACCTTGTACGTCACCTCGCTGGCCCGGCTGCGGCCGAAGAGGTACGTCCACGCCTTGAGGCCGTAGTAGCCCCATGTCAGCACCGTGGAGACGGCGAACAGCAGCACCGCGACGGTGAGGACGTACGGGAACCAGGGCAGAACCGTCTCGAAGGCGTCGGAGGTGATCGTGACGCCGCCGATGTCCTCGCCCGCGCGCGCCTTGGCCCAGCTGGCCGGGTTGGCGATGACGATGGTCAGGGCGGTCATCGTGCAGATGACGACGGTGTCGATGAACGGCTCCAGCAGCGCGACCAGGCCCTCGCTGGCGGGGTGCTTGGTCTTGACGGCGGAGTGGGCGATGGGGGCGGAGCCGAGACCGGCCTCGTTGGAGAAGGCGGCCCGCTTGAAGCCGATGATCAGCGCGCCGAGGACACCGCCGGCGACGCCCTCCGGGTTGAAGGCCCCCTCGACGATCGTGGCGACCGCGTCCGGGACGGCGGTGACGTTGACCAGGATCACGGCCAGGCACGCGACGATGTAGATGCCGGCCATGGCGGGCACGAGCCTGCTGGTGACGTTGGCGATGGAGCGGATGCCGCCGAGCAGCACGGTGCCGACGAGCGCGGCGATGAGGATGCCGAAGAACAGCGCACCGGCGGAAGAGCCCAGCGCGCCGTCCTCGCCGCCGGCGACGGAGACCAGCTGCGCGTAGGACTGGTTGACCTGGAAGAGGTTGCCGCCGAAGAGGCCGAAGAACAGCACCATGAAGGAGGCGAGGACCGCGAGGACCTTGCCGAGCTTCCTGCCGCCCGCGCCGAAGCGGTCGGCCAGGCCCTTGGGCAGGTAGTGCATGGGGCCGCCGGAAACGGTGCCGTCCGGGTGCACCTCGCGGTACTTCACGCCGAGGGTGACCTCGACGAACTTGGTGGCCATGCCGAGCAGGCCGCACAGGATCATCCAGAACGTGGCCCCGGGACCGCCGATGGAGACGGCGACGGCCACACCGGCGATGTTGCCGAGGCCGACCGTGCCGGAGACGGCGGCGGTCAGCGCCTGGAAGTGGTTGACCTCACCGGCCGACCCCTTCTCGTCGTACTTGCCGCGCACCACGTCGAGGGCGAGTTTGAACTTGCGCAGCTGGATGAAACCGAACCAGCCGGTGAACACCAGACCGGCGACCACCAGCCAGGCGACGATGAGCGGAAGATCCGTCCCCCCGACGGGAACGGCGTAGAAGACGACTTCTCCGAGCCAGGTGGCGATGGGCTCGAAGAATCCGCTGACGGCCTCGTCGACGGACTGGGTGATGGAGTCGAGTGACACTATGGCTACCTCGATGGCGCAGGACCGGCGCACAGCGGACTGTGCCGGGACGGTGTGCTGTCGTTGAGCGAACGCCGTTGTCCGATCGGCGATCCCGGGGCCCGCTCCGCGGACTCGGAGCGTGATCGCCCTGGTCGTGCAGTCGGCGTGTGCGCCGACGCTCCGCATGGGCGGCGGGGGGTGGTACCACCTGCGGATTCGCGCAGTTGTACCATAACCTTTACGAGATCTTTGGTGATGCAGATCACATGACCGTCGGTGATTCCCGAAAGTGCCAGCGAGCGATACCGGACCGTTATGCGGACAACCTGGCCCGTTCACCGGACATCACCCGGCAGGTTCAGCGAGGTGAGCCGAGGGCGCTTCGGCTGAGGCAGGGCCCTGATGCTCCGGTGCCGGTCGGTCGTCCCGCGCAGGCCGACCATTGTGGCTCGAGGAGCTGCGAGGACGGCGTCCAGGTCGGTGGTACAGGGCTGCCCAGGGGAGCGGAGCGGCCGCTTCGGACCGGTGCCGCCTTCCGGGTCGGGGCGACCTCGTTCGAAAAACTCGCCGAAGGCGACGGCGGGGAGGCCGGCCGCACGCTGTGCCGCGCCGCCTTCTCGGCCGCCGGGCGGCGTGCCGTCCGCTGCCGTGATGGCACGCGCCCCATAGTGGAGCTTCATGAGCATGGAACCGATCGACCGGCCGCAGCCGGGCTCCGCGCCCACCCCTCCCGTCACCGGCTCGCCCGACCGCGTCCTCGTGAGCGTCGGGATGGCCACCGTCGCCGCCGTGGTTCTGTGGGCCTGGCTCGGCGAGGAGTCCTTCGACAGTGCCTCCTCCACGAGCCTGACGTGGGTCCTGAACAACTTCGGCTGGCTGTTCGTGGTCGCCGCGGACGTGTTCCTGGTCCTGTGTCTGGTGATCGCCTTCAGTCGGTTCGGCCGGATCAGGCTGGGCGAGGACGACTCCGGGCCGGAGTTCGGGAACCTCGCCTGGATCGCGATGATGTTCAGCGCCGGCATGGGCATCGGACTGATGTTCTACGGGGTGGGGGAGCCGCTCACGCACTACCTGGCGCCGCCCCCGGCGAGCGGCGTGCGCCCCGACTCCGGCGCGGCGGCGCGCACGGCCCTGGAGTACTCGTTCTTCCACTGGACGCTCACCCCGTGGGCGATCTACGGGATCGTGGGGCTCGCCCTGGCGTACGCCGTGTTCCGCAAGGGCCGCGGCAACCGGCTCAGCGCCGCGTTCGTACCGCTCATCGGGGCCCGGCGGGCCGGGTCGTGGCAGGGCAGGGCGATCGACCTGCTCGCCGTCTTCGCCACCGTGTTCGGTACGGCGACGAGCCTGGGGCTGGGCGCGCTGCAGGTGGCCGAGGGCCTCGACCTCACGGTGGGGGTGAGCGCCTCCCTGACCACGGAGCTGATCATCATCGCGGTGCTGTCGGCGGCGTTCGTCGTCTCGGCCTTCTCCGGTCTGCACCGGGGCATCAAGTGGCTGTCGACGCTGAACATCGTGCTCGTGGCGGCGGTGACGGTGTTCATCTTCCTGTTCGGTCCGACCGTCTACGTCCTGGACACGATTCCGGCGTCCGTCGGCGGCTACCTGCAGAACCTGCTGCCCATGGCCACACGGACCGGCGCCTTCTCCGACCACGCCTGGCTGGGCGCCTGGACGATCTTCTACTGGGCCTGGTGGCTGTCGTGGGCGCCGTTCGTGGGGACGTTCATCGCCCGCATCTCGCGCGGCCGGACCATCCGCGAATTCCTCGTCGGCGTGCTGCTGGTGCCGAGCGGGGCGACCGTCGTCTGGTTCTGCGTGATGGGCGGTTCGGCGCTCCGGCTCGAGTCGACCGGGCAGGCGGACCTCGCGGGCGCGATGGAGGACGGTGTCGAAGCGTCGCTGTTCGCGATGCTGGACGCGCTGCCGATCGGCATGGTCACGTCGTTCATCGCGATGACCCTGGTCATGACCTACTTCATCACGAGTGCCGACTCGGCGTCGCTGGTGATGGGCTCCCTGACCAGCCGCGGGGCGCTGCACCCGCCGTCGTGGCTGGTCGTGGCGTGGGGCGTGCTGATGGCGGCGGTGGCGGCGGTGCTGTTGGTGGTGGGCGGACTGGACTCGCTGCAGACGGCGACGATCCTGGTGGCACTGCCGTTCGTGGTCGTCATGCTGCTGCTGTGCTGGGCGCTGCTGCGGGAGCTGCGGCAGGACCCTGCCGTAGGCCCCTCCCGCCACCACGCGCTGCACGGGCTGCAGGACGTCGTGCGGACGATGGTCGGCGACGTCGTCGCGGAGCGGGACCGGGCACGCCACCACCGGCTGCGGCGGGCGGCGAAGGCCCGCGCGGAGTCCGACGACGGGGCGTGACGTGCTCCCTCGGAACGGTCGCACGGTGCCGGGTCCGACCCGCCGGGCGGCTCAGTGGGGCGACGGCACGACGTCTCCCGTCTCGTGGTCGCACACGACAGCGGTGCATCGGCGAGTTCTCGTACGGCCGGCGGCGGGGCGCCGAGGACTCGGCCGGGTTCGGCGTCCGCGTCCGCCCTGACCTGATCAGGACCGTGATCCGCCGGCGGGAGAACGGTCCCGCGACGCCGGGGACGGGCGCGCACACGTTCACGCGGCGAACGGCCCTCACGCAGGTGGCGCGGGAGAGGTCCGGGCACGGTGGCGCACGGCCGTGCCCCGAGGTCCGTGGCGGGCGTCGGCGAAGACCTCCGTGGGGCGTACGGGCGGCGCATGTCGGTGGTATCCGCTGGTGACGCGTTCGTCGGCGGAGGAGGCCCGGGTGGCCCGACAGGTTCGCGAGGTCATGACCGACCAGCCCCTCGGGGCGGGCCCGGGCACCACGGTGCAGCGGGTCGCCGTCGTACTGCGGGACGGGAACGTCGGCGCCGCCGCCCCCGACGCATGACGAAGGCATCCCGAGGGCCGGGGCGCGATACGGGTCGTCCCGCTCGACGGCGTGGTCCTGCGACGGCCAGGGCGTCACGAGCGCGAGCGGCGGCGACGAACAGCGAGGAGCGGGCCCTGCGCCGCTCACGCTCATCAGAATGACAGCGGAACCGCTCAGCGCACCGCGACCCACCCCTTCGGCGGTCGCCCGTACAAGGAGTCAACGGCCTTTCGCGTTACCCGGGTAGGGCAGGAGAGCCATCTCGCGGGCGTTCTTGACGGCGGCGGCGAGCTGGCGCTGCTGCTGGGCGGTGACACGGGTGACGCGGCGGCTGCGGATCTTGCCGCGGTCGGAGACGAACCTGCGCAGCAGGTCGGTGTCCTTGTAGTCGATGTAAGTGATCCCGGCGGCGTCGAGCGGGTTGGGGCGGGACTTGACGGGCTTACGGGGTTCCTGACGGCGGGCCATGGGAACTGCTCCTTGAGCATGAGAGTTTTCGGAGGGTCAGGCGGGGTCGAGGAGGGTGTCGAAGGCGGTGGGCAGGCGCTTCCACGCCTCGCGCCCGGCGGCGTACTCGGCGTCCGTCAGCAGGCAGGAGTCGAGGAGCCCTTCGAGTCCTTCCCGGTCCAGGCCCGGGGAGGTGAAGACGAGATGCTGGCAGCAGTCGCCGTGTTCGGGGTGCCAGTCCAGTGACGCGGCGGCCCGCCGCACGGGCGGAACCGTCTCCCACGCGGCGTCGGGCAGAGAGGCCAGCCACGGGCCGGCGTTCTCCACACACAGCGCACCGCCCGCGGCCTCCCAGGAGAGCAGGGCGTCAGGGCGGTCGGCGAGCCAGAACCGGCCGCGGCTGCGCGCGGCCGCGCAGCACAGGTCCTCCAGCGCCTCGTGGAGACGTCCGGGGTGGAAGGGCCGACGGCGACGCCATACGAGCGTGGCCACACCGGCCTCGTCGGCGTTCTGGGGCAGCAGCGCGCACGCCGGGTGCTGGGCGGCGGCCGCCGACTCGACGTCGAAGCCGGCGAAGGCGACCTCGGCGAGCTCACCGGACCCCGCCGCCACCTGACGGGCGGTGGGGTGCAGCTGCGCGAGGAGCGCACGGTCCTCGCTGTCCGCCTCCTCGTTGTCGACCAGGGCGAGGACGGGCGCGTACTCCAGCTGGCGGGCCCAGGTGTCGCCGACGGTGCGCTGGTCGGTGGGGGCGGCCTCCAGACCCGCTTCGGCCAGGTCGTCGCCGTTGGCCAGGTAGGGCAGCACGAGTGCGGGGTCCACAGCGGTGATCACGTTGGTGAGGACCAGGCCGTCCCCCTCGTGCGCCGCGACGACCTCCGCCATCGCCTTCGGTTCGACCGAGTCCCACAGTTCGACGACGGCGAGCCGGGTCAGGCCGCTGCCGGCCAGCCGCTCCAGCTCGGGGATGAGATCCTCGCGCAGCGCGCAGCACGCGCAGTCGTTGACCAGCGGGGTCTCCCCCCGGCACAGGTCACCGGAGGCGTCGCGGATCAGGCGGCGCACGGCCCCGCTGCCCGCGCCGGTCAGGTCGTGGTGCAGGGCGACACTGCCGGGTACGGCCTTCAGGAGCCGGTCGACGACCTCCCTGCGGGCGTCCGCATGGAGCCCGGCCACGAGGACGACGGGCAGGCGGGTGTCCCGCCCCATCACCGGGCCCCGTAGCGGCGCTCGAAGCGTTCGACCCGGCCGGCGGTGTCCAGGACGCGGGCGGTGCCGGTGTAGAAGGGGTGACTCACCGAGGAGATCTCGACATCGACGAGCGGGTAGGTCCGGCCGTCCTCCCACTCGATCGTCTTGTCGCTGGTCATCGTGGAGCGGGTGAGGAAAGCGTGGTTCGAGGCGGTGTCACGGAAGACGACAGGGCCGTAAGCGGGGTGGATACCGGGCTTCATGGCTGAGGAGGACCTTTCGGGGGTGGGACGAGGAAGGTTTCAGCGTTCTTCGCGGAAGTCGACGTGACGGCCGACGACGGGGTCGTACTTGCGCAGCACCATCCGGTCGGGATCGTTGCGCCGGTTCTTACGGGTGACGTAGGTGAAGCCGGTGCCCTCGGTGGAGCGCAGCCTGACGACCGGGCGAAGTTCGTTGCGTGCCATGGGGCCACTATATGACAATGATTGCCATTACCAATAACCGGAGGCTGCGGAGAGGCGGACAGCACCCGTGCCCGCCCGCTGCCCACCGTCCGGCGCCGAGCCGGGCGAAGGCGGGGGCCGTGAGGAGGAGGCGGGCGCCCGGCAGGAACGCCGGCCTCGGACTCGACGACGAAGGCCCGCTCCGGCCGGCCGCCGACGTGCGTCGGACGGCTCGGCGGGCGGGCCCCCTGCCGATCTCCTGGAGTCGTGGCCGGTGACGGGCACCGGGGCGCCCTACGGAGCGCGTTCCGCGCGGTCCCGTGACGTGGGTCAGGGGGTCGGCTCAGCGGGCGTCGGCCGTGCGCAGGGTGAGGATGCGGACGGCACGCTCACCGGTGTGCGCGTCGCGGCCGTGCCAGCACCGGTAGTTGTCGAGGACGAGGATGTCGCCCTCGACGAGCCGGAAGCGCGGGAGGACCGGTTCGAGGGCGTGCACGGTCTCGTCGAAGCGGGCCAGCATGGCGCGCACCCGGTCGGTGTCCGGGTCACGGTGCAGGGGGGCGGCCCCGTCGGTGCGACGGACGACGCGGCGGCCGGTGCGGGCGTACTCGACGTGCCGGGCGACGCGTGGGGTGGAGGGAAGCCCGCGCAGTCCCGCCCACTTGCCGTACAGGTCGACGTCGGCGCCGGTGAGGAAGTCCAGGAGGGCGGGGTCCGTCGACGCGAGGCCGTCGACGAAGCCGTACGCGTCGACCGCGAAGGAGTCGCCCCCGGAACGAGCGGGCCTGACGTACTGGATCAGGACGTGGTCCTCATCCGGGTGGCGCCGCCTGCTGGGCACGCCGCCGACGTCGACGACGAGGTCGAGACTGTCGGCGTGCAGGTGGACGGGGCCGGCCTCCCGCGAGGTGCGCACGCGATGCGGGTACAGCTCGCGCAGGCGGCTGCCGAAGACGCGGGCCGCG
This sequence comes from Streptomyces pimonensis, assembly GCF_041380215.1. Classification (NCBI taxonomy): domain Bacteria; kingdom Bacillati; phylum Actinomycetota; class Actinomycetes; order Kitasatosporales; family Streptomycetaceae; genus Streptomyces; species Streptomyces pimonensis. The sequence continues at coordinate 28,228 of NZ_JAHWZY010000011.1, forward strand.
GCGACCACGAGGGCGTCGGGGGTGTTCTCGTAACCGGTGAGGACGACGGCGCCGTCCCGTGACAGGAGGGCACGGGCCTCCTGTTCCCGTTCTCCGGACACCCGGTCGGGGACGACGCCCGCAAGCGCGGGGGGAGCAGGCGGCTGGGTGCTGCGACTGAGTGAGTGCATGACCCGAGACTGCCCCATCAGGCGGCCCTCCCGGCTCCTCGCCCGGCTCCTGACGGCGTTTCGGACCTGTGGGAGAAGTCGCGGGCGCTGGGCACGAGGGCGGCGACGGCCGGTGCGGTGAAGCAGGTCAGGGCACAGACCGCGAGGACCGCCCGGGTACCGAAGGCGTCGACGGCCGGGGCGATGAGGACGAGCCCCACCGGGGCGAGACCGTAGGAGAGTCGCCCTCGCCCGGACCGGGCTCACCGAACTCGCCGACAGGCACTGGAAGTCGCTGTCCGGCGGGGAACGCCAGCGCACCCACATCGCCCGCGCGCTGGCCCAGCGGCCCTGGTGCGTCCTGCTCGACGAGCCGACCAACCACCTGGACATCAAGCACCAGCTGCAACTGATGGAACTGCTGGCCTCCACCGACCAGACGGTGCTCGTCGCCCTGCACGACCTGTCCCTGGCCGCCCGCTGCTGCGACCGGCTGCTGCTCATGCACCAGGGACACCTGGTCGCCGAGGGGCCGCCCACGGCCGTACTGACCCCGGCCCGGCTGGCGGACGTCTTCGAGGTCCAGGCCGAGGCCGGCCTCGACGGCCTCGACGACCCCTCGGTCTCCTACCGCGGCACGGCACCACGGGACGACCGCCTCCGCCCGCATTCGTCCGTGAAGCACGCCTGAGTCCTCGCTCCCCCTTCCTCGCCCGTCCGGCGTGGGCTGACGCCGGCGAGGCCGGCTCCACGCGGGAGCCTCTCGGCCCTCCCCCGGCGACCGGCGTGGACGCCCTCCCTCCTGAAGGACGGGAGGACGCGGGGTGGTCCGCAGACCCCGCCCGCTTTCTCGACGCCCCGGCGGGTCCGGTGGCCGGTCCTCCGCCCCCTGCCCGCGGGCGGCAAAGGACCGGTGGCGCTGGGCTCGCCGGGGCGCTCTCCCCTGCGCAGCGGTCGCCCGGGGGCGGCGCTTGCGACCGGAGCGCCGGGGCCGTGTGCGGGGGACACGCCCCCGGCGCGTTGCGGCTCGGTCAGCTCTGGAGCTTCCTCAGGTACTTCGCGAACTTCTCCAGGCCGTCGATGTTGCGCGGCCCGCTGATGCCCTCGTTGTAGTCGAGGACGAAGAAGTTGTCCTTCCTGACGGCAGGCAGCTCCTTCGTGTGAGGGGACTTCCTCAGGAAGTCGATCTTCTTCTGGGCGGGCAGGTCCCCGTAGTCGAGGATCATGATGACTTCCGGCTCCGCTTCGGCGACGGCCTCCCAGTTCACCTGGGTCCACCTCTGGTCGAGGCCGTCGAAGACGTTCCTGCCGCCGGCGGTCCTGATGATGTCGTTGGGCGGGACCTGGTTGCCCGCGGTGAAGGGCTGGTCGGTACCCGAGTCGTAGAGGAAGACCGGCACCGGATCGCCCTCGGGCGCCTTCGCCTTGACGGCCTCCACCCGCTCCTTCAGCCCGGCGACGACCTCGTCCGCCTTCTCCTCGATCTGGAAGATCTTGCCCAGCCGGTCGAGATCGGTGTAAAGGGCCTCGAACGGAGACAGCTTCTCCGGGTACTCGGGGTAGTTGAAGCAGCTCTCGCTGTGCATGAAGCTCTGGATCCCGAGCTTGTCCAGGATCTCCGGAGTGATACCCCGCTCGTCCTTGAAGCCCGAGTTCCAGCCGGCGACGACGAAGTCGGACTTGGCCTCGACGACGATTTCCTTGTTGAGGAGGTCGTCACCGAGCATCTTCACCTCGGCGTAGTCACTCGCCCACGGTGACTCCTCCACCGGCGGGTTCGCCGGCGGCATCACGTAGCCGTACACGTGGTCGACCAGGCCGAGACTGAACAGCTTGTCGGCGCTTCCGCCTTCGTACGCCACGGCGCGCTCGGGAACCGTGTACTCGACCGGCTCACCGCACCTCTTGACGGTGACCTTCTCGGATGCCTTGGCATCCGGCTCCACCTCGGCGCCGCAGCCGCCGAGCAGCAGCGTGGCCGTGAGCGCGGAGCCGAGGACGGCGCGCTGCCGCACCCGGCGGGGAAAACGAGTCGTGTTCATGACCTGGTGGTGCCTTTCACAGGGAGGGATCGAGCGAATACAACAACTGCGGATCACCCGTCAGCGGGTGGGGCACGATGCTGGCCCTGACGCCGAACACCTCGTCGACGAGTTCCGTGGTGAGGACGTCCTCGGGCGCGCCGGTGGTGACGAGGCGGCCTTCGCGGAGAACACCGAGGCGGTCGCAGGCGGCCGCGGCGAGGTTGAGATCGTGCAGCACGACCAGGACGGTGAGTCCCGAGCCGCGCAGGAGGGAGAGCAGTTCGATCTGGTGCCGTACGTCGAGGTGGTTGGTCGGCTCGTCGAGCACCAGGATCTTCGGCTCCTGGACGAGCGCCCGGGCCAGCAGGACACGCTGGCGTTCCCCGCCCGAGAGCGTCAGGACTCCGCGCCGGGCGAGGTGGCGGATGTCCAGCCGGTCCATCGCGCCCTCGCACAGCTCCCGCTCCCGGCGGCTGAGCGCCTGGTTGCCCCGGAGGTGCGGCGCGCGTCCGAGGGCGATGACCTCTTCGACCGTGAAGTCGAGGTCGACGGCGCCGTCCTGGGTCATGGCCGCGATGAGCTGCGCGGAGCGGCGCATCGTCAGGCCGGGGAGTTCCTGTTCACCCACCCAGACGGTGCCGGTGCTGGGCCGGAGTGCACGGTACACGCATCTGAGGGCGGTGGACTTGCCGCTTCCGTTCGGGCCGACCAGCCCCACGATCTGGCCGCTTCCCACCTCCAGGGACAGGTCACGTACCAGGCTCTTGCCGTCGGTCACCACCGAGAGCCCGTCAAGCCTGAGATCCATCTCAACGGCCTCCGAACATGTAGCCCTTGCGGCGCATCAGGGTGATGAACACCGGCACGCCGACCAGTGCGGTGATGACGCCCAGGGGCAGCTCGCGCGGTGCCACCAGCGTCCGGGACACCAGGTCGACCCACACCATGAAGATCGCTCCGGCCAGTGGCGCCACGGCCAGCACGCGGGCATGGGTGGCGCCGACGACCATGCGCACCACGTGGGGCATGACCAGTCCGACGAAGGCGATGGCGCCGCTGACGGCGACCATCACCCCCGTCACGAGCGAGGCCAGGACGAGCAGGGCCTTGCGGTGCCGGTCGGGACTGATGCCCAGGCTCGCGGCGGTCTCGTCCCCGAGGGCCAGCACGTCCAGCGCCCTGCCGTACCGGTACAGCACGGCCAGGCCGAGGACGACGGCCACGGACACGACCGGGAGCGCGCCCCAGCTCGCGGCGCCGAAGCTGCCCATCGTCCAGTACAGGACCATGCTGGTCGCCTCACTGTCCGGCGCGAAGTAGATGATCAGGCTCATCACCGCCTGGAAGCCCAGCGACATGGCCACGCCCGTCAGGACGAGACGCAGCGGGGAGAGCGCGCCCCGGCCGGCGGAGGCGACATACACCAGGAGCGACGCGACCAGGGCCCCGATGAAGGCACCGGCCGACACCGCGTAGACGCCCAGCGCCGCCAGCCCCCCGGTGACCGTGACGCCGACGGCTCCGACGGACGCGCCCGAGGAGACGCCCAGCACGAAAGGATCGGCGAGCGCGTTGCGCACCATGGCCTGGATGGCCACACCGATCGCGCTCAGCCCGGCCCCCACGAGCGCCGCGAGCAGCACCCGCGGCGTGCGGATCTGCCAGATGATCTGGTAGGTGGTCACCTCCTCCGCGGTGATGCGGCCGCCGCTGACCGCCGCCCACAGATACCGGGCGGTCTCCCCCGGCGCGATCACGGCGGCCCCCAGACCGATGGCCAACACGACCGAGGCGAGGAGGACGACGCACAGAACCGCGCAGGCAAGCACCAGGCCCTTGCGGGAGGTGAGCCGTCCCTTCGCCCCCGTCGCGGGTTCGGGGGGCGCCGCGCCGGATGACGTACCGGCATCCCTGCTCTCCGATGGCGCGGAGGTCGTTGGCGGTGACATAGAGCTCGGCCTTCCAGGTTGGACGGAACGTACTCATCAGGCGCGTGGCGTCCGCCCGTCATCCCGGGCGGACGCCGGTACTGCACCGGCTACGCGGAAGCAGGCGCGCCGCCTGCCTCTTCCTCGTCGGCCCGAACCGCGCGATGCGGTGGAGCGGCAGCCCTCGGCGCACGACGGGCCCGGGCGCCGAGGACGACGGCGACACCCGGACAGCCGGCCAGGGCCGTGCCCGCGAACACTCCGGGACCCGGCCCGGCGGCATCGAGATGGCGCCTCCCTCCTCGTCCCGGCGCGAACCGGCTCAGGGCAGTTCGAAGGGCAGGCCCATGCCGTCGAGCAGGCCCCTGCGCCCGGTGCCGGACACCACGGACCGCAAGACACCGGGCACGGCGAGCGGGACGTACCGCACGTCGGTACATGACAGCGAGCGGGCGGCGAGCCGGTCCCGGAGCGGCCGGGGTGTCCCGGCGGGTCGGAGCAGCCGGGCCGGCCGTGGGACGTCGGCGAGGCACGGCCGTTCCGGGACGACGGCCCGGCGGATCGGCTCAGGCAGCAACTCGAGCGCGCCCTGGGACCAGACGGCCACGGTCAACCGGCCGCCGGGCCGCACCAGACTCAGCAGTCGCTCCGCTCCTGCCTCCGCGTCGGGGGACGAGGAAATGCCGGGCGAACACATCACGGCGTCGTCACCACCGGGGGTACGGGCCAGTCGAGGACGTCGCCACGCACGAAGCGCACGTTGTCGAGACCGCGGACCGCGGCCCCGCTCGAGCGAGGCTCCGCGAGGTCGGCCGCATCGATCGCACGGTGCGGGCCGGCCTGCTCGGCGGCCGGAATCGCGGACGGTCCCGAGCCGCACCACGTGCCGAGCACATGCGCACCGGGGCGCAGGCGTGCAGCCTTGACGGTCGCCGTACCGATCGGCGACCAAGCGCTGGACAGCCGGTCGAAGCTCCCCGTCTCTTCCGCCGATCCGGCGGCCACGTCGCACGATCCCATGCACACTCCCGTCCGAGGATGGCAACAAGACTAGCGCATATGAAAACGACAACCACTCCCTTTGCGCGACGACGGTCACGCCGCATCGCCGAAGTCGCCATGAAGGCTCGGCGGGCGCCTGCACCCGGCGCGGGATCCGAACCGGTGACGGCCGGCGGAGAGGGGAAGAGGGGCTCAAGGCGCGGGGGGTCACCCGGCCATGCCGACTTCACGCGCGGCCACGCGTCGACCGCTCCGGCGGCCGTGACCTCCTCGCGCCGCGCAACAGCGGGGCACGCCCCGAGTTCCTGAGGAACCGGGCGCGTTCGCCGGCACCGGGGAGTTCCACCGGCCCTCCCAGGGCTCAGGGCGGTGGAGTTGGCCTTGAACCCCGCCGCTGGGCCCCCGCGGCATCCTGGAGCGCCTCGACCCGGCTGACGCAGTACGTGACGGAAGGGAAGCGGTCCCGTCGGCGACGATGCCGCCGTCCGCGTCGCCTTCGTGCCCCGGCCGGAACCGTAGTCGAGCCCCCTGCCCGAGTCGCCCCAGGCGGCCTCGTCGACACAGCCGCAACGTTCGCCCACGACCGGCTCGTCGGCGAAGACACGGGGCGCGTGATGGACACGGCGACCTCCTTCGGCACCGAGGGCCCATCCGCGAAGTCCGTCCGCACGGCGGGCGCCGGCAGACCTCCGGACGCGAAGGCGCCCGGGTGAGGCACCTTTCCGAGCCGGGGGGACCGACCCGGCGACCTCGCCGCCGCGCCCGCCCCCTCACCGCTTCGCGCCCGTCCCGAATCCTCACCGGGCTCCATGACTCCCTACGCACACAGGGACTCTCCACGCACCCAGGGAGTGGAACCCCCCTACGCCGGCCACCGGAAGTCCCGCAACGGCCAACCGCTGAACGATCAAAATACGATGTTGACAATCATTTTCAGCTGTTGCATGCTGCTCGGGCCCCACATCCTCCGCCCCGGCCGGCGGCCACGGTGCGATGACTACCGTATGTGACCTTCTGGGAGCAGCATGTCGATTCCTCACGGCCGCCGAGATTCCCCCGTCCTCAACGGGACCGCCGTCGGCGCTCCGGTGCCCGTCGGGTGCGCTGCCGGATCCGGCGGCGGCAGTCCGACGGCGGGCGGCAAGGGGAAGCCCCGGCACGGTGGCCCGTCACGCGCGCCGTTCACCGGTGGCGGCGAGCAGGAGACCCTCTCGGCGCATCGTGCCCGGTGCGATCCGGCTCGCCGTGCCGGTCTTCCGGCCGGCCGTACCGCCGCCCGGCGACGCGGCCGGCGTCCGCAGCGACGAGGACGTCGGCGCCGAGCAGGTGGCGGCGCTGCGCGAGCGGCTCCCAGGGCAACGGCCCTCGCCGGAACGGTTCACCGACCGGGCGCCGAGGACCCTCACCGGTGATCCGGGCACGCGCACGACGGCCTGTCCGGGGGCGGGTTGCAGCGGGCGGCCATCACCGCACCCGGCATCCTCATCCACGACGAGGTCACGACCGCATCGGACCCCGTGGCCACCGATGCGGGCCCCGCCGAGCCGGCGAGGCTCCCGCAGGAGCACAGCACCGCGCTCCTGCGGGTGAGCCACGACCTCGGACGCCCCGCCGCCGTCGCGCACCACCACCTCGTCGTCATCGACGACGGCCTCATCGTCGAAACCGTCACCCCCCGACCAGGTGTTGCGAGTTCCACGGGCCACCCTCACCCGGCGCCCCGTACGCGCCGTGAATCCCGGTGCGGGCCGGACGGCTACGGATCTGGCCGCACCGGCCGCACCCGGTCCCTGCCCCACGAACGTCCACCACACGCCCCGACCAGGGAGGACCCATGACCGACCGAACAGCAGCCGCCGCAGCATCCCGGGACGACGCCCGCGCCCTGCTGGACGCGCTGCCCGACACGCTGCCCCGGGACGAGATCCTCGCCCTCAACAGCGGCGGCTCGAAGCCCGACGTCCACACCGAGCGGTCGTACGAGTACAACGGCTGGACGTTCGCCCTGCCGCCCGGCGTCTTCAAGCCGGGCGACACCAGCCGCATCGTCCACGACCGCCTGCTGGACGGCACGATCCCCGTCAAGGGCAGGTCGTACGCGGCGATGGGCGTCGGCCTCGGTGTCGAGGCCGTGATCGCCGGCGCCCTGGGGGCGCGGGAGATCTACGCGGCCGACGTCCACCCGGACAGCGTCGCCGCGGCCGCGGAACACTACGCGCGGCTCGTCGGGGACCGGCCGGACACCGTCTTCCGGCCACTGGTCTCCAACCTCTTCGAGGAGTTCCCCGACTCGGCAGGACTGGACGTCATCACCTTCAACCCGCCCGCCGTCTCCACGCGGACCAGCGACGACCCCACGGTGGTGCGCAACGTCTGCGTGGGCGCCGGGATCGTCCTGCGCTTCTTCGACCAGATCGCCACCCGTGACCTGCTCGCCCCCGACGGCGAAATCTACCTCGTCGTCTCCAACACCGCCGAACTCAAGCGGATCGTCGGACACGGCATCGACGCCGGATTCCGCCCCGCCGTACTGCACCGCCAGACCTGGGAGGGCGACAACTGCCAGGCGTACCTGTTCAAGCTCAGCCGCCACCACGCCGCCTGATCCGGGAGGACGAGGACATGCACGAGCACATAGCCGAGGCCGTCAAGGAACCCGACGTCGTGACCGTCCCGCCGGGGGCGATCTGTCTGCGCTTCGAGACCATGAAGCTGTACTCGGCGCTCGGCGCGGTACGCCACCTGCTGGAGACCGGGCAGGTCGAGCCCGGCGACACCCTCGTCGACAGCTCCAGCGGCATCTACGCCCACGCGCTCGCCCTGGCCTGTCACCGCTACGGCCTGAACTGCCACATCGTCGGCTCCACGACCGTGGACCGCACGCTCCGCGTCCAGCTGGAGATCCTCGGCGCGACCCTCGAGCAGGTCCGCCCGTCGAAGAACCTGCGCCTGGACCAGAACCTCCGCGTCGAGCGGATCGGTGAACTGCTGCGCGAGAACCCGCACTACCACTGGATGCGGCAGTACCACGACGCCATCCACTACCTCGGTTACCGCGATGTCGCCGACCTGATCCGCAAGGAGGTCCCCGAGGGACCGCTGTCGCTCGTCGGGGGAGTGGGCACCGGGGCGTCCACCGGCGCCATCGCCACCTACCTGCGCGAGGCGGGCCGGGACGTCACGCTCGTCGGAGTGCAGCCGTTCGGCAGCGTCACCTTCGGTGCCGGGCACGTCTCCGATCCGGACATGATCATCGCGGGCATCGGCAGCTCCATCCCGTTCCGAAACGTCCGGCACGATCTCTACGACCGCATCCACTGGGTCAACTTCGACTACGCCATGTCGGGCGCCGTCGAACTCCTGCGCGCCAGCGGCATCTTCGCCGGCCTCTCCGCGGGAGCCGCGTACCTCGCCACGCTCTGGGAGCGGGAGCGGGAGCGGGAGCGCGAGGCGGACCGTACGTACGTCTTCATGGCCGCCGACACCGGACACCGCTACGTCGACAGCGCCTACGCCCACCACCCCTCGGCCAAGGGCCTCGGGGCCATGCGCCCTCACGAGGTCACGGCCCAGGACGAACTGCGGCACCCGTGGTCCGCGATGGACTGGCCGCCGGCCGACAGTGCGCTGCTGGGCGGCGGTTCCGTTCCGGTGCCCGAGCGGGCCTGACCGGCGTTCCCCTCCGTCGTGTTCCCCGCCCGCCGGACCCTCCGGGCTCCCTGTCCTCCCCTGTCGGGCGGAACAACCCGCCGCCCTTCCCCGACTTCCCGTCCCGGTCACCAACACCTCCGAGAAGGAACCGACATGCCTCCCTCGCAGCCGTACTCCGTACCCGAGCTCCAGCAGGCCGTCCTCGACGGCTCCTTCGGCCCCAGCCCACGGGAACTGGCCGTCACCAGCGCCTTCTGGCTCCACCACACCACCCGGCTCGCCGGCAGCCAGGTCACCTACCGCAACAGCTATCTGCTGCTGAGGTCCGGCGACGCCTTCGGCGCCTGCTCCTTCGAAGCCGGCGAGGTCTCCGCCGACTTCTGCGCCGACGCGTCCGGGCACACCCTCGACACCCTCATCCGGCACGACTCGGAGCCGGTGCGCATCGCCGCGCTCGACGCCTACCTCGGGCGCGTCCAGCCGCACCGCAGTGCCGCGAACGCCGAGACCGTCACCCTGCCCACCGGAACCCCGGAGGAGCGCGCGCAGGCCAGGGACGCGGCCGTCGCCGGGCTCCTCGACATCGAACCCGGGGCGAAGGTAGCCCTCATCGGTGTCGTCAACCCGCTCGTCGCCGCGATACGCGAGCAGGGCGGTGTCCCGTTGCCCTGCGACTTCAACCTGCGCACCACCAACTGGGGCGACCCCGTCACCGACGACATGACGCAGGTACTCGCCGAGGCGGACGCCGTGGTCGCCACCGGCATGACCCTCGGCAACGGCAGCTTCGACCGGATCCTCGAACACTGCCGCAAGCAGGAACTCCCCCTGGTGGTGTACGCCCAGACCGGCAGCGCCGTCGCGCGTGCCTTCCTGGGCGCCGGCGTGACCGCGCTCTCCGCCGAGCCCTTCCCCTTCTCCCAGTTCAGCGCCGACGCCACCGCGCTGTACCGGTACCGGGCGGAGCGGACATGAGCAGCGAGACCCAGGGTCCCGAGGCTCCCGGTAAGGCCGCCGGCACAGCCGCGGGGCAGGCCGTGACGGGCGACGGAGCCGTACCGGGCGACCTCGAGATGACCCGCCTCCTCTGGCCGTTCATGCTCGCCTCGGCCGTCGGGCTGGTGCCCTTCACCATCTACAGCACCTTCCTCGTGCCCATCGCCCACGCGGCGGACGGCGGCGTCGCCGCACTCGGCCAACTGCGCGGTCTCGGCGGACTCGCGGCCCTGGCCGTGGGCACCGCGCTGGCGCCGCTGATCGACCGGGTGCGCAGGGAACGGGCGGCGGCGGGCGGACTCGCCGTCCTGGCCGCCTCCGCCGCACTCGGCGCGAGCGGCGACTTCCTGATGCTGGCGGCCTTCTGCCTGCTCGTCGGCGCCGGTACGGCGGTACTGAACCCCGCGCTGACGGCGGCCGCCGCCGACCGCTTCGACAACGACGCCGCCGCGGGACGCGCGGCGACCCTGGTCACCGCCACCCAGTCGCTGACCGCCCTCCTCGCAGCGCCGCTGGTCGCGCTGCCGGCCCTGCTGTGGGGCTGGCAGGGCGACCTGTGGGCCGTCGCCGTGATCTCGTCCGTACTGGCCCTGTACTTCCTCCTCCGGGGCCGCCGTGGCCGTGATACGGACGGTGGGACCGCGAAGTCGGCGGACCGGGTGGAGAAGCCGGGATACCTGGAGTCGTTCCGGCTGCTGGGAGCCCTGCCCGGAGTGGTCCCGCTGCTGCTGGTCGCCATGCTGCGGACGGCGGCCTTCATGGGCTACCTCGCCTACCTCGCCGCCTTCTACGACGAGCGCTTCGGCCTCGGGCCCGAGACCTTCGCGGTCGTGTGGACGCTCAGCGGCGCGTCGTTCTTCCTGGGGAACCTGTTCGCCGGCCGGCTGCTGAGCGCGGACCGGACGAGGATCTCCGGCGAACACCTGATGGCACTGGCACTGCTGGTGGCGCTGTCCGCCCTGGTCGGTGTCTTCCTCACGGGGTCGCTGTTCCTCGCCCTTCCTCTGACGGCGCTGGTCGGCGCGGGACACGCGACGGTGGCGGCCTGCGTCACCACACTGCTCGTACGCCGCTGCGGCTCCCTGCGCGGCACGGCTCTGAGCGTCAACGCCGCCGGCATGAGCTTCGGCGTCTTCCTCGGAGCCGGACTCGGCGGCGTGGGGCTCTCGCTCGGCGGTTACCCCGGTACGGCAGTGGTGCTGGGCGGGCTGACGCTCGTGGCACTCGTCCTCGCCCGGATGGTGACCCGGTCCGCTCCTCCGCCCACCACGGTCTGAGACCCCGTCGCATGCCCCGCGCACCGCGTGTGACGCCAGCGGACCGCGGCCTGCGAGCCGTGCGACATGCTCCGGAGGCCCCGGCGTCGTACCACAGGAACAGCGTTCGTCAAGGAGTCGGTCGTGCCGGTCGCAGGGGCGCGGACCGGCCGGCGCACGACACGCCGGCGCGCCGCCGCCGGACAGGCCCTCGTCGGCTGCCCCGGCTTCGTCTGCGCCCGGGAACTCCATGTGCTCATGGGCAAGGCGGGGGGCCGCGGGGGCCTCACCACCGTGTACCGGGCGCTGCAGGACCTGGAGCGGGCCGGCGCCGCCGCCGTCGCGCGGGACTCCGTCCGACGGCGTGCCGGCCGGCCCCCTCGTACGCGTCCGTCCGGAAGTATCGGGGGCCGCAGCACCCGGTCGCGCCGGAACGGACCGGCGGACCGGGTGCACGGCGGCCTCGCCGAGGCCGGGATCAGTGGCCTGCGGCGACGCCGGAGAGTTCGTTCGTGCTCTTCGGCAGGGCCACCGACGCGAGCTTCTCGCCGGTCTCGATGTCGACGGCGTGCAGCTTGCGCTTGCCCGGCTCGGAGACGTACGCGGTGTGGTCGCGGACGAAGAGGGTGGGCCGGGCCTGCTGCCAGTCCAGCGGCTCCTGCCACTTGTCCACGACGGGGATCCTCTTCTCGACCTTGCCCGTTTCCGGGTCGATGACGTGGAGGGCGCCGTTGGTGCCGAGGACGAGGGCCTCACCGTGCGGACCGCGGCCGAGCGAGCGGAAGGAGTAGCTGGTGCCCAGGTCCACGAGGCGCAGCTTCGCGGTTTCGGTGTCGATGAGGGAGATGCGGGTGGGCCGCTCCAGTTCGGCGTCGGGGTCGGTCTTGTAGTCGCCCAGGAGGACCGGCGAGGCGTCGCTGCCCGCCTGGTTGCCGATGCGGCCGTAGTCGTCGGGGGCGTCGACCTTGGTGAACTTGCCGTTCTTGTAGATCAGGATGCCGTCCTCGCAGCCGACGGCGACGGCTTCGCCCTTGGCGGCGGCTTCGCCGTGGACACCGGGGCAGTCCTCGTTGCGCGCGATCTCCTTGTCGTTCCTGTCCAGCACGAGGGCGCCGGTGCGCTTCTCCTCGGTGCCGAGGGTGCTGAGGAGTTCGCCGTTGCTCAGTTCGATGGCGACGCCGTGGTGCGCCTCGGCGGAGGTGTAGGTGCGGCCTTCGGGCTTCTCGCCGCCGGCGAGGTCGGCGGGGTCGAAGACGTTGACCTCGCCGGTGCCGTCGGTGAACAGGACCGTCTTGCCGGCGTGCCGGACGACGTGGCCGGGCTTGGCGCCCTCGTAGGTGATGTCGGTGAAGGTCTGCTCGGCGGCGTTCAGTACGCGGAAGCCGGCGTCGGTGGAGACGATGACGTGGTCGTCGTCCCCGGCGGGGTTGACGCGGTTGAAGCCGGGCAGCTCGATCGTCCTGGCCGGCTTCAGGCTCTCGCCGTCCAGGACGTACAGGCCGCCGTCGAAGGTGGCGACCAGCGGGTCCTTGACGTCGGCGGCGGGTGTGGCGCCGGGGGTCGCCTTCGCCGCCTTCGTGTCAAAGGAGGTGCCGTCCCCTCCCCCGCAGGCGGTCAGGACCGCGGAGACGGCGAGGGCGAGGGCGGTTCCGGTCAGGGCTCTGTCGCGTGTCTTCTTGTTCACCGTGTGTGTTCCTTTCGGGCCGCGCGGACGCGGTGTCGATGTGTCGGGTGACGGGTGGCCGTGCCGGTGTCGGCGCGGTGACGCGGGTTCAGCCGGTGGTCAGGCCGTCGGTCATGGCGGTGGTGTTGGCGCGCATCATCCGCAGGTAGGTGCCGGCGCCCTTGCCCTTCTCGGTCAATGACTCGGAGTACAGCTCGACGACCCGTACCCGGCCGCCGAGCTCCGTGCGCAGGACCTCGGCCAGCCGCTTGGGCTGGGAGGAGTCGGCGAAGACGGTGTGCACCCCTGCTTCGCGCATGGCCTGGGTGAGCGAGCGCAGATCGGAGGAGCTGGGCGAGGCCAGGGTGGTGCCGCTGGGGACGACCGCGCCGATCACACGGAAGCCGAAGCGGTCGGCGAGGTAGCCGAAGACGTGGTGGTTCGTCACCAGCGCCCGCTTCTCCTCGGGGATGCGGGCGAAGGACTTCTCCATCCAGGTGGTGAGGTCGGCGAGTTGTCCGTCGTAGCGGTCGGTGTTGGCGCGGATCGTCCTCTCGTTCACGCCGTCCACGTGCTCGATCACCTGGCCGGCGATCAGGCCGGCGGCCTTGCGGACGCGGTCGGGGTCGGTCCAGAAGTGCGGGTCGGGTTGCCCGCCCCCCTCCTCGGGGCCGCCGTCGTCGTGCGCCCGGAAGGTGAGGGGGTCCACCGCGCGGCCGGCCTCGAAGGTGGCCACGCCGGACTCGCGTGCGGCGTCGACGTGCCGCAGCACGTTCTCCTCCAGGCCCAGTCCGTTGAAGACCACGAGGTCGGCCCGCTCCAGTTCGGCGGCCTGCACGGCCGACAGGCCGAAGGAGTGCGGGTCGGCGTTCGGTTTCATCAGCACCGTGACGTCGGCCTCGTCGCCGACGATCTCCCGGGTGATGTCGCCGAGGATGTTGGTCGTCACCACGACCCTGGGCCGGTCGTCGGTGCTCGTGCAGGCGGTGGCCGTGGCGGCACAGGCGAGGGCGAGCAGGGACGGCAGCAGGCGGCGCAGCCGCGGAACGGTTCGCTTCGGTGTCGTCATCGTCCGGTCTCCGCCATCAGCGTCGGCTCCATGTCGAGGTCGAAGGTGCGGGCGACGCGCAGGTTGTCGTTGTAGTCGATCTCGTACACGCGGTCGCCCGCGGGGTCGTTGAGGTAGGCGCGGCTGCGGTCGACCTCGATGGCGGGGCCCGCGGTGCCGTCGGTACGGGTCCCGGGGGCGTCGGTCAGGAGCCGCTCGGTCCTGGACACCTGCTTGCCCGTGGCGATGTCGTAGCCGTGCAGGGCTCCGTCGTCCTGGAGGACGAGCAGGGGTGAGCCCTCGCCCGCGGTGTTGACGGCGACGACGGGTCCGGTCCTCACCCGTGTCCAGGTGCGTTCGGTGACGTCCAGCACCCACACGGCGCGCCTTCCGGCACGCGCCGTGAGCGTGTCGCTCCCCGCCCGGTGGTGGAAGGACGAGGCGCGTTCCCGCGCGGGGACGTCGGCCCCGTACGGGATCTTCTCGGCCGTGAAGCCGCCGTCGTCCTCACTGATCAGCAGGGCTCCGTCCGCACAGCCGAAGACGACTCCGCGCCGGGTGACGGCGTCGCCGCGCGGGTTCTCGCACTCCGCCTCCGGCGAGGCGACCCGCTTGCCCTTCCGGTCGCGCACCACGGCCTTCGTGGCTTCGCCTTCTTCGGCCGTGAGGGCGATGAGGTGTTCCGCGTACGGCACGACGGCGCTCTCGTGGGTTCCGGGCAGCGTGCAGGGGTCGCCCACCTCGCCCTTCTCCAGTTCGTTCCGCCGGTAGAGGGCGGCCCGGCCGTCCCCGCCGGTCACGGCGGTCACAGCGGCGTCGCTGCGGACCCGCGCGCCGGCGCCCGCGGGTATGCGGCCGGCGTCGCGTATCGCGGCGCGGTAGTAGTGCACGTGGTCGCCGTGGTCCACCGTCCAGGCGCCGCCGTCCAGGACACGGGTGCCGCTTGTGGTGTGGAGGTAACCGAACCGGCCGTCCGTGGTGAGCTCCGAGACACCGGTGGTCCGGGACACCTCGTGCGCCTTCCCGGTGATCAGGTCCAGTACCCGGGTGTCGCCGGTCTCCGGATCGTTGAGCAGCAGCCGGGACTGCTGCTCGGCCGCCTCCTGCGCTCCCTCGACGTGACCGTGCGGGGTGGCGGAGGTGGACGGGCCCTCCCCCGGAGGGGAGGCGACGCCGTCCTGTCCCGCGCAGCTCGTGGCGAGCAACGCGAGGGCCGCGAGCACGGTCGACCCCCATGCAGTGACGTTTCTTCGGACGAACAAGGACATCGCCTCAGGTCTTTCTCAGTCGGTCGTCGCCGGACGGATGCCGGTCGAACGGGCGCGGCGACGGTGGCGGATGCCGGATGCCAGGTGGGACAGGAAGAACAGGCCCACCGCGAGGGCCGAGACGGTCGCGCCGGCGGCGGTGCTCAGGTGCCAGGACAGCAGCAGGCCGCCGAACGTGGCGGTCACACCGGTCAGCGCCGCGAGCACCATCACGCCCCGCACACTCCGCGCCCACGGCAGCGCGGCCGCCGGCGGAGCGATGAGCAGGCCCAGGACCAGCAGCGTCCCCACGATGTGGAACGAGGCGACGATGGCCAGCGCCAGCAGGCCGAGCAGCGCGGCGTGGGCCAGGCGGGGCCGCAGGCCGAGCGTCCGGGCCTTGCGCGGGTCGAACGCCAGGGCCAGGAAGGCCCGGTGGCCGAGGACCGACACGGCCAGCGCCAGCAGCAGCGCCCCGCCCAGCAGCACCAGGTCCTGCTCACGGACGGCGAGGACGTCGCCGAAGAGGAAACCGGTCAGGTCCACCGCGAAGGACTGCGATCGCGACACGATGATGACGCCGAGCGACAGCATGCCCACGAACAGCAGACCGATCCCGGTGTCCTCCGACAGCCTCGGCCCACGGCCGAGGGCGGTGACACCGGCCGTCATGACAGCCGCACTGAGCAACGCCCCCACCAGCAGGTTCCCTCCCAGAAGCGCGGCGAGCGCGACTCCGGGCAGCAGCCCGTGGGACATGGCGTCGCCGAGGAAGGCCATTCCCCTGAGCACCACCCAGGTTCCCGCCAGGGCGCAGATCGCCGACACCAGGACGCCGCCCCACAGCGCCCGTTGCACGAAGGTCACCTCGAAAGGGCCTGTCAACCACTCCATGCGGAGCACACTACAATGAAAATCATGTTCACTCGATACGAGCCCCCACCCGTCACCACCGGGGACGCGGCACTCCACATCCACTTCGCGGAGCTGTCCGCGGGGTACGCCGGCCACCCCGTTCTTCACCAACTCAACGGTGGGATAAGCGTGTTGACCACCACTGCGCTCGTCGGTCCCAACGGCAGCGGGAAGTCCACCCTGCTCGGCGTACTGGCCGGCGTGATCCAGCCCACAGCCGGCACGCTCCGTCACTTCGGCGGCCGGCCACCGGCGTTCGTCCCCCAGCGCGGCGCCGTCGGCGACGCACTGCCGTTGACGGTCCGCCAGACCGTGGAGATGGGACGCTGGGGCGAACGCGGCCCATGGCGCCGGCTCACCCGTCGGGACCGGGCCGCGGTGGACTCGGCCCTGGACCGCCTCGGCATCGCCGACCTGGCCGCGCGGCAGCTCGGCGAACTGTCCGGCGGACAGAGGCAGCGCGCCCTGATCGCCCAAGGACTCGCCCAGGAGTCGGACCTGCTCCTCCTGGACGAGCCGACCACCGGGCTCGACCCCGAGGCCAGGCAACGCCTAGCGACACTGCTGACGGACCTGGTCGACGACGGCGTCACCGTCGTCCACGCCACGCACGACCTGGACGCCGCCCGCTCGGCCGACGCCTGTCTCCTGCTGCGCGAGGGCCGCCTGGTGGGCCAGGGGCACCCCGAGAAAGTCCTCACTCCCCCGGCACTCGCCCGGATCCGGCAACCCATGTGAGGCCCCACAGCCGACGGCGCCCCCTGCCCCGGCCCCAAGGAGCCGACGACACCGGCACGGCACACAAGACGTCCGGGCGCCTCCCGGTCCTGACCACCGGAACCGTACTGCCGCTGCTCGACACGAGCGACGTGCACCGCGCGCCCGGCCCGACCGACGACCGCTCCCCCGCCCCTCCTTCCGGCACCGGGCACCACGGGCACACGCTTCCCCGACGCCAGGAGAGCACGACCCCCTCGGCGAAACCGAGGCACACACGCGGTCGCCGTGCGCGGACGTGACCGGCACCGAGGCTTGGCGCCCCGGGCCCGGAGGCTCACCGTCGACGCACAACCGCTTGCCCGCCTCCTGTTGCGACATGCCGCCCGACACCAACTATCGGATATGAAAACCGTTGTCGTATACTGTCGATGCCTCCCCGGCGCGGTGTCGTGATCGACGATCTCCGAGCCGACCGGGGCAGTCCCCCGTCCCGACCGAGAGGAACCACCATGGCCGTTCCCAAGCGCAAGCTGTCCCGCAGCAACACCCGCCACCGGCGCGCCCAGTGGAAGGCGAGCACACCGAACCTGGTGTCCGTGACGGTGGACGGCGTGACCCACCGGGTGCCCCAGCACCTCGTGCCCGCCTACCGGCGCGGTCTGCTGCGCCCGGAGGACTGACACCGATGCCCTCGCAGCGCCTCCCCGTCACCGTGCTGTCGGGCTTCCTCGGCGCCGGCAAGACGACCCTCCTCAACCACGTCCTCACCAACCGCGAGGGGCTGCGCGTGGCGGTGATCGTCAACGACATGAGCGAGGTCAACATCGACGCCGCCCTCGTGCGCGGCGGTGAGGCGGCGCTCTCCCGCACCGAGGAGCGCCTGGTGGAGATGACCAACGGCTGCATCTGCTGCACCCTCCGGGACGACCTCCTGGAAGAGGTGGACCGCCTCGCCCGGGACGGCCGCTTCGACTACCTGCTCATCGAGTCCAGCGGCATCTCCGAGCCGATGCCGGTCGCCGCCACCTTCGCCTTCGCCCGCGACGACGGAGCCGCCCTGGACGACGTGGCCCGGCTGGACACCATGGTCACCGTCGTCGACGCCGCCAACTTCCTCATCGAACTGGACACCGGCCACGACCTCGCCGAACGGGGCCTGGCCCCCTACGAGGACGACGAACGCACCGTGAGCGACCTGCTGGTCGACCAGGTGGAGTTCGCCGACGTGCTGGTGCTCAACAAGCTGGACCTGGTCGACGAGGCCGACGCCGACCGGCTGCGCGGAGTGCTGACCCGTCTGAACCCGCGGGCCCGGCTGATCACCTCGGTGCACGGCTGCATCGACGCCCGCGACATCCTGGCAACCGGACGCTTCGACCTGGAACGCGCCCAGCAGGCACCGGGCTGGGTACGGGAGCTGAACGGCGATCACGTCCCGGAGACCGAGGAGTACGGCATCTCCTCCCTTGTCTTCCGGTCGGCGGCGTCCTTCCACCCGGCACGGCTCTGGGACTTCGTCACCCGGGACATGGACAGCGGCGCGTACGGCCGGGTCCTGCGGTCCAAGGGCTTCTTCACCCTCGCCGGCCGGAACGGCGTGACCGGCTTGTGGTCCCAGGCCGGTTCCGTCGCCCGTTTCGAACCCTCCGGGGTCCGCGACGCCGATGCACCGCACGCCCAGGAGCTGGCCTTCATCGGTATCGGCCTGCAGGCGGACCGTCTTCGCGCCGCCCTGGCCGGCTGCCTCGTGACCGCGGGAGAGCCGGCACCCGCGGCCGACCCCTTCCCCGGCTGGGAAACCGGGGAGGTCTGCGCGCACGAGGACGAACACGGAACCTCGTCCCCGACAGCGGCCGTGTAACCGGACCCGGGGCGGTCGAGCGCGTTGGGCCGTCCCGGACGCCCCACCGCTACGGAGACACACACATGTACGGAACGACCCTCGGCGAGTGGCGACCCACCCCGCAACGGGCCGCGGTTCTGGAGGCGTTGACCGCCTGCGACGGCTTCACCTCCGCCCAGACCCTGCACGCGGCGCTCACGGCGGACGGTGTCGTGGTCGGCCTGACCACCGTCTACCGCACGCTCCACCTGCTGGAGGCGTCGGGCCAGGTGGACATGGTGCGCGACAGCGACGGTGAACGCCTCTACCGCCCCCGGCCCGCCGACGGCCACCGGCACTACCTCCTGTGCCGGCGCTGCGGCCTCAGCCTCGCCGTGGACTCCGAGGAGGTCGAGCGGTGGGCGGTCGAGCTGGCGCGCGTCACCGGCTTCCACGACGTGGACCACACACTCGAACTGACCGGAGTGTGCGACAGCTGTCACGCCGTACGCGACGGCGGCCGAACAGGCGCCTGACACGCGTGTGCTGCGCCCGATCCTCTCACCGGGCGGGCGAGGGGAGCCGTGCGGGGACGGGAGGCGACAGCCGCCGACGGTTCGGCGGCGGCACCGCACCGGCCCTCGCCGCATCGGCACGGGCCGTCGACGCGGCGGTCGCACCGCCCGGTTCGCTCCGGATCCACCCACGTCGACCCGGTGGCCGGTGCGGCCGGGACGATCCGGGTGCGGGGCCGCGAGACCGGCACAGGAGGCACCTCACCGCGCCGCACGCATGACGCCTTGTCCAGTGGACCCGCACGGTCACAGGGCTCTTGGCGGTCCGCCCGAGTCCGTCGGCCGCGAGGTGCGCGGACAGGGGCCGACGTGGTCGTCCGGCGGGCGGGTGAGGCTGCCACGGGCTTGCCGACGCCCCGACCGCGGGCACACGGTCGCGCCCTTCGACAGCGGGTGCCGTGACAAGCTTTTCCATGTGACAGCATCCGGAGTCGCCGCGCCCACGTTCACCCAGTTCACCCGGCCGTCCGAGCTCCCCGGCGTCCTCAGGCGGGAACTCGCCGCCTGCTGGGCCACGGTGGTCAACTCCGGCGGGGCGGTCATTCCAGCGGACTGTCCGCTGCCGCCCCTGACACCGGCGGACCTCGAAGCCGCCGTCGACCGTATCGCGGAGCATCTGGCGCCCGAGCGCGGCAGGCTGCTGGCGGCCACGCTCGACGGCGACCTCGCGGGCTGGCTGCTCCTCCGCCGCGAGGCGCACCCGCTCGAAGCGCACTGCGGTGTGGTGAACCACGTGCAGACACAGGTGCGCCTCAGGGGGCTGGGCATCGGGCTCGCACTGATGCGTCGCGTCCACCACGTCGCGCGGGAGGAGATGGGCCTGGAGCGACTCAAACTGACGGTGCGGGCCGGCCTGGGGCTCGAGCACTTCTACCGCAAGGCCGGCTGGACCGAGGTCGGCCGGTGGCCCGGTGCGCTGCGTCTGGCCCCTGGTGACGACCGCGACGAGATCCTCATGAGCCTCGCCCTGTGACGACGGCGTCGACACACCCCGGCGACAACGCCTCCCGACGGAGCGCCGGGGCGGGGGCCGACGCGGACCCGGGAACCCGTCAGTCCTTCAACGCCACGAGCACACAACTGTCGCCCACCTGCCACACCGGTGTGACGCGGCTGAATCCCGCCCGGCGCAGCAGTTCGGCGTGGCGGCCCACGGAGAGGTGCCGGTTGCCGCCGCCGGACGGCGGACGGCCTCGCTCCCGCTGCTCGAACAGGTCGGCCAGCTCGGGGTCCAGGGCCGCCGCCCGCCACCAGTCCTCCCAGTCCTCGCTGCCGTGGTCACCCGCCCGCTCGGCCCGACAGCGCCCCACATGAGCGGTCAGGTCCGAGCAGGACCGCGCGTCCGGAGGGAAGTGGTCCCCGTTGACCAGCGCCCCGCCGGGGCGGAGCAGGGCCGCGAGGGAGCGGTAGGTCTCCAGCAGGACGCGGACGGGGAGGTAGTGCAGGGCCGTCGTCGAGACGGCGACGTCCAGGCTGCGGGGCAGTTCCAGGGCATCGGCCCAGCCGTCCTCACCGATCACCGCGTGCACATAACGGGCGGCGTCCGCGTGGTGGGTGCGCCCCAGCTCCAGCAGTACGGGATCCATGTCGACCGCGACGATCTCCGCGTCCGGCAGGCGGCCGGCGAGCCTGGCGGACAGGGAACCGGGGCCGCAGCCCAGGTCCAGCAGGAGCGGCCGGGCACGGCCGACGCAGATGTGCTCCACGACGTCCGAGATCACCGTGAAACGTTCCTCTCGGTCCACCGCGTACCGCTGCTGCTGCCGCTCCCAGCGCTCCACCCATGTCCTGGCCGCATCCATGCTCACGCCCATCCGGTCGCGCCCCTCTTCCGTCTCTCACCTGTCGGCACCTACCGCCCAATCTACAGGTGGAAACGATTATCAATAAACTCTCACGCCATGGAGTCGAGAACGGTCAGCAGGCGGTCGATCTCCTCGTCCGTGTTGTAGACGTGCAGGCTCACCCGTACGGATCCGGTCCCGTCGTCCGCGCCCGCCTGGCAGAGACTGTCGGCCCGGACCATGAAGCCGTGACTGAAGAGGATGAACCCGAGGTCGTCGGACGGGATGTCACGGTGCCGCAAGGTGACGATGCCGTGCCGTCGCTGGGCCGCGGGCAGCGTGGAGTCGGCGGCCAGACTGGCGGGGCAGCCGAGGACCTCGTAGGCGTCCAGGCGGCGCAGCCGGTCGGTCAGGCGGGTGGCCAGACGGGTGACGTGGGCTGCGATGCGGTCGACGCCGACCGCGTCCAGCCAGTCGAGGGCGGCCAGCAACGACACGATGCCCACGGTGTTGGGGGTGCCCTGCCAGCCGGAGGGCGCCAGGACGGGGCCGCGGGTGTTGCGCGCCCACACCGCGCCGGTGCCGGGCAGGGCCAGCGCCTTGTGCCCCGAGAAGACGACGAAGTCCACGTCGAGCACCGGATCGCCGACCCGGAGGGGAAGATGGCCCACGCTCTGCGCGGCGTCCAGGCAGATGGGCACGTCAGGGCCCACGGCGGCGCGCAGGCGGTGGACGTTCATGTCCCCGCCGTAGACATGGTGGACATGGGTCGCGGCGACGAAGCGGGTGCGGGGGCCGACCACGTCGGCGAGGGCACGGTGGTCGTAGTCGCCGGAGGTCTCCTGACACGGCAGGGCGCGGACGCGCACCTCGGTGCCGCGCTCCGCGAGCAGGCGCCGGGCTTCGAGCCAGGGGTCGAGGTTGGCCCGGTGATCGGAGAACGGGACCAGGATCTCGTCGCCGTCGGTGAGGTGCTCCACGAGCCAGTCACGGGCGACGGTGCGCAGGCCCTCGGTCGTTCCGCTGGTGAAGTGGACGGTGGAGCGGTCCGGTTCCCGGTCGCCGAGGAACTCCTTGACCCGCTCGCGAGCGCGTTCGATCACGCCCGTGGTCCGGTTGGCCCACGGGTAGGTGCCGCGGCCCGCGTTGGCGTTCGACGTGGTCAGGTAGGCCTGCACGGCGTCCAGGACGGCCCGGGGCTTCTGCGAGGTCGCCGCACTGTCCAGGTACGCCAGTTCCGGATGCGCCGTGATGATCGGGAACTGCGCCCTCGCCTTCTGCTGCCAGAGCCCGTCCCCGGCGTGTGTCTCACCGCGCATCAGGTCACTCCCTCACCAGCGGTGCGCCCGCGTCCCGCCAGGCGACGATGCCGTCCGCCAGGCTGCGGACGTCCGGGTGCCCCATGCCGGTGAGCAACGCGGCGTAGCGCAGCGACTTCTCCCCCACGGGACAGGCCAGCAGCACCGGTGTCCGCTTGCTGAACGGCAGCCCGGTCCGCACCAGTTCCTCGAACACCTCGTCGACGATGTTGACCGAGCCCTCGATGTGCAGGGCGGCGTAGGCGTGCGGGCCGCGCAGGTCGACCACCAGAGGACGGGGGACGCCCTCCGCCATCCAGCGTCGGGCGTCCTCGACCCCGATGACCCGGGCCCGGGCGCGTATCTCGCGGTCGGTGAGCGACGACACCGTGTGCCCGCGTCGTGTTCTGCCCAGCAACTCCGGGCGGCGCTGACGCACATAGCTCAGGTAGCTCTCGGCCCGATCGCACACGATGAAGACGGCGCTCTGACGAGCACCGCTGTCCGCCAGTTCCGCGTCGACGGACGCCAGGTGGCGGACGGCTCCCTGATAGGCGGCGCCGCCGGTCGGTCCCGACAGCAGCCCGCAGCGGCGGATGAGAGTGACCATCCCGTCGATGGCCTCCTGGGAGGTGACCGACGCGATGGAGTCGTACGTGGCCGGGTCGAACAGACCGACCTGGTGCACCTCGTCGATCGTGCGGATGCCGGGGACGAAGTCGGACTTGTCGGCGACCAGCCCGAGCACACGGACCTGCGGATCGTGCTCGCGCAGCACTTGGGCGACACCGGTCGAGGAGCCGGCCGTGCCGACACAGGCGATGAACCAGTCCGGCGCCCGTCCGTCCAGGTCCTTGACGATCTCCGGCCCGGTGCCGGCCGCGTGTGCCTCGATGTTGCGCGGGTTGAAGTACTGGTCGGTGTGCAGGTACGTGCTCCCGGGCTCCGAGAGGGCCTGGTGGAAGCGGGTGAGCGGATCGTCGGTGTCCGTCGGGTCGAGGCACTCGCTCTGTCCGGGGAGTTCCTCGATCTCCGCCCCGAGGAGCAGCAGCAGTTCCTTGATCTCGGGGACGCGCATCCGGTTGGTCACGCTCTTGAACTTCAGCCCGTGCAGGCCGGCCAGCAGGGCCAGGGCCTTGGCCGTGTTGCCGCTGGAGAGTTCCACGACCGTGCCGTGCCCGTCGGCCTCCTCCAGGTGCGGGCGGGCCATGTGCCAGGCGGGCCGGTCCTTGACGGACCCGAACGGGTTGAGCATCTCCAGCTTGGCGTACAGGTCGATGTTGCTCAGTCCGTGCACGGACGGATCGATGCGGACCAGCGGCGTGTTGCCGATGGCCTCGGTGATGCTGTCGTATCTCATGACGGCACTCCCTGCGGGTGTGTGAGCGGCCAGTAGTCCTCGTCCAGGCACCAACGCCGGGCACCGCCCTCTTCCGTGACCGCCACTGTCCGCGCGACAGGCTGCCGCTGCGCGTGGTGGGCGTGGAAGTCCATGACGTAACCGGCGGTGTTGACGAAGGCCAGCAGGTCCCCGGCGCGTGGCAGGCGGGGCAGGAAGACCAGCCGACGGGTGATCAGGTCGGCCTCCAGGCAGAGATTGCCGACGAGATGGACGCCGACCGGTGCGTCGTCCGCCGCCTCGTTTCGAAAGTCACCGCGGGGCAGCAGGACGGGATCGACGAGGACCCCGTGCTCCTCCAGACTCACGTCCCCGGCGTTCATGCCGAGGCGCACCAGGTGACGGGTGGGGTCGTCGTCCACGGGCCGTACGTCCAGCACTCGGGCCAGTGACAGGCCGCACTGGTCGACGAGGGCGCGCCCCGGTTCGACGTACAGGTCGTTCAGGTGCTCCAGCAGGAGCGTGGCGGGCGGCCGGCCCAGGGCCGGGGCGGGACGTGAGAGCAGTCGGTCGAGGTAGTCCGGCCCTGCGACGGGCCGGTGGGCCGGGTACAGGGCCGCCGCGCCGCGTACCGTGCCGCCCTCGTTGCGCAACCCGTAGCCGTGACCGCGCCAGGTCAGGGACGGCCGCACACCGAGCACCGCCTCGCTCAGCGCGGTGGTCCACCGCTCCCACTCGCCGGCCTCGGCGACGTAACCGACCCCGAACCCCCCGCCGATGTCGACGACGCGCGGCGTCAGACCCCGTGCCCGGCACTCGTCCATCGCCAGCACGCAGCGCTCCAGCGCCCGGGTCTTCTCCTCCAGGCCGGTGGTGTCCAGGTGGTACGCCAGACCGGTCAGTACGACGGCGTCCTGGTGCCGCTCCAGCGCCGCCCACAGCTCATCGGTCTCCGCGACCGGCGTACCGAAGCGGCTGCGGCGCGACAGCACCCGCGTGCCGGCACCGCCGTGCCCGGCGTCCGACTCGAACCCCGACAGTCGCGCCAGCACGTCCACCCGGTCCAGTCCGTACGTCCGGACGAGCTCCGCCAGTTGCTCCAGCTCATCGGTCGAGTCCAGGTTGACCGTCGCCCCCACCCGGGCCGCCAGCCACAGGAACTCCCGGTCCTTGGGGCCGGTGGCCATCATCCGGTTCCCCGTGAATCCACAGCTCAGCGCATGCCGCAGTTCCCCCAGGGAGGCCACGTCGATCCCGACGGCGGCCGGGTCGCAGGCGGCCAGTCTCCTCACCAGGGCACTGGAACGATTCGCCTTGTGCGCGAAGTACACCCGGCCGGTGAGGCGGTGGCGGCGGTAGACGGCCAGGAAACGTTCGGTGTTGTCGGCGACGACCTCCGGGAGCAGCACATTGAGCGGTGAGCCGAGCGCGTCGACCAGCGAATGCAGGAACGGCACATCCCTCAGCAGCGAGGCCAGCGGCGGATCCACCCGCGGCCTCAGATACAAGGGCGCGTCCTTCACGAAGTACCCTCCCCACGTCGACCGGTCGTCGATCCGGCGTCACGGCGACCGTTTCGGAGTAGTCGTTTCCATCCGCACGCGCTGCTAAGCCCCGTGTCGTCGCTTCACGGCCTCGCGGGCCGAGGCCGTCGGACGGGGACGGCTCGGCCGCCGGCGAGGGCGGACCGTCCCACCGTGCCCGCACCGCCGTGACGGTCTCCGCCTCCCGTCCGGGCCGAGCCGTGCCCCCGGCTCGGACGGGTCGGCGTTCCCTGCCCTCGTAGCCGCCCGTGACGCGCCGACCACCGCGGTCATGGTGTGCGGCGGGACACGCAGGGAGACGTTCCGCAGCACCGGGTTCCCGTCGTCGTATCCGAAGGCGACGTTCTCGAAGGCGACGTTCTCGAAGACGATCTCGCCGGGGCGCTCGGGGACGGCGCTGCTGCCGGTGCCGGGCAGGGGCGGCTCCTCCAGCAGGGCGGCGAGCCTGCCGAGGTCGTTGCCGGCCACGCGCAGCATGCCGCTCATGCCGGCCGCCTCCGACAACGGGCCGACGAACCGGGCGGCGAGCGCGAGGAGCGCGACCAGGGCGGCGGGCTCCACGGCGTCGTTCAGGGCCAGGGTCACGCCGGTGGTCACCAGGGCGGCGAAGCACAGCTGGACGGCGAGGCCGCCTGCGAGCAGCCTGGGCATGGTCTCGGCGAGCATCCGGCCGGCCGCCTTGCCGCGTTCCTCCACCGCGGCCTCCAGCGGGTCGTAGCCTCGCGGTCACGGCCGAAGGCAGGCAGGGTCCTCCGCGCCCGCGCGAACTCCACCACCCGGTTGCCGGCCAGGGCGTCGGCGGCGTCCCGCTGCCGTTCGCTGCGGCCGGTCCAGGAGGCGGACCAACGGTGGGTGGCGTACAGCGGCGGGGCGCAGTCGCGATCGCGAGCCTGCCCGGGTTGCCGGCGTGGACCGGGCGGCGCTTCCGCGGGACGTGCATGCCACGGTGCGGCGTCGCGCGGCCGGTGCCGCGGTCGCCGAAGCCGCCGGTGGCCCCGGAGCGGGCGACCGTACGGACGATGCCGGTACGGCCGGGCGCCTGCGTGGCCCCGTCGGTGACGGCGGCACCCGGCGTGCTCGGCGAACGGCCGCACGCCGTCCCCGCCCCCGGCCGGGACGCCGGCGGGAGCGGACCCCGCCGGGGCACGGCGGACGGCGCCGACGTGCCCCCGGCCTGTTTTCCGGCGATCACCATGCGCGCAGGCGCCCGGCCCGGCTCACACAGCCGTCACGGCGGTGGCCACGGGCGCCGGAATGCTGTCGCCCGCGCTCGTGACCGGGGTGGAGGGCACCAGATGACCGCTGACCGCCCGGAGTTTCTCCCTGGTCTCCTCCAGCTCCCGTTCCGGGCTGGAGCCCGCCACGACGCCGGCTCCGGCGCGCAGCCAGGTCCGGCCGCCCCGGCGCAGGACGGTGCGCAGCACCAGCGCCGCGTCCAAGGTGCCGTCGGCCTCCAGCCGCACGACCGCACCGCTGTACAGTCCGCGCTCCTGTTCCTCGGCACGGCTGATCGCCGCGAGCGCGGGCCCCTTGGGTATGCCGGAAGCGGTCACCGCGGGGAACAGCGCGGCGAGCGCGTCCCACCGGTCGTGGCCGGGCGTGAGCCGGCCCCGCAACCGGGAGGCGAGGTGCTGCACGCTGCCCCGCTCCTCCACGGCCATGAACTCCTCGGTGCGCACCGACTCCGGCAGGCACACCGTGTTCAGCTCCTCCTGCACCAGGCGTACGGAGACGGCGTGCTCGTACACCTCCTTGGTGTCGCGGTGGAGTTCGGCGCGACGGGCGGCGTCCGCGGCGAAGTCGCCGGTCAGCGCGCGGGTGCCGGCCAACGGCTGGGCCGTGACGAGGCCGTCGGCGTCGATCCGGGCCACGATCTCGGGGCTGAAGCCGGCGGCCTCCCACCCGCCGTGCCGCAACAGGAAGGAACGGGCCGGCAGGTGGCTGCGCCGTCCCGCCACATAGGTGGCCGGAAGGTCGATCCCGTCCGGCACGGACACGGTGCGCGAGACGATGGCCTTGTCCAGCTCCCCCGCGCGGATGGCGCGTACGACGTCGGCGACGGCGGTGCGGTACCGGTCGGCCCCCTCCTCCAGGTCGACGGCGACGCGCGCGGCGGCGGGCTCGTCGGCCGAGGCCGCGGCGGCGTGCAGCCGTCCTTCCAGAGCGTCGAGGGCGTCCGGTCCGTCGGCCCGCAGTACGGCCGCGGTGGGCGTCAGTTCGATCTCGCGCTCCGGGACGACGAACCGGGCGAGGGCCCGGTCACCGGTCGCACCACCCCCGTGGTAGGCGTGGGCGAGTTCGAAGGAGATCCAGCCGTGCGCCGACCCGGCGCCGTCGGTCCGTGTCCGGAGGAGTTCCCCGGCGGTGGCCAACGGGTGATCCCCCGCCGGTAGTTCCGTGGTCTCGACGTTCGCGCCGCGCATCCTGACGGAGGTCTCGCCCACCTCGATCACGACGGACTCGCCCTCACTCCATGCGACGAGGCCGCCCTGCTCGTAGAGGAGGTGGGGCGCGTCGGTGCTCGCGGACAGAGCGGCGGCGACTGCGACGGGATCGCCGGTGAAGGTGAGTTCTCGCTCGGGGAAGGGTTCCCGGTGGGTCACGGGAGGTTCTCGCTTTCCGGTTGGCAGCGGGCGTCGGCGGTTGTGACGCGGCCGACGCCCCATGAGGGGGCGCGGCACCGTCTCGCGGCGGTGGTGAGGGAAGTGGGCGGCCGGGAGATGTCCGGGCGGCCGGGCTCCGCGCGGTCCCGCGAGTGGCGATGGCGCCGTGACCACGCCCCGAGGGACCCGTCCCCGGGTGAGCCCGGCGCCCGGGCCGCGTACCGGCCTGTCGTGCTGACGGCGGCCGGCCGACGGACCTTTCGCTCGGCGGGACGGGACCGGCGGCACGCTCGGCGGCGTATCGCTGCCTGCGTCACGTGCGGTCACTCCCTTCGACGGAACGCACCCGGCGGGGAAAGGCCGGCCCGTCACCGCACCCGTAGGGGGACGGCCCCACAAGGCGGTTCGAGCGCCACCCATACAAGCTGTAATGAAAACGATTGTCAATGCGCTTGGTCGGGTGTCGCCCCTTCGGGAGCCCATGGGCCGCCCTCGCGCGAGGGCGCGGTCCGCCCGTGACACGGCAACGGCAAAGGGCGCTCCGGGCGCCGCCCGTCACCGGATCAGCCTGCCGATCTCCGGCGAGCCCGGAACGCCCGCGGCGCTCACCAGGCTGCTGCTCATTCCGGCCTCCTGCGCGAGCTGTTCGAGGCTGAGGTTCTCCCAGTCGTAGGTGTCGGAGTTGGTGCGCACCAGCTCGCCCCGGCGGAAGACCTTCCAGGACGTCCGCCAGCGCATCACTTCACCCTCGAGGGGTTCGGCCTCCGTCCACCACTCGTAGGTCTGCTCGCCGATCGTCTCGCGCAGCATCCTGAACGGCGGCACACGACGGGCGGTACCGACTCCCATCAGCTCCACGATGATCGGACCGCCCTCGGGCAGTCTGCCGCGCAGGTTCCGCCACAGGTCGACGCGTTCGGCCCTGGCGAGGTGGCCGACCACACCGAAGATCACCACTGCGCTGACGGTGTCGGGCAGGGTGAGCTTCTGAGCGGGTTCCGCCACGACCGTCACCCGCTTCCGCAGGTCCTCGTCCCCGAACACCCGGCTCGTGAGCATCGCCCGCATAGGAACGGACGGCTCCGCAGCGATGATCGGGACGCCCGGCAGGGTCCGGGCGATGACCGCGGTGATCCGCCCCGTGCCCGCGCCGATCTCGACGACGGGGCCGCGAGCGGTGTCGACCCCCGCCAGGGCGGCAGCGAGAGGCCCGGCACTCGTCCGCACGTGGCGCGCGGCCACCATCTCGTAGAACTCCGCGGAGGCGGTGTAGTAGTCCGCGACCATGACAGTGACGTCCTTTCAGGTCTCACAGCTCTCAGGGGGTACTGGGCCACGTGTGCGCGGGGCGGCGGGGGTCGAGGCCCAGGTCCCGGCCGATGGCCTCGACCAGCAGGGCGCGCTGCGGGACGAGGAAGAAGTGGCCGCCGTCGAAGGCCGTGACGGTCAGGGGGTGCCGTGTGGTGCTCGACCACGTCCCGGCATCCCGCGCTCCGCACTCGGAGTCCCGGGAGCCGAAGAAGACGCTGACCGGACAGTCCAGCGGCTCGGCAAAGGACGGCCGGTACGTCTCGATCAGCCGGTAGTCGCTGCGCACGTACCCCAGGATGGCGGCGCGCAGCTCCGGGTCCGCGAGCACCTCCTGAGGCGTCCCGCCGTAACGCGTCAGTTCGTCGATCAGCGCGCTGTCGTCCTGGTGGTGGATGTCGCCCACCACCGCGTGATGGGGTGACGCCCGGCCGGCGGCCAGCAGCCGGACCGGCACCCGAAGGCCCCGGCGCCGCAGCTCCAGAGCCACCTCGTAGGCGACCGCGCTGCCCATGCTGTGGCCGAAGAGGGCGCAGGGCCGGTCGAGCAACGGCCGGAGGGCGTCGACGACCTCGCGGACCAGGACGTCCATCGAGTCGACCGGATCGTCGGCGAACCGGTCCTCCCTGCCCGGGTACTGCACGGTCACATGCTCGATCTCGTCCGGCAGCAGACGCTGCCAGGGGCGGAACGAGGAGGCCGCGCCGCCCGCGTGCGGGAAGCACACCAGGCGCAGACGCGCTTCGGGCCGAACCACCGGCCTGCGCAGCCAAGGTCCGAGAACCGACTGATTCACCATTTTCTCCTACCGCGAACCGCAGCTCGTACCGCGAGTTGCACAAGGCAGTCACACTGCCACCGCTCCAGCCACTTCATCATCAATCTCCGCTTCCGTCCAGCCCTACCGGAACTTCACTCAAGCAAAGGGATTGCTTTTCTGTAGCAACCGGAGCTTGCGGTGGCTAGGATGCCGATGTCCCCGCACAAAGGATTTGACAGTCATGGCTGAAAACGACGCGGCCGACGCCGCTTCCCACCCCTTTCCGATGGTCCGCGGATGCCCATTCGCCCCGCCGAAGGAGTACGCGGAACTCCGCAGGCGGGGCCCGGTGTCCCGGGTGACCCTGCCCACCGGCCGCCAGGCCTGGATCGTGACGGGCTACCAGGAGGTCCGTGCGGTGCTGGCCGACCCCCGGGTCAGCGCGGACATCCGCCACCCGAACTTCCCGGCGCTCGTCGACGGCGAGCAGGAGGTGGGCGCCAGGACGAGGCCGTTCATCAGGATGGACCCGCCCGAGCACACGCGGTTCCGGCGGATGCTGCTCGCCGAGATGACCGTCCGCAAGGCGCGCCGCATGCGCAGGGACATCCAGCGCATCGTCGACGAGCGCATCGACGAGCTGCTCGCCGGCGGCCCCCCGGTCGACCTGGTCACCCACTTCGCCCACACCGTGTCCAGCACGGTCATGTGCGAGCTCATCGGGGTGCGGCGCACCGATCCGTGGTTCCGGCGCGTCACGGGGACCCTGGGCTCCCAGGTCTTCGGTGGCGGCGCCAGCACCGCGGAAGGCGCGGCGGAGGGCATCGGCGCCCTGTCCGCCGTGGTGGACGGGATCATCGCGGAGCGCGAGACGAACCTCGGCGACGACCTGCTCAGCAGACTGACAGCCGGGCGGCTGCACACCGGCGAGGTGAGCCGGGAGGAGCTGATCACGACCATCGCGATCCTCGTCGTGGCCGGCTGGGAGACCACGACCAACCAGATCGCCCTGAGCGTGCTGGCCCTGCTGGAGAACCCGGACCTGATCGCGGAGCTGCGCGCGGACCACACCAAGTTCCCGGCCGCCGTCGAAGAACTCCTTCGTGTTCTTTCGGTCGGCGACTCCATCGCCCTGCGCACTGCCACCGAGGACATTCGGTTCGGTGAGCAAGTCATCCACAAGGGCGATGGAATCATTCCTCTATTGGCGGCAGCAAATCATGACGAAAGCGTCTTCGAAACGCCTGAGGAAATTGATTTCGAACGGAAAGGCAAGCAGCATGTGGCATTCAGCTACGGCATTCACCAGTGTGTCGGCCAGAACATTGCCCGCCTGGAACTGGTGACCGCGATCAGCACCCTTCTGGACCGTGTTCCCACGCTCCGCGCGGCGGCTCCCCTGCACGCGGTCCGGTTCCGGCACGAAGGCATCGCCTTCGGGCCGGAACAGGTGCTCGTCACCTGGTGACCGAGGGCCGTTCCGCACCGCGCAGCACGCCCAGGTGCGGAACGGCCGCTCCATGGGGCGGTGGCGGTGCCTCGAGGGCCAGTCCCGCCTCCTCCGCGATCCGCTCCAGGGTCACCGTGTGCCAGTGGTACACGTCCCGCACCTCCCGCACCAACCGCGTCCCGTCGAACACGCGCCAGGTCGTCTCCAGGCACATCAGCTCCTCACCGGCGGGCTCACCGGCCATCCACCACTCGTAGCGCAACCCGCCGAGGGTGGCCTGACGCAACCGGGTCGCCGGCATCGACACCGGGGTGTACAGCCCCATGAGCTCGACGACGAGCGGCGCGCCCGGCGCGAGACGGTCGGCCAGGTCCCGCAGCAGCGCGCGGCGCCGGTCCGGGTCCAGGTGTCCGAGCATCCCGCAGGCGACCGCGCCGCAGATCCGGTCGGGCAGGACGAGGTCGTTCGCGGCGTCGGGCAGCACGGTCACCCGCTCCCCGATCCCGGGGTCCTCCGCGAGCCGGCTGGTGAGGATGGCGCGCATGCCCGGCGAGGGCTCGGCCGCGACGATCCGGCAGTCCGGATAGGCGGCGGCTATCCGACGGGTCACCAGGCCGCTCCCCGCGCCGATGTCCAGCAGCGGACCGGCTTTCGGGTCGATGCCCGCGAGCGAGGCGACCACCGCGGGGCCGGTCCGGTCCGTGTGCTCCCGGGCCCCGAGGTCGAAGAACTCGGCCGGCTGGGTGTACCCGGCTCCGGGGACGTCGCCCTCGGCGCCGGCCGGCGCACCCCCCTGGACCGGGCCGCGGCCACGCCGCTCCCCCGAACCACCGGTGCCGGAAACGGTCAGGTCGGTCACGGCCAGCGGGGTGGGTGCGGGCGGGCGGATCAGTTCGGGGGGGCCGAGGCGGGCCATCAGGTCCCGCCAGACGTGGAAGACGGTCAGGTCGTGCTGCGCGGTGCGCAGGACGTCCGCGCCCTCCCCGATCGCATCGCGCAACGCGCTGAGCGCGTCGGTCACCGCCGACGGCCACAGGTCGGAGAAGACCCCGTCGAAGCTGTGCGGATCCTGCGCGGGATCACCGACGACGGAATGCGTCGGCAGTTCCAGCCATTGCGCGCCGGGACCGGACCGGAAGACGAGCCGGTGCCCGTCGTCGCGCGGCGAGTGCATCCGGGGGTGCCAGAGCACCGGTCCGTGGGTGTCCGCGAGCGTCAGCACGCCGCCCTCGGTCGCGATGGCCACGCGATGCCAGAAGAGCGCGTGGTTGTCCCGGTCCCCCGGATGGATCTGGTTCTGCACGCGCAGCGTCAGAGGTGCTCCGGCCAGGGCGCCGTGCAGCGTCCGCACCGGCGTCCGTCCGTCGGACGCGGCGAGCACCTCCTCCCCTACGGCCGCGACGTCCCCGAGGTGCCACGGGCGCAGACCGCCGAGCGCCCTGCCCAGGATGTCGATCAGGGGAGCCAGTACGTGCACCGGGGACGCCGCGTCGACGTACAGCACCCTTTGCCGGGCGCGGAGTCGACGTGCCGCTTCGAGGAAGACGCGCACGGGCTCCACATGGACGTAATGGGTGTTGACGCGGTACTGCAGCTTGCGTTTCCTGGCGATGCGCAGGGTGTCCGACAGCTCGTCCGGATGCAGGGGGTGTTCCTGGAGCACATGCACCCCCCGGTGCAGAAGCGCCTGGCTCAGTTCGGTCCCGGACCCTCCCATCACGGCCGACGGAACGACGACGCAGGCCACGTCGATGTCGTCGGGCAGTTCGTCGACGCCGGTGCAGCAGGGCACGCCGAGCCGTTCGGCGGTCTGCCGGGACTGGCTGCTCCCCTTGGCGAGGATGCCCGCCAGCTCGAAGTCCGGGTGCTCGCGTACGGCGTCGATGTAGAACCGGCCGAAGTTGGTGCCGGCCACCACCGTCCGCAGCGGCCGGCCCGGGGAAGCGTTCACAGCTCACCGTCCTCGAAGCCGTCGCCCGCCTGCTCGCCGGTGTGCCCTTCGCCTTCGTAGACCGAGAAGTCCGCCGCCCCGGTGCGGGTCAGCTCGTCGATCGCCTCGGCGGGCTCCAGGACGTCCCCCGCGAAGTGCAGACCGGGTGGGACACGGCCGCTGCCGAGGGCGCGGACGGTGTGCGCGGCCACGGCCGCCGTCAGCCGGTAGCTGTCGTCCGTGCGCACCACGGCGGTGCGGCGCCGGTCCGGCCCCGACAGGGTGAGCACCAGGCGGTAGTAGGGTTCGGCGCCCGCCAGGTCGATCTCACCCGCCCGGATGATGCGCCGGACCAGTTCCTCCCGCTGCTCGGGCGTGTCGACGGGCAGGGTCGGAAGCGCGGTGAACAGGGCGCGCACCTGGCTGCCCGGGAAGACGTTGTACCACTCGGCCTCGGCCAGGCCGGCGGCGCGCGCACCGCGTTCCGTCTCCGCGGTCAGCAGCGGCTGCAGGGCGACGCGCTGCGGGTAGTGCGGCACCTCGGCGTTCTCGTTCACACGCAGCGCGCGCGGGACGCGCCGGCCGTTGCGCCAGGCCGCCAGCGGATGCCCGTAGGGCTCGCCGCCCGCGCCGCCGACATCCAGCGAGAGCAGGATGTCGGCGGCGACGGTCGCGGTGGCGCGTTCCAGTCCGCCGGCGTAGGCGACCAGGCGCGTCGCACGCGTCGCGTCCCGCTCGGCCAGTTCCGTCAGCCGCCGGTGGACCAGGAGGGAGAGGCCGGGCACGGTGCCGACCGACAGCACGACGGTACGGCCGGCCGGCACCGCGCCGGTGGCGGTCAGCGCCTCGTGCACCGGGTCGTCGCCGAGGACGTCGACGTAGTCGGCATCCGCTGCGAGGGCGGCCCGGGCCACCGTGTCCTTCAGCGCATAGCTGGGCCCGGCGCAGTTCACGACCACGCGGCAGCCCGCACAGAACTCGGCGAGCGAGGCGGCGTCCAGCGCGTCCACCGCGCGGGTCTCCACGTCGGCCCGGTCCGCCTCCACGCGGATCGCCTCGGGCCTGCGGGCGCCAAGACGCAACGGCCCGTCGCCCGCTCGTGCCAGGGCGGCGGCGGCGTGACTCCCCACCGCCCCGGACGCTCCCAGGATGCCGATCACGCTTCCATCCCTTCGACGATCTCGCGCAGATGTCCGAAGACGGTCGGCACGTTGTCGCCGGTCATGCAGGTGAAGTGCTCGCCCGGGATCTCGCGGCTCTCCAGGTCGCCGAGGCAGATCTTCGCCCAGTGGTCTGTGATGGTGTCCGCGCTGCCGGGGAAGGGGTACGCGCCGTTGTGCCGCAGGAAGGTGATGTCGCCCGCGTACGGTTCGGCCCGGTGCCGGCTCAGCGCGTACGTGCTCTGCTGGTAGGTGCGCAGCGCACGCA
Source organism: Streptomyces pimonensis (assembly GCF_041380215.1). Taxonomy (NCBI): domain Bacteria; kingdom Bacillati; phylum Actinomycetota; class Actinomycetes; order Kitasatosporales; family Streptomycetaceae; genus Streptomyces; species Streptomyces pimonensis. The sequence goes on from NZ_JAHWZY010000011.1 coordinate 62,668, forward strand.
GCAGCCCCTCGGGCTGGTGGGTGCCCTCCAGGGCGGGAGGCAGCGCTTCGCACATCCTGGTGACGCGCGCCATGCGCGGCAGCGACTCGAGGTTCGTGAACGCCTCGGCTATGTCCGCGTACTCCCCGTCGAGGTCGGCGAGGGCACCGTCGACGATCGCGTCGGGCGAGCGCTCGAGCACGGCGCCGACCGCGGCGCCCACCCGGTCGGAGTCGGCCGGGAACCCGATGCGGGCGTGGTCCATGCCCATCATCAGGGAGAAGGAGTACTCGGAGAGCAGTTCGTCGTCGATCCGGAAGGTCGGGCTGTGACTGCTGATGACGGTGAGGCTGCGTACCTCCGCGCCGGCCTCCGTCAGCCCGCGTGCCACCTCGGTGGCGATGACGCCGCCCACGCAGTAGCCGACGACGTCGAAGGACGTGTGTCCGTCGTCGAGCAGGGCCCGCACGTACCGCGCGGCGAGCCGGTCGATCAGTCCGTTGGGGTCGGCGTTGAGGAACGTGTCCAGCTCCGGGATCTCCAGGCCGACCAGTCCGTTGCGGCCGGCCGTCCTGTTGCGGATCTCGGTGACGAGTGGCCGGTAGGGAAGGAGCGTGCCGGTGCCTGCGTGCACCAGGACGGTCACCGGACGCGACGGGGGCGTCTCGACCAGTGTGACGATCGGGGAGGCCTCGCTCCCCTCGCTCTGCTGGTCCGCCGAGACGTCACGCAGGTAGTCGGCCAGTCCGGCGACCGTGGGCCGGCGCAGCAGGTGCCGGAGGACGACCTCCCACTCCAGGTCCCACTCCAGGCCGTCCAGGCCGTCGAGTCCGTCCCTGAGCCTGCCGACGATGCGTGCCACGAGCAGGGAGTCCCCGCCGAGGTCGAACAGGTCGTCGTCGCGGCCGACCTCGTCCAGCTCCAGCAGTTCGGCCCACAGGGCCGCGATGGCCCGTTCCAGTTCGTCCCGGGGCCGGCTCGAGGTGGGCGCGTCGGCCTGCCGGTCTGTCTGCGCGGCCCAGGTCTCGAGCCTGGCGCGGTCCAGCTTGCCGTTCGCGGTCTTCGGCAGCTGATCGAGTATCTGCCACCGGGTCGGCACCGAGTACTCGGGCAGCAGTTCCGCGCAGCGGGTGCCCAGTTCCGTCACCGCGACCGGTGCCCGTGCCGGCTTGGGCTGCACGAAGTACAGCCGCCGGCCGTAGGTGGCGGCCTCCTCCGCTCCGGCGGGGAACTCGGCGACGATCCGGCCGTCCCGCTCACCGAGCAGCGCTGTCCACTGTTCGGCGGTCAGGAAGGACTGCTCGTGCGCCGCGCGGACGTCGGTGAACGCTCCCGCGTGCTCGGGGAGGAACTCGGTGGAGATCCGCAGGGCGTGGTCGTCGTCGCCGGCGTTCTGCAGCAGGACGAGCCAGCCGCCCGCCGTGACCAGTGAGGCCAGCCGGGCGAGTGCCGCCCCGGCGTCCGGGACGTTGTCCAGCACCCCGACGCAGATCAGCACGTCCACGGAGTGGGGCAGGAAGTCCTGTTCCCGGGGGTCCTCCGACGGGTCGAAGGAGGCGCACCGGACCCGCGGGTCGTCCGCGAAGCGCTGCTCGACCTGGGAGCGGTGGCGGGAGGACGGATCGGTGGCCAGGTAGTCGAAGGTGGCGTCCGCCAGGGCGGGCACGAGGTCGGTGACGGCGCCGCCACCGCGCAGACCGACCTCCATCACGCGCAGGGGGGTGCCCTCCGGACGGTCACGGACCATCTCCGTGACGCCGGCCACCAGCACCTGGTGCAGCGCGTGCGCTGCGGGATTGCTCTTGTAGGCGGCGTCGAGCGCGTCGGCCGAGGCACCGGAGAACGGCAGGTCCGCCGGGTCGGCCCGGCCGGTGAGCAGGGACGGCAGAACGCGCGCGCAGTTGCGGACCATGGCGAACAGCTCGGGGCTCCACTCCGCCTCGCGTTCGCGTGCGGCCGCGTCCTCCCACGCCTGCTCGGTGGCGCCGGGGGCGGGGACGGACAGGTCCCGGTAACCGCCGGCGTCCTCCCTGAGCCTGCCTGCCGCCACCAGACCGCGCAGCCAGCGGCGGACCAGGCGGCGGTGTGCCGGGGCGACCTCCAGCGCCTCGCAGATCCGGTCGGCCGTCCGGGGCTCCTCCGCTCCGGCGAACGCGGGGGCGAGCGTCTCGCACATGGCGGACAGCGCGGCGGCGTTCAGTGCCGTGCGGAAGGCCGTGAGCGCGGGCAGGTCGACGCCCTCGGCCGCGTCCCGCGCGGCCCGCTCGAAGGCGGTCCGGAGCGAGGCCGGCACCGGCAGCGGGTCGCTGAGGTGGGCGGGCTCGACGAAGGCGGCGAGCGTACGGGGGGTCGTCTGGCCGGCGTCGCCACGACCGCCCGCCACGACGACGGCCGCCGCGCCGACGGAGGGGAGGGATTCGACGGCCGCCTGGATCTCACCGAGTTCGATCCGGTAGCCGCGGATCTTCACCTGGGTGTCCGCCCGGCCCTGGAACTCGATGACGCCGTCCGGGTGGTAGCGCCCGAGGTCGCCGGTGCGGTAGAGCCGCTCACCGGTGACCGGGTGCCGTACGAACGCCGCCGCGGTGCGCTCCGCGTCGCCGAAGTACCCCTGGGCCAGGCCGGTTCCACCGATGTAAAGATCGCCGGTGACCAGGTCCGGACGGGGCCTCAGCGCGGAGTCCAGGACGTGGAAGGTCTGGTTGGCCAGTGGCTTGCCGTACGGGATGCTGCGCCGGGCGCGGTCGGTGCCGGAGACCGGGTGGTGGATGGACCAGATGGATGCCTCGGTGGCACCGCCCAGACTGTGCACCTCGGCGGCGGGGGCCCAGCGCCGGACCGCGTCCGGGAGGCTGACGGGGATCCAGTCCCCGGAGAGCATCATGAGCCGGACGGAGGGCAGTGGCGGGTCGTCGGAGCGCAGGTAGTCGTGGAGCATCTGGAGCTGCCCGGGCACCGAGTTCCAGACGGTGACGTTCTCCCGCCTGACCGTCTCGGCCCAGCTGGAGGGGTCGCCCCGGCGTTCAGGGTGGGGCATCACCACGGTCGCGCCCACGGACAGCGGACCGAACAGGTCGTAGACGGACAGGTCGAAGCCGAGTTGGGCCAGGGCGAGGACACGGTCGTGTTCCGTGACCGCGAACCGGCGGTTGATGTCGACGATGGTGTTCAGCGCGGCGGCGTGACTGATCATCACGCCCTTCGGCGCGCCCGTCGAACCCGAGGTGTAGATGACGTAGGCCAGGGAGTCGGGGCCGGCCTGTGGCTCGGGGACGGCAGCCTCGCTGTCGGGCAGGACGTCCACCGCGATGACCGGGATGCCGTCCGGCCGGTCGCCGTCGGCCAGCCAGGACTGGGTGAGGACGGCCCGCGCCTCCGCGTCGGCCAGGATCGCGTCGCGGCGCCGGGGCGGCTGCGTGGTGTCCAGCGGCAGGTAGGCGGCACCGGCCATGAGCACACCGAGGACGCCGGCCGCCTGCTCCCAGCCCTTGTCCATCGTGATCGCCACGATCTGCCCGGAAGTGACGCCTCTCGTCGTCAGGGCCCGGGCGACGCCGGCTGCCCGGGCGACCAGCTCGCGGTAGGTGACCTCACGGTCCTGGTCGAGGACGGCCACACGGTCCGGGGTACGGCGTGCGGTGTCGAGCACGGCCTCGTGCAGCAGGGCGCGGGGAACCGGAGCGCCGGTGTCGTTCACGCGCGCGCGCACGGCACGGGTGTGCTCGGGAAGGTCGATCTCCGCGGGCGCCGACCAGCTGCCGGGGTCCTGGGCCAGGCGGTGCATGAGTGCGGTGAAGGCGCTGAACAGGTCGTCGGCGGTGCCCTCCGCGAGGACGCCTGCCCGCACGTCCCAGCTCAGCGCGAGACCGTCGCCGCGCTCCATCACCTGGCAGTCGATCCAGACCTGCGGTGTCTGCGTCTGGGCGTGCCGGACCACGGCCTCCGGCTGCCGCATGGTGGCGGAGCCGAGGGTGCTGGTGAACACGACCGGCATGAGGAGGGTCTGGGCCTCGCGGAGGCGGGCCATCTCGGTCAGCACCTGGCTGCCCGTGAACAGCGAGTGGGCCAGGTCCTCCAGCAGGTCCGAGCTCACGGTGCGGACGCGGTCGGCGAAGGCCTGCGGCTCCCGCAGGTCGACGGCGAGCAGTTCGACGGAGGTGAAGTCGCCCACCAGCCGGTCGACGTCCTCGTGCAGCGGGAGCCGGGTGAAGGTGGGGAGGTTGAGCATGAACTCCGGGTTGCGGCTCCACCGGCCGATCACTTCGGCGAAGGCGGTCAGGGCCGCGGCGGACATGGGGATCCCCAGCGCCGCGGCGTTGGCCTCGAACGCCTTGCGCTGCTCGGCGCTCATCACGGTCTCGTACCGGCGGAAGGGGCCGAGGGCTCCGGTGCCGTCCGCGAGCGGCAGCTCCGGGGGGCCGGGCAGGTCAGGAAGGCGCCGCAGCCAGTAGTCGCGGTGCCGGTTGTACTCGCTGGTGAGTGTCTGGCGGCGGCGCGCCAGCACGTAGTCGCGGAACCGGGCGTTCAGCGGCACCAGTCGCCGGCCGTGGTACGCGTCCTCCAGTTCCGCGAGGACGATCAGGAGGCTGGCGTAGTCCACGATGAGCTGGTCGATGGACAGGTGCAGCAGCAGTGCGTCGTCACAGCGGGTCATCCGGAGCTCGAAGAGCGGCGGCCGGTCGGTGGGCGGTACCCGTGCGGCCAGTTCGTCACGGACGTCCGCCACTCGGCGCTCCACGTCCGCCGTCGAGGCCCCCCTCAGGTCCTCGACGGGGATCGGTGTCCGGGGGATGCCGGGCAGCACCTCCTGGGAGCCGTCCGGGTGGACGACCGCCCGCAGCATGTCGTGCCGTTCCACGATCGCCCACCAGGCCTCGTCCAGCCGGTCCGGATCGGTGTCGGCGGGGTAGGCGAGTTCGGTGTAGACGTGGCAGGCGACGCCGCCGTAGCCGTAGGCACTGCCGCGGCCGACCAGGTACGCGCCCTGGATGTCGGTCAGCGGGAACGGCTGGTGTGCGGCGTCGGGTTCGGGGACGAGGCGGGTGGCCTGCGCCCGTTCGGACAGATGGGCCAGCACGTCCTCACGACGCGAACGCAGCAGCGCGCGCCGCTCCTCAGTGAGTGCGCCCTGGGGGGCGCGGAAGCGCAGCTTGCCGTCCTCCTCCCAGAGCCGGATGCCGTGCCGCTCCAGGTCCGCGACGATGTCCTGCGCTTTCATATCTCTCCACTCTCTTCGAACTCATCGGTGGCCTGCGTGCTCTCGATGCGCGCTGCCAGGTCTGCCAGGGTCGATGCCGCCAGGAAGGCACGTACGGGTACGTCCGTGCCGAAGAACTCGTTGACGGCTCCGACGAGGCGCAGCGCTGTGAGGCTGTCGCCGCCCTCACTGAAGAAGTTGGCGTTGCGGTCGTGTACTCCGGCACCGAGAAGGTCGGACCAGATGGCCGCGATGCGGCGCTCGACCTCGCCCTTCGGCGGCCCCCCGGCCTCGTTCTCCGAGGCCACCGAGGCCGCGAGCGCGGTCCGGTCGATGTCTCCGTCGTCGGCGACGGGCAACCGGCCGGGCCCGTCGACGAACGTGAAGCGGCCGGGTGTGGCGTACGCCGGGAGGAGTCTCTCCAGGTGCTCGGGGACGCCCGTCGGCCGCTCCCCCACCGGGACGATCACCGCGTGCAGCCTGCGGTCGTCCTCCGCTCCGGTGACGAGGACCACCGCACGGGCGATTCCCGGGTGCGTCTCGAGAGCTGTCTCGACCTCGTCCGGTTCGACGCGCCGAGCGCCGATCCGGATCGGTTGCCCGGAGCGTCCGAACAGGTCGAGCGTTCCGTCCGGCCGGTGGCGCGCCCGGCTTCCGGTGCGGTACCAGCGCGTCCCGTCCTGTTCGACGATCCGGCCGTGGTGTCCGCCCCCGGCCTGCTCCGTGATCCCCTCGTCGCTGACCCACAGCTCGCCGCCGACCCAGTCCGGGCAGTCCCGTCCGGCGGCGTCGACCACGCGGTGCCGCCGGCCGGCGAGCGGCGGGCCGGACGGCATGGGCGTCGCGTCGGCAAGATCCGCTGTGGGCGGCTCGTAGGCGCCGGCCCACAGAGCCGTGCCGGGCACGGTGCTGAGCGAGACGAACCGGCATCCCCGGCCTGCCAGGTCGCGCAGTCTGCGGGGCAGGTCGTGGCCCACTCGGCCGCCCGAGACCATCGCCAGGCGGAGCCGGGCGGGGACACGGGCTTCGGCCGCCGGCGATTCCGCTTCGGTGAGGAGCCGGTCCAGCAGGAACGGAGTGCTGTTCCACACCGTGACGTCGTGCCGGACCGTGAGCCGCGCCAGCGCGGCGATGTCACCGCGATCGGCGATGCCGGGCAGTACGAGCGTCGCACCGGTGCCGAGCAGACCGAAGACGTCGAACACGGAGCGTGCGCTGTCCGGTTCGGACAGGGCGATCCCCCGGTCCCCCTCGCCCACCGAGTACCGCGCCCGGAGGTCCGTCAGTGTGCCCTGGACCGCCGCGTGACTGAAGGTCAGGGGACCGTGCTCGGTGAGGCGGACGTGGGCGGGGGTGCCGGGATCACCGCGGAACGGTGCGGCCGGAGTGGCCGGCGCCATGACGTCGGAGACGGTGACCGTTCGCACTCCGCCGATGTCGGCGCCGGGGGTGCCGGTGACGACGAGGGCGACCCCCGCCGACTCGCAGTGCTCCGCCGCGACGCCGACGTCCGCTGCGGGCCGCAGCGGCAGGTAGGCGGCGCCCGCGGCCAGGGCCCCGAGGGCCGCGACGATCTGGTCGACTCCGCCGGGCAGCAGGAGCGCCACCGTGTCACCGGGGCGGACACCGTGGTGGGCCAGTCCTCCAGCCATCAGGGTGGCGCGCTCCGCGAGTCGGCCGTACGTGAGGGTGTCGCCGTCCGGCATGAGGAGCGCCGTACGGTCCGGGTCGGTCCCGGCCCGTCGGAACACGTCCTCGTGCAGGAGGCCCACGGGGGCGGGCCCGGGGGCGCCGGTGATCCGTTCCCGGGCCTCCTTCTGCTCGGGCGGCAGCGCGGCGGGGAGCGGACCGTGCCGCCAGTCCTCGTCGGCCAGCCGGTCGAGCATGCGGCAGTAGGAGTCGAACATGGCGTCCAGCACTCCGGGGCGGAACAGCTCTTCGACGGCGTCCCAGCTCACCAGGATGCCGCCAAAGGACTCCGTCACCTGGTTGTCGAGCATGACCTGCGGTGTCTGCGAGATGCCGAAGACCTTGGCCGGGAAGACCCCGCTCAGGTCCTTGGCCGCCCGGTCGCCCACGCCCACCGTGCTGCTGAAGACCACGGGCATGGCGGCCTCGACCGTGCCCGTGCGCCGGGCGAGCTCCTGCATGAGCCAGATCGCGGACGCCTCCCTGTGGTCCAGGTCCTCGCCCATGACCTGCTGGAGCCGGTGCGCGGCGTCGAGCCAGCTCTCGCCGGGCCGGGGCTTGTGGCCGATCAGCGACACCGACGTGAAGTCGCCGACCAGGCGGTTGATGTGGGGATGCACCGGCAGCCTGTTGAACAGGGTCAGGTTGACGGTGACCCCGTCCTGGTCGCTCCAGGCCGCCAGGACCTCCACGTAGCAGATCAGCAGGACCACCGAGGGCGTCAGCCCGTGCTGCCGGGCCCGCTCCCTCAGCGTCTCCCACCGGTCGGCCGCCAGCGGTCGGCTGCGGCGGGTGAACCAGGGGCGGGTCACCGCGGCCGGGTCGCCGGCGAGCGGCAGCTCAGGGGCGGGCGGCAGGTCGTCCAGCCTGCGCAGCCAGTACTCACGGGCCCGCTCGACGTCGTCCTTCTCCGGGACGACGCCGAGGACGTAGTCCCGGAAGGAGATGTCGATGGCGGGCAGTTCGGTGTCCGGGTCGGCGTGGAGTGCGTCCAGTTCGGCGTAGAGGGCCATGATGGAGGCGCCGTCCAGGACGATGTAGTCGAGCCCGACGGCCAGCCGGGTCCGTGTGCGGCCGTCGCTCGGATAGCGCACGGCCCGGATGTCGAACAGGGGCCACCTGGTGGGGTCCAGGCGCCGGTGGGACGACTCGGCGCGCAGGCTGTCCAGCACGGCGGGCGCCTCGTCCTCCGTGCCCACCTCGGTGACCGGGATGGTGAAGCGGGGCACCTCGCGCAGGATCCGTTGCCGGCCCTCGTGGTCGAAGACCGCGCGGAGCATCTCGTGGCGCCGGATCAGCGTCCGCCAGGCACGTTCGATGCGGGCCAGGTCGACGTCGACGCCGTCGAACTCGCTGTAGTGGTAGGTGCCCACGCCGCCGAGCGGCAACCGGTCGTCGCGGCCGATCCAGAAGGCGCGCTGCACGTCGGTGGGCGGGAACGGCTCGTGCCGGTGGGCGATGTCGCCGGTGCCCAGGGTCGTGGCACGGTGTTCCTGCCGGGTGAGGGTCGCGGCGAAGTCGGCCAGCTTGGGACGGGTGAACAGCTGGGCGACGCGCGCCCCTCCGACATCGCGTGCGCGCAGGGCGGCGATCACACGGGTGGCCAGCAGGGAGTCCCCGCCGAGGGCGAAGAAGTCGTCGTCGCGTCCGATGCCGGAGGCGTCGAGGAGCTCGGACCAGACCTGGGCGAGGGTGGTCTCCGCCCACCCCGTGGGCGGCTCGCCGCGTCCGTGTCCGGAGGCCGCCGCTCCCGCCTCCACCAGCGCCGCGGCCTTCTTGCGGTCGGGCTTGCCGTTGGCCGTCAGCGGGAGGGCGTCGACGATCTCGATGCGGGAGGGGACCATGTAGGCGGGAAGCCGCTGTGTGAGGCTGTCCCGCAGGTCGGCCTCGGTGGGCTTCCCCGTCGGGGTGCCGGCGGCGACGAGGGCCAGCTGGGCCGGCTGGCCGGTCACCAGGGCCACGCAGCCGGAGACGTCGGGCCGGCTGGAGGCCGCGGCTTCCACCTCACCGAGTTCGATGCGGTGTCCGCGCAGTTTGATCTGGTGGTCCACACGGCCGAGGAACTCCAGCACGCCGTCGGAGCGGTACCGGGCGCGGTCGCCGGTCCGGTACCAGCGCCTGCCCTCGTGCAGGACGAACTTCTCGGCGGTGCGGTCGGGGTCGCCGCGATAGCCCTCGGCCAGCCCGGCTCCGCTCATCCACAGCTCTCCCGCGACCCAGTCCGGGCAGTCCCTGCCGCGTGCGTCGACCACACGGGCCCGCATGTTGGGCAGGGGGACGCCCCAGGGGACGGAGGCCCAGCCCGGGTCGACCTCGTCGACCTCGAAGACCGTCGAGTGCACCGCGGCCTCGGTCATGCCGCCCAGTGCGACGAACCGCGCGTCGGGTACCAGGGCGTGCAGGCGTCCCGGGAGGTCCATGCCCACCCAGTCACCGCCGAGCAGGACCAGCCGGAGCGTGTCGCCCAGTCCCTCGGGGTCGGCCTCGGCCGCGGTGAGGATCATGTCGAGCAGGGCGGGGACGCAGTTGACCAGGGTGATCCGGTGCTCGCGCGTCAGCCGGATCCAGTGCTGTGGGTCGCGTTGGGCCGCCTCGTCGATCAGGACGACCGAGCCACCCGCCGAGAGCGGTCCGAACAGGTCGTAGACCGCCATGTCGAAGTCCAGCTCGGCCAGGGCCAGTCCGCGGTCGGACGCCCGCACCCCGAAGCGCGCGTTGATCGCGGCGAGGGTGTTCATCGCGGCGCCGTGGGAGACGTCCACCCCCTTCGGGGTCCCCGTGGACCCGGAGGTGAAGATCGTGTAGGCGACCGACGAGACAGGCTGGTCCAGCACCGGAGGCGCGGGCTGCAGGGCGTCGGCCGCGTCGAGGGCGAGGACGCGGGGCGAACCGCCCTCGGTCCGGGCGGGCTGCTGCACCGCGCCGGGCGCGTCGGTCAGCACCGCCGTCGCCGCGGCGGCCTCCAGGACGCGTGCCGCGCGCTCGGCGGGCTGGTGCACACCGACGGGAACATAGGTCGCGCCGGCTCCCAGCACGCCGAGTACCGCCGCGACCTGTCCGGCCCCCCTGGTGAGGCGCACCGCGACCGAGTCGCCCCGCCGGACACCGGCGTCGGTGAGCAGCGCGGTGACGCGCCCGGCCCAGGCCTGCAACTCCCGGTAGGTGAGGGCGCGGCCCGTCCCGTCGATCAGCGCCACCCGTTCGGGCTGCTCGGACGCGGCCCGGTGGAACCCCTCGTGCAGGCGCTCGGTCACTTCGGGCACGTCGGTGTCGTTGACGCGCTCGCGGACACGGGCCTGGTCGGCGGGGAGCCGGGTCCCCACGGGGCGGGCCCATGCGTCCTCGTCGTCCAGCAGGGTCTCCAGCAGGTTCCGGTAGGCGCCGAAGGCCGCGGCGGGCACGCCGGGGGCGAACAGCTCCTCCCGGACGTCCCAGTTGAGCAGGAGGCCGCCGTCCAGCTCGGTCACCTGTGCGTCCAGCCACACCTGGGGGCCCTGGGAGATGATCCAGGAAGGCTCGCCGAAGGTCTCCCGCACGGCGCGGTCGTAGACCTCCCCGAGGCCGAGGGCGCTGGTGTACACGACGGGCGCGAGGACGGGTGTGCCCCCCGCGGCGCGGGAGAGGTCCCGCAGGACCTCGACGCCCGAGTACGAGCCGCGCGCGATGGTTCTGCGCAGCTCCGCCTGGATGTCCCGTGCCGAGTCGACGAACGGGTGCCCGGCGGTGAGGTCGACGTCCAGCAGGACGGAGCTGCTGAAGTCACCGATCAGCAGTTCGGTGCCGGGCCGGCTCAGGTCCCGGTCGAACAGAGGGAGGTTGAGCAGGAACCTCGGCTCGGCGCTCCAGGCGGCGAGCACCTCGGCGAACGCCGCGGCCAGCACCGCCGTCGGGGTCACTCGGTACTGCCTGGCCCGCTCGAGCAGGACACGCTTGCGCCGGGACGTCAGGTGGTGGTGCAGGCGAACGGTCCGGTGGTACCGCGGCGCGGCGGATTCCGGACTGAGCGGGTCGACGACCGTGGGCAGCCGGGGCGGGGCGCTCAGTGCGTCCAGCCGCTCGCGCCACCAGTCGCGCGCCGCGTCCACTTCGGCCTTCCGGCGCACCCGGCTCTCCCGCAGATACTCCCGGTAGCTGTGGCCGATGTCCGGCAGCGAGGCGCCCGGATCGTCGTAGAGGTGCTGCAGGTCCGCCAGGAGGACACGCATGCTGGCGGCGTCGGCGCCGACCATGTCGAGATCGATGTGGAGGCGGGTCCGGTTGTCGGGCAGCAGACTGAGCGCGACGTCGAACACCTCGCCCTGCTCGACGTCCATGCGGCGATGGGTGTAGCGGTCCCGCAGCCGGTCGAGCCCCTCGGCGCAGCCCTCGGCCGTTTCCCGGGTGAAGTCGTGCACCGTGATGGCCGGTTGTGCGGGCTCGGCGAGAATCTGCTGCCGGCCGTCGTCGAGCACCTTGACCCGCAGCATCTCGTGACGTCGGCGCAGCTCGGTCACGGCGGCGGCGAGGCGCTCGGGAGCGAGGCCGGTTCCGTCGAGTTCGGCGTAGAAGTGCGCTCCGACGCCACCGAGGGGCTGGTCGTCCTGGCGTCCGATCCAATAGGCGTGCTGCATGACGGCCAAGGGGAACGCGCCGTCCGAGGGTGCCTCGTCCCGCCGCTGCGCGTCCGCTTCGGGCGGGTCGGCCCGTGCCGGCTCCGGGGTGCCCGGCTCGTCCGGCAGCACCGTGGCCGGGGCGGCGCTCAGAACGGCCAGCCATTCCCGCAGCGTCGCCGCCTCGGCGAGCTGCTCGTAACCGACTCCGATGCCCTGGCGGCGCCAGTCGGCCGTGAGCCGGATGAGTCCCAGGGAGTCGAGTCCGAGCTCGAACGGGTCGGCGTCGAGTGTCACTTCCGCGCGGGGGACGTCCACGGCGGCGGCCACCGCCGCGAGCACCTCCGACTCCCCCGGCTCCGCTCGTCCCGGTGCAGGTGCTTCGCTCACGGGTTCCGGTTTCTCCCTCATCACACCGCCGTACTCTCAAATGACAATCATGTTCACTTAGCTTAGCCTAGACGCTTGTTGACGTTTGCACCAGCTGCAACTTCCGCACCCTGGAGGACATATGGGCACGACTTCGGTCCACGGAGCGCCGGCCGGCACACCGGACTGGCCCGGCTGGCCACCCGAGGCCGCGCAGCGCTACCGCGACGCCGGCCACTGGCGGGACGAGGTCTTCGGCGACCTCCCGGCCCGGCAGGCAGCGGCACGCCCGCAGGCCGTGGCCCTGGTCGACGGCGACCGGCGCTGGACCTACTCGGCACTCGAGGCCGACGTCGAAGTCCTGCACCGGTCCCTGCACCGTCTCGGACTGCGCCGGGGCGACCGGGTCATCGTGCAGCTGCCCAACCGCGCGGAGTTCGTTCTGCTGTGGTTCGCCCTGCAACGGCTCGGCGCCGTGCCGGTCCATGCCCTGCCCGGGCACCGTCGCCACGAGATCGCCCACCTCGCCCGGATCACCGAGGCGGTCGCCTACGCGATCCCCGACCGGCATGCCCGCTTCGACTACCGGCCGCTGGCCGCGGACCTGGGCGCCGACCATCCGTCGCTGCGGCACACGATCGTCGTCGGTGACACGGGGGGCCGCACCGGCTTCGTCCCCTACGAGACGCTGCTCGATCCGCAGGCGCCCGCCGTCACGCCCCCCGGGCCGCCCGTCGCTCCCGGCGACCTGGCGCTCCTCCTGCTGTCCGGAGGCACCACCGGCACGCCCAAGCTCATCCCGCGGACGCACCAGGACTACGCCTACAACGCGCGGGCCGCGGCCGAGGTGTGCCGGCTCGATGCGGACTCGGTCTACCTCGCCGTCCTGCCGGTCGCCTTCAACTTCACGATGAGCTGCCCCGGCATCCTGGGCACACTGCAGGCCGGCGGGACCGTGGTGCTCTCCCCCAGCCCCAGCCCCGGCACCGCTCTCGAGCTGATCGAGCGCGAGAAGGTCACCATCACCGCCATCAACCCGCCGCTCGTGCCGTACTGGCTGCGCGAGTCCGAGGACGGCCGTCGCGATCTCTCCAGCCTCGCCGTCCTGCAGGTCGGTGCCGCACGACTGGCCGACGACCTCGCGCGCCGCATCGAGCCCACACTCGGATGCCGGCTCCAACAGGTGTTCGGTATGGCGGAAGGACTGCTCAACCTGACCGCCCTCGACGACCCGGGCGAGATCGTCTGCTCCACCCAGGGCCGCCCGGTCTCACCTGCGGACGAGGTCCTCGTCGTGGGTCGGGACGGCACGGCCGTACCCGACGGCCACGTCGGCGAGCTGCTGACGCGGGGCCCTTACACACTGCGCGGGTACTACCGCTCCCCCGAGCTGGCCCGGACGCACTTCACCGAGGACGGCTTCTACCGCACCGGCGATCTCGTCCGGCGGCTCCCCACCGGACACCTCAGCGTGGTCGGCCGCGTCAAGGAGCAGATCAACCGGGGAGGCGAGAAGATAGACGCCACCGAGGTCGAGGAGCACCTGCTCGCCCACCCCGGCATCGACTCCGCGGCGCTCGTGGCCGCGCCGGATCCCGAACTCGGCGAATGTTCCGTGGCGTTCGTCGTGTGCGCGGGCCCGGTGCCCGGCACCCGGGAACTGGCTTCCTTCCTCCGTGAGCGCGGACTGGCGGCCTACAAGGCACCGGACCGGGTGGCGGCGATCGGGCGGATGCCCCTGACCCCTGTGGGAAAGACGGACAAGAACGCGCTGAGGGAGAGGGCACGACGCGCGGACGGGCGGGCCTGATGGCGGCCGCCGCACTGTCCGGCCCGGCGGTGCTCGGTTTGATGATGTCCGGTCCGGCGGTGCCCGGACGGGCGGGAGAGGAGGATCGGTGCGGGTATCCGTCGACCGCGATCTCTGCGTAGGCGCCGGGCAGTGCGTGCTGTCCGCCGAGGAGGTGTTCGATCAGGACCTGCACGACGGGCTCGTCGTGCTCCGGACGCCCGATCCCTCGCTTGCCGGGCTGGACGCCGTCCGCGACGCGGTGGACCGGTGTCCCGCAGGGGCCGTCACGCTGCACGAGGGGTGACCTGATCCGGGGCGAGCAGCGCGGCGGGGAAGAGGCGACGGCCGACGTCACGCCGCGCGGCTCCTCCCGTGGATCCCGGCTCCCGGCCCGGGACCGGGAGCCGCTCCCCGCGCCGTACGCAGCCCCGTCCACCGGCGCCTGCGTATGGCTCAGCCCCCGGACACGCCCTGATCCGCCCCCCGTCGGCATCCCGGTGGACGCAGGTACGTGACAGGAGGCCCGAGGGTGCCGTCCACCAACGCGAGGCATCGGTCCGCCGTGGCGGCGACGGCCCCGCTGTGCGTGATGAGGAGCACGGCAAGGCCCCGTTCCTCCCGCAGCGCCGCCAGCATGTCGAGCACTTCCCGCTCAGTGGCGCCGTCGAGGGACGCGGTCACCTCGTCGCACAGCAGTACGCGTGGCCCGGCGGCGACGGCTCGCGCGAGGTTCGCCCGCTGACGTTCCCCTCCGCTCAGCTCGCCCGGGCGGCGGCCCGCCGCGCTCCGGGGGAGGGCGACCGCGCTGAGGAGCTCCGCGACCGGGGGCGGGGTGAGACCACCGCGGGCGGCTGCGCGACGGGCTCTCTCGAGGGCCTTGCCGACGGTCTCGCGCGGGTTGAGGGCGGCACGGCTGTCCTGGTCCACATGGGCCACCGAGAGCCGGTCGGCCGCCGGTCTGCGGGCGACGGACCACGGCTGGGGAGCGCCGTTCAACCAGAGGCGGCCGCCGACCGGTTCCAGCGTGCCCGCCAGCGCCCGTGCCAGCGTGGTCTTTCCTGCTCCGGAGGCGCCCATGACGGCCACACACTCGCCGGCGCCCAGTGTCAGGTTCACCTCCCTCAGAACCCGTTCTCCGCCTGGTCCTCCCCGCACGCCCTCGGCCCTCAGCACGCATGCCCTCTCCTCCACAGCACGCGCGTCGAGCACCCCCTCGACCGGCCGCCGAGGGATGCTCGGGCCCTCGGCGGCACTGCGGTCGGGGACGCCGGCATCGATGAGCCCGCCGTGGGTCATGACGATGCGACGGGGGGCGAGACGGTCGACCACGTCCATGTCATGACTCACCACCAGCATGGCGGCATGACCGACGGCTGTGCGCAGGAGGTGGACCAGGTCCTCCCTCGTGCCCGGGTCGAGGCCGCTCGTCGGCTCGTCCAGGACGAGCAGCTCCGCGCCGGCGGCCAGAGCCGAGGCCAGGGCCACTCGTTGAGCCTGGCCTCCGGAGATCTGGTGGGGAAAGGCCCGCGCCAAGTCCGCGGGCAGTCCCATCCGTTCGAGTGCGTTCCTGCGGAAGGACGCGAGTTGCGCACGTGCCACTCCGGACCGGCGGGCCGCGCGGTCCAGCACCCATCCGACCCGATGCTCGGCAGGTAGCGCGCTGGCGCAGTCCTGCGGCAGGTACGCGGCCAGGCGGCCACGCACCCGCCGTGCGCCGGCGGGTGAGAACGGGTCGTGACCCGCGACCCGGACCGTCCCTCCGACGCGTGCCAGCCCCTGCCTCGTATAGCCCAGCAGGGCGTGTGCCAGTGCCGTCTTGCCCGACCCCGACCGGCCGACCAGTCCGACCCGCTCCCCCGGCCGTATCGTCAGCGAGCAGTCCGAGAGCACCCTCCGCTCGGCGGACGACAGGCTCAGGTTCGCAACCTCCACCAGGTTCATGGCGCGGTGTTCCGTTCGTTTCGTGGCCGCCCGACGGGAGACGTGAGGCGGTCCGCGGTCAGGGTCATCCCGAGTGCGAGGACGACCAGCAGCAGAGCCGGAGCCAGCACCGGCCACGGCTGGGCTCCCGCGCCCACCGCGTTCTCCCGGACCAGCCGGCCCCAGTTGGCGGCCGGCGCCGGTGCGCCGAGGCCCAGGAAGCCGGCTGTCGCGCAGAGCTGCGTGGCGGCGATGAAACGGAGGCCGGCCTCGGCCCATGCTTCGGAGGCGATGTTCGGAAGGATGTCGTGGCGGACGACCGCGAACCTGCCGTCCCCCCGTGCCAGCGCGGTGCGTACGTAGGCCAGGTCGGCCAGCCGGGCGGTGGCCGCGCCGATGACACGCACGGAGAACGGCAGGCTCACCAGGGTGACGGCCACGAGTACGGCGAAGTCGCTGCCCGGTCTGCCCGCCGCGATCAACAGCGTGATCAGGAGCGGAGGCACGGCCGCCAGGCCGTCCACCACGCGCAGCACACCGGTGAGGGGTCCGCCCCGGGCCAGGCCCGCACAGGTGCCGACGACCAGCCCGACGATGCTGCCCAGCGCGGTCGCCGCCACCGCCTGGAGGACGAGAGTCCGCCCGCCGTGCACCGTCCTGGCCAGCGCGTCGCGCCCCAGCACATCGGTACCGAAGGGCCTCGACCAGCTCGCCGGCTCGAAAGGCATGCCCACCCGTTCGGTCGGTGAGGGCAGCGGCAGCCACGGTCCGACCAGTGCGACCAGCATCGTCAGGAGCAGAGCTGCCGTCAGCAGCCGTCCGAGGATCGCGCGTGTCACGACGCACCCCGTTCGGTCCGACGCCACGACGTGGGGCGGGACCGGACGTTCAGCAGTCCGGCCAGCAGGTCGCCCACGAACAGGATCAGCAGCGCGGAACCTGCCAGTGCCAACCCGAGCCCCTGCACCATCGCGGCGTCCCGATAGGTGACGGCACGAGCCAACTCACTTCCCAGGCCTGGGTAGTTGAACAGCGTCTCCACGACGAGACCGCCACCGAGCAGACCGGCCGCCATCACGGCCAGTCCTTGGATCCCGGGAGCGGCGGCCGCCGGCAGCACATAGGACCATGCCAGCCGCACTCCCGACTCCCCGTCCAGCCGGGCCTGCTCGATCGCGGGACTCCCGGCAACGCCTACCACGGCGGCGCGGACCAGACGAGTCGCCACCCCGAGGCCCCCCAGAACCAGGCCGGCCACGGGCAGCACCAGCATGTCCGGATGCCGCCAGGGGGAATCCCCCGGCGGGAACATCGACACCGCCGGGAACAACCCGCCCTGATGGGCCAGCACCACGACCAGCCCGGTGGCCAGAAGGAACTCCGGCAGCGCGATCAGCGTCACCGTCATCGACGACAGCAGCCGGTCCCCGGGGCGGCCGGCCCGGAGACCGGCGACCAGCCCGAACACCGTGGCGAGCACGGCGATCCCGGCCACCGCGAGCCCGACCAGCACCACCGAGTTGCCGAACCTCGAGGCGAGCACCTCGGCCACCGGCCTGCCGGCGGCCGAGGAGCGGCCGAGATCGCCGGTCAGCGCGTCGCCCAGCCACGTCACGTAGCGTGCCACCGCCGGCTCGTCCAGCCCCAGGCGTTTGCGGATCTCCGCCCGTTCGCTCTCGGTGGCGTCCGCGCCGGCGACGGCCCCCGCCGCGTCCCCGGGCAGCGCCTCGGTCGAGAAGAAGAGCACCGCCGACAGCAGCAGCATCATCGCGGCGGCCGTCGCGCCACGGGTCAGTCCGGACCGGATCACGCGATCAGGCCGAAGCCAGTTCGGCGGCCGAAAGGTCAGGGAACTGAAGCGGTCGCACACCGCTCACCTTGTCGGTGTGGGCGTCCACGGTGGGCACGAAGACCGGGATGATCTCGTTCCCCTTCTCCCACAGCAGGCCTTGCGCCTTGTGCGAGGCCGCCTCCCGGTCGCTCTCGGCCGGCGCGCTGCGCGCAGTGGCCACCAGTTCGTCGACGTCGGGGAAGGTTCCGGGGGTGTGGTTGGCCTCGAAGGGCGCCGACGGGTTGTATCCGGCGGCGAACGGGAGACGCCGGTAGGCCTCGTAGTCGGCGAAGAGCTGCCCGGCCGGCAGTTCGTTCAGGCGGGCCTTCACTCCGACGGCCCGGAGGTTCTCCACTATCAGCGTGGCCGTCTCGACCATGCCGGTCAGTTCGGGACCGGCGGTAAGCTCGATCGACATCCCTTCGTGACCGGCCTCGCGCAGCAGCGCCTTCGCCTCGTCGGGGTCGTGGGGTCGCTGCTCCAGGCCCGTGTCGTAGCTGGGGAAGCCGAGCGCCGGGACGTCGTTGCCGATCTCGGCGCGGCCGAAGTACACGGTGTCCACGATGGCCTGACGGTCGACCGCGAGACGGAACGCCCTGCGCACGCGCTCGTCCTTGAACGGCGCGTGCGACAGGTTCATCTCGAACCGCAGGTTCGACACGTACGGCGGCTCACCGGCGCTCACGGTGAGACCGCGGGTCTTCGCCAGGTCCCGCGCGTTGAAGGGCGAGACCCCGCTGACGAAGTCGGCCTGTCCCTCCCGGAGCGCGTTCACTCTCGCCTCGGCGTCGCCTATGGACAGCAGGTGGATCTCGTCCAGGTGCACGTCGTCGCCGAAGTAGTCGGGGTTGCGGCGCAGCACCGTCTGCTGCCCGGGCTCGAACGCCTCGATCACGAACGGCCCGCAGGACGGTGTTCCCGGGGTGAACTCGGTGGTGCCGTCCTTGACGACCAGCATGCTCTGGCACAGCAGAAGGCGTCCGTCCGCGATCGGCCGCGCGGCGGGCAGGCGGAGGGTGCGCCGGTCGAGTCTGCGGGCGGAGGTGAGGTCGAAGTTGCGCCCGACGAGGCGGGTGAAGGGCAGCCCCTCCAACTCATCGGGGGCGCGCAGCGAGTGGAGCAGGTCGGCGGCGGTCACCGGGGATCCGTCGGTGAAGGTGACGGAGTCACGCAGCCGCAGGGTGTACGACGTGAGGTCGTCACTGATCTCGATCGACTCCAGGATCCCGTAGCTGACGCCGTCCGGCCGCCCCGCGTCGATGGCCCCGAGAGGGGCGTGGACGAGCCGCGCCCGGACGAAGTCGAGGGCCGTCGGGCCGACGAAGTAGTTCAACGTCTCGCTGGACCCGCCTCCGGCGAAGGCCGCGCGCAACGTCGTACCCGTGTCGTCGCCACCACCGTCCGGGGACGAGGAGCAGGCGGTCAGCAACCCTGAGACGCCGGCGGCGGCCAAGGCGCCGAACCCGAGGAAGGCGCGACGAGGGATGTTACTCACAGTGTGTCCTTGCTTGCAGGGAGAAGAGACGGGGTGCCGGGCGCGGGCCCGTCACCGCCCGGGCGCAGCGCGGATGACGTCCGCGCGGGCACGGCGTGCGGCCGGAGCCCGGCCCCGACCGACCCGGCATGTGACCGTGGCACCTTGCACCACATCATATGGAAACAATAATCGTTCTCAATAAGGTTGTACATGAAAACGATTTCCAACTAGGCTGCCGGTCATGGCGAATGTCGACGAGGCAGGACTGACCACGTACCTGAGGACCAACCGGGCGTTCATGGCGCCGGTCGTCGAGCGGGCCGTCGGCCTGCTCGGCCTGAAAGGCCGTCACCGCATCCTCGATGTGGGCACGGGTGCGGGCGGCGGCCTGGTCGCCCTCGCCCGTGCCGCCGGTGAACAGGCACGGGTCCTGGGCGTGGACCGCAACGAGAGCGCGCTCGCGCTGGCCCTCCGGCACGCGCAGGAGGAGAACGTCCTCGGCCAGGTGCGCACCGAGACCGCGGACCTGCTCCAGGTTGCCGCAAGGGCCTCCGGGGAGGACCGTTTCGACGCGATCTGGGCGAGCGACGTCATCTGGCCGGGGAATGTCGAGGATCCCGCAGCGGCGGTCGCACGGCTGGCCGGAGCCCTGTCACCGGACGGCGTGCTCGCGCTCTTCACGAGCAACTACTACAGCTCGACGTTCCTTCCCGGGCATACCCGTCTGGAGCGGCAGCTCCTCACCGCCTCGGAGCTGGACTGGGGGATCCCCGCCGACGGCCCGGAGCACTACGCGCGGCACGTGCACTGGATGACCGCGGCCGGCCTGCACGACGTGCGGCTCCACGTGCTGCCCCGGGTCGGTTTCCCCGCGGACGCGGACCCGGCGGTCCGCCCCTACCTGGAGAAGGTCGTGTGGCCCCAACTGCTGGCGGGGGCTCGGGCGCGGGGCAGGGACGCGGGGATGACGAAGGAGGACATCGCACGGGCCGAGGCCCTGCTGACCCCCGGACGTCCTGAGTACGTGGTCGACGAGCCCGGCTACTACCTGATCCATCCCACTCTGCTGGTGACCGGACGTCGCTGACCCTCTCGGCGTGCCCACCTCTCGGCACGCCTTCCGCCACCGACGTGGCGAAGCATCCGCTCCCATCGACCTCGCACGGGAAGGCACTTCCGCATGCCCAGGGCCACGGACAGCCCCACCGAAGGCCTGCACACGCATATCGCGGAGCTGGACGCGGCCATCATCGAACTGGTCCGTCGGCGCACCGAGATCTGTGCGCAACTGACCACCCGGCGCCGGGCCACAGGAAGGCCGACGATCGAACTCGCCCGCGAGAACGACGTCCTGCAGCGATACAGCGAGGCACTCGGGCGCCCCGGCGCCTCACTGGCGATGCTTCTGACGGAACTGGGACGACGGTAGCCTCCCGTCCGCGGGCCGGACTTCCGGACCGTCAAGACCTCCGCCGGCGCCTCCCCGGCCCGACCGTGGGCGCCGGTGCCGGGAGACCCCGATACGGGCGCCGAGAGCCGGAAACGGAGTGACCGCACACGGCACCGGCCCGGCCAGGACCTCGGTGGCGGCCGGTCGCCCGTCCGTCCCGCGTCCCTGCCGGCTCCTGCACGATGACACCGCGCACCACGGATCGCGGCCTCGACCAGGTCGGCCTGTCGACCACACGGGCGGTGAGGGGAAAGTACGGACGAACGACGATCCGGGCCGCGACGAAGAGCATGCCGTGTCCGTGCTCCGGCCCCTGTCCGGGCGGGCGCTCCTCCCGGACGAGGAGCAGAACACCGTGAAGGCCACCGTCATCGCCGGCTGACGCGGTCGCACCTCGTGGACCGGCACGCTGCGGGCCAGGACGGTGCACGAGGGCACCGCGGCTCGCACTGCGGGCACCAGCAGCGTTCCGGCCACTGCGGCGCCGTGGCGGTCTTCCTGGCGACGACTGCCTCGGACCGGGCCGGAACCGGCCGGGCCGGTCCGCCACCGGTCGAAGTCGGCCCTGAACAGGCCGGATGCTTCACTTCCCGCTGTCACACGCCAACTCGCAAGAGGTCGCCCTGCCGGACGGGGCGGGAAGGGATCCGAAAGGAACCGGACTTCTGAAAATGATTGTCATCATGTTACGGTCATCGCACATCCGATCTTGACCGAGTACTGCCCCGGAGTGTCCCCCGTGCGCCTCCCCGCCCGTCTCCTCCCTCTCACCGCGGCCACCACAGCCTCCCTCCTGCTCACCGGCTGCTTCTCCGCGGCGTCGGACACCGACGGCTCCTCAAAGGGCGAGAGCCGCCGCATACGCGTCGCGATGATGCAGCCGCCGCGCTCGGGGCTCTCCCCGCTCTCCGACGACGCGTTCAAGCTGTCCCGCTGGTCGACCGCCGAGACCCTGGTGAAGCTGGACGAGGACGGCGACGCCGAGCCCGCCCTCGCCACCGAGTGGAAGCAGTCCGGACGCGACTGGACCTTCACCGTCCGGGACGGTGTCACCTTCCACGACGGCACCGACCTCACCGCCGAGGCCGTGGTCAACTCCCTCACCCGCGCCGCCACCGCATCCCCCAAACCGCGCATCCTCGACGGCGTCGACATGACCGTGAAGGCCGACGGGGACAAGGTCACCGTCACCACCGCCGAGGAGGACCCGCTCGTCCCGCAGCGCCTCAGTTCTCCGCAGCTCGCGATCCTCGCGGCCAAGGCGTACAAGGGGAAGACCGTGAACCCGGTCGGCGCGGGCACCGGCCCCTTCGAACTGACCGAGGTGAACGGCACGTCCTCGGCGACCCTCGACCGCTACGACGACTACTGGGGCGGCGAGGCCAAGGCCCCTGGCATCGACGTCCGCTTCGTGCCCGACGGCACCGCCAGGGCCGCCGCCCTGCGCAGCGGTGAGGCCGACATCGTCGAGGCGGTCCCCGTCTCGCAGGCCGCCGTGCTCGACCAGGACCTGATCACCGAGGTCCCCATGCCGCGCACCAACACCCTGTACCTGAACACGGAGAAGGGCGTCTTCAAGGACGCCTCGCTGCGCGCGGCGGCACGGGAGGCGATCGACACGAAGTCCCTCGTGGACGGTGTCTACGAGGGACGCGCCGACGTCGCCGAGGGCCTGCTGGGCCCGGCGCTCCCGTGGGCGACCGGACTGCGCGAGCCGGCCGGAGGACGGGCGAAGGCCGGGGACCCGGCCGGGAGGACCGTCACCATCGGCACTTTCACCGACCGCGCCGAACTCCCCGAGGTCGCCGCCACCCTCCAACAGCAGCTGCAGCAAGCCGGCTTCAAGGTGAAGCTGGAGATCCGCGAGTACGCGAACATCGAGTCCGACGCGCTGGCCGGCCGGTTCGACGCCTTCATCCTGTCCCGGGCGACCGTCCTCGACTCCGGCGACCCGGCCGCCTACCTCTACAGCGACTTCGCCTCCGAAGGGTCCTTCAACATCTCCCAGCTGGCCGACCCGGCGGTCGACGAGGCGCTGGAGAAGGCGTCCTCGGCGCCCACCGGTGACGCGCGGCGCAGGGCGATCATCGAGGCCGAGGCCGCCGTGCTCGCCACGGACGCCGCGGTGCCCATGCTGCACGAGCGCGTCGTCCAGGGCGACGCCGCCGGGGTCGCGGACGCGGCCCACGACCCGCGCGAGCGTGAGCTCGTCACGATCGACACCCGGGTCAGGTGAGGCCCCGCACACGCGGGCAGGCCGGCGCGGCCGTGCTGAGCCGCCTCGTCTGCCTCGCCGCCGTACTGGCCGCCGTCGGCCTGCTGCCCTGGCTCTCCGGCCGCGACCCCGCGCTGACCGTGCTGCGGGCACGGTCGGCCGAGCAGGAGCCCACCCGGGAGGCCCTGGACGCGGTGCGCCGTGACCTCGGCCTGGACGCGGGCCCGCTGTCCCTGCTGGGCGACTGGCTCGCCGGGCTGACCCGCGGCGACCTCGGCACCTCGTGGGTCTCGGGCACCGACGTGCTGCCGTCCGTGCTCTCCGGCCTCCAGGTGTCGCTGAGCCTCATGGCCGCCGCCCTCGCGGTCGCGGTACTGCTCGCCTGCACCCTGGTCGCGCCGGTTCTGGTGCGCGGCCGGGGGTCGGCGGGAGCGTTCGGCGCCATGCTCGCCGCAGTGCCCGAGTTCCTGCTCGCCACGGTCGCGCTGCTGGTGTGCGGAGTGTGGATCGGGGTGCTGCCGACCTCCGGCTGGCAGGGCCCGGAGTACATGATCCTGCCCGCCGTCGCCCTCGGCGTCCCGGCGGGCGGGCTCCTCGGCCGCCTGGTGGCGGACGCGCTGCCGGCCGTGCTGGACGAGCGCTGGGTGGAGCTGTGGCGGGAGGCCGGGGTGAGCCGGGGGCCGATCGCGGCGGCCGCCCTGCGGCGCGTCCTGCCGCCGCTGGTCCCGCAGTTCGGCATGGTGGCCGTCGGCCTGACCGGCGGGGCGGTCGCCGTGGAGACGGTGTTCGCGGTGCCGGGCATCGGCCGTACGGCGCTCGGGGCGGCGAAGTCCCAGGACCTGCCGCTGCTCCAGGGTTCCGTGCTCGCGCTGCTGGTGCTGGGACTGGTCACGGGCGCGCTGGCCACGCTCGTACGGCGCCGGCTGCTCGGCCCGGCGCTGCGCGACGCGGGCCTGACGCTGCCCGCACCGCGCCCGGTGCGCGCACACCCGGCGGTCCCCGCGGCACTGGGCGCCGTCCTGCTGGCCGCCATCGGCTGGGGACTGCTGCGCGACCCGTACGCCGTGGACACCACGGCCCGTCTGCTGCCCCCGTCGTGGACGCATCCGCTCGGCACCGACGGGCTCGGCCGGGACGTCCTGGCCCGGCTCGGACACGGCGCGACCACGACGGTCGGCACGGCCGTCGCCGTGTGCCTCGCGAGCCTGCTGCTCGCCCTGGCCCTCGGATTCCTGCCGCGGGTGGCCGCCGGGGCCTCCGACATCGCCAACGCGCTGCCGCCGGTGATCGTCGGCATCCTGGTCGCGGCGGCGGCGGGCCCCGGTACGGGCGGCGCCGCCCTCGCGGTCGCGCTGGTCTCCTGGCCCCCGCTGTCCGCACACGCGGCGGCCCTGGTGCAGGAGGTGCGCGCGTCGGCGTTCCTGACCGCCCAGCGCGCCATCGGCGCCACCCCGTGGTGGATCCTGACCCGCCACGTCCTGCCGTCGGTGGCCGGCCCCGTCACCCGGCATGCGGTCCTCCGCCTCCCCGGCATCGCCCTCGCCCTCGCCTCCCTGGGCTTCCTGGGACTCGGCGCCCAGCCACCCGCTCCCGAGTGGGGTCTGCTGCTGGAGGAGTCCCGCGCGTACGTGGAGCGGGCCCCGTGGGCGGCGCTCGCCCCGGCGGTCGCCCTCGCGCTGCTGGCCGGTCTCGCCGTGGCAGGCGCGGCGTACACACAGGGCCGTACCGTCCCCCGCACCCGCCGCACGACGGCCGGCCGCACCTCCCGGTTCACCCCTCGGCCCTCCCGGAAGGAGGACTCCCTTGACGGCAGCACCACCTGACACCGACGCCCTCCTCTCGGTACGCGGTCTCGGCATCTCCCTGCACGGGGCCCCGGTCGTCAGCGGGCTGACCTTCGACGTCCGCGCCCGGGAGGTCCTCGCCGTGGTCGGCGAGTCGGGCGCGGGCAAGTCCCTCACGGCACGCGCGCTGCTGGGCGCGGCTCCCCGGGGCGCCCGTGTGACGGGAAGTGTGCGGCTGCGCCGCACACCGGACTCGTACGACGAACTCGTGGGCGCCCCGGCCGCAGCCCGCACCGCCCTGCGCGGCCGCCGCACGGCCCTCGTCCCGCAGGACGCGCTCTCCGCGCTCTCCCCCGTACACCCAGTGGGCGACCAACTCGCCGCCGCCGTAAGGTCGGTGGCCCGCGTCTCGCGCACGGAGGCCCGCGCGCGGGCGGTCGCCGCGCTCGACCGGGTGGGCATCGCGGACCCCGCACGCAGGGCGCGGGCGTATCCGCACGAGTACTCCGGCGGGATGCGCCAGCGCGCCGTCATCGCCATGGCCACGATCAACGAGCCGGACCTGCTGATCGCCGACGAGCCGACGACCGCGCTGGACCCGGACCTCCAGGAGCAGGTGCTGCGGGTCCTCGGTGAGCAGCGCGAGGCGGTGGGCGCCGCCCTCGTCCTGGTCACGCACGACCTGGGGACGGTCCGCGACCACGCCGACCGCGTGCTCGTGATGTACGCCGGACGCCAGGTCGAACAGGGTCCGGCCCGGCGCGTGCTGGACCGCCCCGCGGCGCCGTACACGGCGGGGCTGCTGGCGTCGCTGCCGCCGGACGGACCCGGTGGGCGCCATGGCCGCCGGCGTCTCCCCACCGTCCCCGGCGCCCCGCCCTCCTTCGACCGCCTCCCGCCCGGCTGCGCCTTCGCGCCCCGCTGTCCGCTGGCCGACGACCGCTGCCGGCGCGAGGAGCCGCGTCCCCGGACGGCCGGCGACGGCCATGCGGTCTCCTGCCACCGCTGGGAGGACGTGCCCCGCCCGGCGACCGAGTTGTTCCTGGAGCAATCCGTATGAGCATCCCTGGGATCCCCTCACCGCGCCGCGCCGCGGACGACCCGCTGCTGGACGTCCGCGACCTGGTCGTGCGGTACGGCCCGGTCACCGCCGTGGACCACGTCTCCTTCACCCTGGAGGCGGGCGAGACCCTCGCCCTGAACGGCCCGTCGGGCTGCGGCAAGTCCTCCACGGCCACCGCCGTGCTCCAGCTGCGCCGTCCCGACTCCGGCGAGGTCCGCTTCGAGGGCCGGGAGCTGACCGTGCTCACCGAACGCGAACTGCGCCCGCTCCGGCCCCTGATGCAGCCGGTCTTCCAGGACCCGTACGGCTCGCTCAGCCCCCGCCACCGCATCCGGGACGCGGTGGCGGAGCCCCTGCGCGTCCAGGGCCGCTGGGACGACGCGGACGGCCCCGCCCGGGTCGCCGAACTCCTGAACCGGGTCGGCCTGGACACCGCCCACGGCAACCGCTTCCCGCACGAGCTGTCCGGCGGGCAGTGCCAGCGCGCGGGCATCGCGCGGGCGCTGGTGTCCGAGCCCCGGCTCCTCGTCCTCGACGAGCCGGTCTCCGCCCTCGACCCGTCCGTCCGGGCCGGCGTCCTCAACCTGCTCGCCGGCCTCCAGGAGGAACTGGGGCTCGCGTACCTGTTCATCTGCCACGACCAGGCGGTCGTACGCCACTTCGCGGACCGGACGATCGACATGCGGAACGGCCGCCTCGTAGGGGGGTAGCCATCCGCATCCCCGCCGGGCCGTCACTCCCCCGCCGGGCCGTCACTTCCCCCGGCTGCGCCGCCGCCGGCACCCGGAGCAGCCCCCGGTGAGCGCGTCGGAGCCGGTCCGCCGTTCACGAGCACCGGGCGGTGCTTTCAGCAGAGCTGACTCCTCGTGGACCTTCCAGTTGGCCCCTGCGCAAACCGCCCAGGCGGAGCGACGCAAGTTCCAGCAGCGTGGCGGCCGACGCTTGCAGGCCCCCGGAGCACACGGCAGACCCCTGCTCTCGAACGCCGATCGCGTCCTGATCACCGTGATCTATCTGCGCCGCGTCTGTTCCCAGAAGGTGCTGGTCGATCTGCTGGCCATCAACGCGGTCACCATCGGCAAGGCCATCGGCGAGACCCGCACGCTCATGGACGCACAGAAGATCACCGTCACACAGACCGCGCATTACTTCTCCTCCGCCCGGGAACTGCGCGACTGGGCGGAAGGCGGCGCGACCACCAGTCGCATGGAGCTCTCCCAAGTGCTGTCCCACCCCGCCCTTACCGGCATGCCCCGACCAGAGCTCCAGGTGTTGATCGACAAGATCGCCGTGCCCTACCAGGCCGCCCTCGAAGAACGCCGGCATCGCCAGCGCGGCGGTGACAGGCGACCGGGAACTCGCGGTGGCCTCTTCCGCCAAAAGATCACCGACGCCGACCGGGTCCTGGCGCCCGTTCTTTCCCAACGAGGGCTATGCGACCAGCAGGTCCTGGCTGACGTCTTCGGCGTCAGTCGCGGCACCATCCGCAACGCCATCGAGGACGTCCAGCCTCTCCTCGACCAGGATCAATACGCCGTGACACCCACCGAACGACGCTTCGCCACGGCCGCCGACGTACTCAAGTTCGTCGCGGAAAGGGGTAAAACACAAGGTCAAGCGCCACTACGACGCGATTCTGCACGCGATCGTCGAGGAACTGAGCAACGGGCTGATCGAGTCCACCAACACCAAGACCCGGCTGATCATCCGCCGCGGCTTCGGCTTTCGCACCGCCGATGCGGTCATCGCTCTCGTCATGCTCTGCCTCGGCGGCAACCGACCAGTCCTCCCGCGGCGTCAACTCGCATGATCACACCCACAGGTCCAGCACATGAGCCCGAAAACCCCCGCGGTCAGGATCAGCGCGGCCACCGGCAGCACGAAGGCGTCCGACACCCAGGACAGGTCGGCCGTCGAAGCGCCGAGGGCCTGCTGAATGACCGGGAGGCTCACGGAGACCGTGGTCACCGGCAGATAGCCGACGAATACCCCCCAGACAGGCCATGACAAGCGTCGCCGTACGCCGGTCACGGCGTTGTTCCACCACTGCTGCACCCATTCCAGACTCCTTCGCGAAGGCAGACGTGCCGCCGTCGGCCGTTTGTCCTGGGAACTATGGGGCGCGCTGCCAGGACGAGGCGAGCCAGGTGCCCTGCAGGGCCCGAATCCGACAGGAGCCGCGCCCGCGGAGACCGAAAGTGCCACCCCGGGCACCGGCGTGGCGACGGCCACGCACAGCACGCCGGCTGACGGCCCGCATCCCGGGGGCCGGCCCGGGTCCCTAGAATGGCGGTGCGCCGACCCGCGGGGGCGGGCGGTGCGCCGACCGCATCGGAGCAGGGTGATGGGCAGTTCCGGAAGAGTCACGCTGAACGACGTGGCGGCGGCCAGCGGCGTCCCCCGCGCCACGGTGAGCTTCGTCCTCAACGACGACCCCCACCAGACCATCTCCGCCGCGACCCGGGACCGGGTCAGGCAGGCCGCCCGGGGGGCTGGGCTACGTGCCGCACGGGGTCGCCCGCGCCCTGCGTGAGGGGTCGTCCCGCGTCGTGGTCCTGAACATCGACGCCGGCATGGAGGGTCACCACTCCCGGGGCTGTGTCCAGGGCCTGGACGCCGAACTCGCCGCCCACGACCACGTCCTGCTCGTCCGGCACGGCCAGCACACGCCGTAGTCCACCCAGCAGGTCCTGGACGTCATCGCGCCCCGCGCCGTCATCCGCTCCGGCGAGACCTACCTCACCGGCCGGGAACTGGACGACCTCGGCGGCGGCTGGCGCGACGGCCTCGCCGCCCACACGGCGTTGCAACTGCGCCACCTGGTGGAGCAGGGCCACACCGCCGTCGCCACGGCCCTGCCCGACGCCGGGTCCCCGCTCGCCGCGACCCGGCTGAAGTTCACCGGACTCTCCGCGCGCGACCTGGGCATTCGCACCCCCGGGACCTTCGTCGCGCCGCCCGGTCGCGCCGCCTGCGCCGAGGCCGTCCGGGCGTTCCTGACCGGCGCCCCCGAAGTGACCGCCGTCGCCGGCTTCAACGACGACATCGCCCTGCGCGTCCTCATGGCCCTGCGCGACCTCGGTCACCGCGTGCCGGACGACGTCGCCGTCATCGGCTTCGACGACAACGGGTACGGCGCCTACACCACTCCGGGGCTGACCAGCGTCCATGTCTACGCCGAGGCCCACGGCCGGCTCAGCGCCCGCCTGGCCCTGGGCCTCGGCGCGGACGGCCTGCACCCGCCGCCCGCGCGGATCGTCGTCCGCCAGTCGGCCTGACCCGCTCCCTGATCACCTCTCCGGCGCGGGGCCGCACCGGCTGTCCGCCTCCGCGGGCGCGGGCGGTTCAGCCCTTGTGCCCGGCGAGCGGGTCGCCGGCCTTGCCGACGACCTCGGCGATCCAGGCCATGGCCTCGGGCACGTCGTAGTTGCCGGCATGCGGCTGGTTCCAAGCGAGCTGGTAGTCAAGGCTCTCGACCTGCTTGTCGGCGGCGAGCGCCCGGTCGAGGTTGACGGATACGGTGAACGCGGTGTCCCGGTCGCGGGTGCCGTGCCGGACGTACCAGTTGGGCGCGGTGTCGGCGCTCGTGCCGATGAAGTCCATCGGGTTGACCAGGTGCACCTGGTCGTCGACGGTGGTGCTCTTCTTCGCGGTGTACTGCTTCCAGGTCAGCCCTGTGTCGTCGAGGCCGCTGCCGTCACCGGCGACGTCGTTGTTGTTCCAGCTGTACTCGGTGTAGTTCATGTACTTCTGCGTCGGCGGGCCGAACAGGTCGGTCTCGGTGCCGCTGGTGACGTTCCCGTCGACACCCACGCCGTCGAAGGCGGGGGTCGTCTTCAGCGTGGCCTGCGTGGCGACGAACGCGAGGTACTTCGTCATGTCGACGGAACGCACCTGGCCGGTGGCGGTGTCGACGTCGATCCAGTCGTTGACGTACGACACGGTGGTGCCCCGGGAGGTGATCTCGAAGGTGCCGCCCAGCGGCGGGATCGTGTGGGCCGGGTCCGCCTTCATATAGGTCTCGGCGGAGCGGACGACTTCCTTCTTGATGGTGTCGAGCATGGTCGCAGCGGTGAGCCTGGAGCCGTCGGGGTTGCGCAGCCCGAGGCTCTTCTCGTACCGCTCGAACCGGGCCGCGATCTCGGCCGCGTCCGACGGCGAGGGGTTGGAGCCGGTGGCGTCGCGGGTGCCGAGGACGTTGTAGAGCCACTCGTAGGCGATGTCGGCGTTGCCGAGGTCGGTGATCGGGCAGTAAGCGTTGACGGCGAAGACGTCGTCGCGCAGGGTGCTGCGGCCCTTGGCGTCGATACCGGCGGCGCCGATGGCGGCGAGGTAGGAGTTGTACTCGGCGCTGTTGCCGGAGGCGCCCAGGATCGACGCCAGGGCGCCGCCGCCGCTGGTGCCGTTGACGACGATGCGCTCCGCGCTGCCGGGCATCGCGGCGTCGTTGAGACGCAGGTAGCGGACGGCCGCCTTGGCGTCGACCACCGCCGCGGGGGCCTTGCCGGGAGCCGTACCGTCCGCTCCGACCAGGCCGCGGCTGCGGTTGGCGACGTCGACGAAGACGTAGCCGGCCTTCAGCGCGGCGCCGACGGTGCTGGTCGCGCTGTCGTAGGAGGTGCCGGCGGTGACGCTCGCCCGCAGGTAGCTGGCTTTCCAGCCGCTGTTGTTGACGGCGAAGTAGACCGGGGCGCGCTGGTCGCCGAAGGCGCTCTCGGGCACGAACACGTTCATGCTCTGGTAGCCGCAGGCGGTGTCGGTGATCGTCGTACCGCCGCCGGGGCCGCCGGACTGCTGGGCCGCCGCCGCGACCGGGTTCGCGACATAGCAGATCTGCTTGTACCAGCGCACGTTCGTCGGCCGGCCGTCGACGGTGACGGTGATCGGCGTGTAGGCGGCGGAGTCGAAGTCCAGCGCCGCGTCCTCGCGGTCCACCACGTGGCCGCGGCCGGCGGCGGGAGCCGCCACCGCGGCTGAGACCGGCATCGCGACCGCCGCGAGGACGAGGGAACCCGCGAACGCCGCACCCTTCAGGAAACGTGTGCGGGTCACGGGGCGTCCTTTACCTGTACCGGTCGGACGGGTGAGTGCGTCGCGTCCGAAGGACGCAGAGAGCCGCTGCACGGGGTCTCCCCTCACTGAGCATCAAGTACATCGCCGATACCTCGGGACCGAGGCGTTACGCACGCTACAAGATTGTTGACAATATAGACAGCAATATCGCTGTCATTTTTCACGGACCTGCACCCGGCCCGCGCGTCGTCGCGGCGCGCGGGCCGGGTGCGGTCTCAGGCCGCCTTCTGCTCGAAGAGCCAGTCGCGCAGAGCGGTGATCCTGTAGGCGGGTTCGAAGGAGGCCATGTGTTCGCTGTTCATGGCCGGTCCGGAAGAGGAGGAGTCGGAGGCTTCCAGGACGGTGCCGGACTTGAAGGTGGCGAAGTTGATGTCGTCCCCTGCGGCGAAGAGCTTCTCGGCGGCGGTGGCGTACTCCTCGGCGGACCAGGTCGCGTCCCAGGTGGCGCTCTGGTACGAGACCCCGGCTTCCTCGAGCATGTCCTTGACGTCGGCCTGGCCGCCGGAGGCGTTCTCGTCGCCGCCGGCGGCGATGTAGACGAACTTCTGCTCGGCCAGGCCGTCCAGTTCGCCGACATCCCACTGGCCGGAGACGAACAGCTCGGCGGCGAACAGGTCGGGATGCTGGGCGGCCAGGTACATGACCGTCATGCACCCCATCGACTGGCCGGTGCCGTAGATCCGCTTGTCGTCGATGCTGTACTCGCCGGTGACCGAGCTGAGCAGGCGGGTGGTCATCTCGACGTAGTCGGTGGTGGTGTAGCTGCCGTGGTCGTCGATGATGACGGACGGGAACTCGGGGACGAGGACGAAGCCGGCGTGCTTGGCCTGTTCGCCGGCGCTCGCCCAGATCAGTGCGCCGTACTGTGACAGCGGGGCGGTGACGTCCTGGCCGACCAGGCTGGAGTCGGCGATGTAGAGCACGAGAGGGTGGGACCTGCTGGCGTCGTAGTCCTCGGGGACGTACAGGTTGTAGGGCAGGGACTTCCCCGTCTGCGAGTCCTCGTACGTGAACTGCTGGAACGTGCTCTTCACCTCCGAGGTCAGAGTCTCCAGGCTGGGCGGTTCCTCAGCGCCGCCGGTCGTGGTGGCCTCCGCGGCAGGGGTGCCGCTGGCTGCCCCGGAGGAGCTGGACGCCGATGCACTGGAGCCGTCGGAGGAGTTGGCACAGGCGGTGGCACCGAGGAGGACCGCGCCGAACGAGGCGGCGAGGAGACCGCGTCGTGACAGGTGAGAGGTGTTCATGCCGACGATTGTCCGGACACCGCCTGAGGAAACGGTTAGGCGCGCCTTTGCCGTGGCTGTGAAGGCGGCGCGCGTCCGGGGGCAGCGCGCATCCGGACACTCCGGCCGCCGGCACCGCGGTGCGTTCCCGGGACGGCCCGCTGGGAAACCGCCTCACCACCTGGCGGATCGCCTGCGGCATTGACGGCGTCCGGGAGCGGACCGTCCGCGAGCGTGAGTGGC
The DNA here is from genome assembly GCF_041380215.1 of Streptomyces pimonensis. Lineage (NCBI taxonomy): Bacteria > Bacillati > Actinomycetota > Actinomycetes > Kitasatosporales > Streptomycetaceae > Streptomyces > Streptomyces pimonensis. The sequence continues at coordinate 94,562 of NZ_JAHWZY010000011.1, forward strand.
CTGTGGGGAGCCGGGCTGCGGCCCGGCTCCCCAGGGGCCGGTGGTCTCAGCGGCCGTCCGCCCGCACGCGCGGCCCTGTGCAGCTCGCCCAGGGCCAACCGGACCAGCAGCCCGCGGACCCTGGAGCCGCGGTCGTCGGAGTGAGGCATGGGGGCGTTCCCTTCCCTGCGGCGCACGTCGTCGGGCACGCCGCCCGGCGCTCCCCCGACACGGACCGGTGGAGGAGGTCGCCCGGTCCCGTGCGTGGTGTCGGGCGGATCCGGGCCGAGTGTCGACGGGGTGGCGTCCGTGGTCAACACTTCAAGCGGGAAAGGCAGTTGGCGGCAGTCACGCGTTCGACTGCCGAAACCGCCGCTCATGCCCAGGGCAATGAGAGGGCGGCCGCGCACGACGCGCCTTCACCGGCCGAAGAAAACATGTCGAGCATATTGATGACAATATTGCCGACCGGTTACGTTCGCAGTCGGCCACAGACAACTCACATCCCACAGCTCGCCCCGCCGGTCACGTGACGGCGGCTCCCTACTTGGAGGTTGTGTGTTCCGACGTGCCTTGACGCGCCCTCTGGCCGCGCTCGCGGCGACCGCCCTGCTGCCGGCCCTCGCCCTGATGGCCTCCGCGTCCACCGCCGGCTCGGCCTCCGGACCGGACGCGAGCCGCGCCGCTCCCGTCGTGCGGACGGACAGCGGCCTGGTCCAAGGGGTCACCGCCGACCGGGCGGACCGCTTCCTGGGACTGCCGTACGCCGCCCCGCCCGTACGGTACCTGCGCTTCGCACCGCCCGCCGCACCCGCGTCCTGGAAGGGCGTGCGCGAGGCGGACCGGCAGTCGCCCGCCTGTCTCCAGTTCCAGCCCTCCGGCGTGCGGGAGGAGCAGGCCGTCAGCGAGGACTGCCTCTACCTGGACGTTTACCGCCCGAGCGGCACCAAGCCCGGTGCCCGGCTGCCCGTATTGGTGTGGTTCCACGGCGGCGCCAACACCCAGGGCACCGGCGTCATCTACGGCGGCGGCAGCATGGCCACCAAGAGCGACGTCATCGTCGTCACCGTCAACTACCGCCTCGGCGCCCTCGGTTTTCTCGCCCACCCGGCGCTGAGCGAACGGACCCCGGGCGGCTCCGGCAACTACGCCCGCATGGACCAGGTGGCGTCCCTGAAGTGGGTCCGGGACAACATCGCCCGTTTCGGCGGCGACACCGGCAACGTCACCATCGCCGGCCAGTCCGCCGGCGGCGGCGCCGTCTGCGACCTGATGGCCATGCCGTCCGCGCGCGGCCTGTTCGGCAAGGCGGCGGTGCAGAGCTCCCAGTGCCTGCAGTCGCAGTCGACGCTTGCAGCCGGTGAGCAGAGCGGTGTCTCGTACGCCGAGGCCGTCGGCTGCACCGACGAGGCCACCGTCGTCGCCTGCCTGCGCAAGGCATGGCCGGGCGCCCTGGTCGCCCACCAGGGCGAGTACCTGGGCGGTTCCAAGGTCGGCGGTTCCGTGCTGCCCAAGACGTTCCGGCAGGCGCTGGCCGACGGGACCTGGAACGCGGTGCCGGTACTGACCGGCAACACCCACTCCGAGAACCGCCTCGCCTCCGAGGCGTTCGCCGGCCTCACACCGGAGGACTTCGAGGAGCGGGTCCGCGAGGACTACGGCGACCGGGCCGACCGCGTCCTGGACCTGTATCCGCTGGCGGACTTCGCCAACCCCTGGGACGCCCTCACGCAGATCCGGACCGACGTCCAGCGTGCTTGCACCAACCAGCAGGCCGCGCAGCTGATCTCCGCCGAGGCGCCCGTCTACCGGTACGAGTTCGACGACCCGACCTCGCCGACGCTGTACGGCTTCACCATCCCCGGCAAGGACATGTCGAACGCGCACAGCGCCGAACTCGCCTACCTCTTCGACTTCACCCTCGGCGAGAAGCCCCTCACCGCACGGCAGGAGAAGCTGGCCGACCAGATGATCGCCTACTGGGGCGCCTTCGCCCACAGCGGTGCCCCGAAGGCCAAGGGCGAGCCCACCTGGCCTCGTTACACCGAGGCGGCGAACTGGCCGGTCATGCAGCTGCGCACGGCCGGGGCCAGCAAGGTGATCAGCGACTACTCGGCCGACCACCGCTGCGACTTCTGGCTCTCCTGACGTCCTCGCTCCGTCGACCGTTCCCGGCACACCCGCACGCAGAAACCAGGGAGCCATGAGACCGTCCCGCACCCGGCTTGAGGCGGGTGTCGAACCAGTTGATGACGGCCGAGGAGGACGGCTCCAACCGCTCGGCGTCGGGGGGAGAAGTAGTCGCAGTCCATGAGGACGAGCTTCTTCGGCTCACGTGCGCGGTGGAGGCCGTCGAGGGCGATGTCGGTGGGAGCGGCGTCGTCGCCCTTGGGTACAGGGCTCCTCGCCCGCGTCGCCACGGCCGCGTCGCCCACGCCCAGGTCGACGACCGCATCGAACAACGCGTCCGGGCCGCCATGAGGCAGCCGGTATGTCCACCGATCCGGGCCGTCCGGAGCGGACCCGGCCCGTCGTCCACCTGTCCCGTACGAACGGGGCGTGTCACCGAGGCACGGAACAGAAGCGGAGACCGCACCCGAACCGCTCGGCTGGACGGGGCGCACCCGGCCGGCCCCGACGGCGCCCCGCGGGGCGCCGGCCAGGACGGCGACGGGTGCCGGGCTCAGTGGGCGCCGACCAGCTTCCGGTCCGGGCTGCCGGTGCCCGACCGCTTGGCCGTGCGCAGGGCCGCGACGCCGATGAAGACCATGGACGAGAAGCCGGCGAGGGCGAAGGCGGTGAAGCCCCAGTCGCCCTTGCCCGCGGCGAGCAGCTGGCCGCCGAGCCAGGGGCCGAAGACCGCGCCGAAGCGGCCCATGCCGGAGGTCCAGCCGACCGCGGTGGCACGGTTGGCGGGGGCGGAACCGATGGAGACGGTCGCGTAGACCATGGTCTGCGCGCTGTTGAGGAACACGCCGGTGAGGAAGACGACCACGAAGGTCAGCGCCAGCGGCATGTGGACGCTGAGCAGGAAGACGCCGCCGGCGGTCAGCGCGAACCAGATCGAGGAGATGCGGGGGGCGCCGAAGCGGTCGGAAGCGCGGCCGGCGACCAGCATGCCCACTATGCCGCCGAGGTTGAACAGGACGACGAAGGTGAGCGCGGAGCCCAGCTCGTAGCCCTCGCCGCGCATCAGGGTGGGCAGCCAGGTGGCGACGCCGTAGACGAGGAGCAGGCCGCCGAAGGAGGCCAGCCAGTACAGCAGGGTCTGGACCCACTCGCCACCGCGGAACAGGCCCAGCAGGCTGTTCCAGCGGGCACCGGCGGCGGGCTTGCCGGTCGCGGCGGCGGGCAGTTCGACGTCGTAGCGGGCGGCCAGCTCGCGGGCCTCATCGGTGCGGCCCCGGGCGACGAGGAAGCTCAGCGACTCGGGCAGCCACTTGGCGAGCACCGGGACGAAGAGCAGCGGGGCCACGCAGACCCAGAAGGCGGCGCGCCAGCCGAGGGGCTCGACGATCCACAGGGCCACGTAGGCGGAGAGGATGCCCCCGGTGTGGTGGGCGGTCATCAGCAGGCCGATGGTGAGGGCGGCGCGGGTGCGCGGGGCGTAGTCGGAGACCATGCTGATCGCGGTCGGCAGCAGGCCGCCGAGGCCGACGCCGGCCAGGGTCCGGCCGAGGCCGAAGACGGCGACGCTGCTCGCGACCGCGCAGAGGCCGGACGCCAGCGAGAAGAGCGCGACGCAGGAGACCATCAACTTCTTGCGGCCGATCCGGTCGGCGACCGTCCCCGCGGCCAGCGCGCCGACCAGCATGCCGAAGGTGGCGTAACTGCCGAGGTCGCCGGCCTGTCCCGAAGTCATGCCGAGCGCCTTCTCCTCGAGCATGCGGGGCAGGACCGAGCCGTAGATGAACATGTCCAGGCCGTCGAAGAGCACGGCCAGCCAGCAGAGGCCGACGACCAGCAGGGCCAGTCTGCTGCCGCGGGGGGACAGCACGGCGGGTGAGGAGGACATCGTTGTTTTCCTCTCGTCCAGGAGGCGGTGCCTGGAGGGGACGTGTGATGGGGCGACGCTAAAGACCGCGTTCATCGGATGTCAACACTTTTGTTGACAATCTCAGCAACGATCTGATGCCGTCGTTCCGGTGGCCGCCGTGGGGACTCGGGCGCATACGCCGAAGGGTGGGCCGCGCACGACCTGCGCGGCCCACCCCCCGTCGTCCGGTCCCCGCTAGGCGACGGGCGGGGTGCCGTGGGTGTGGAAGGACGCGATGGTCTTCAGACCCCAGGCCTGCCCCTTCGCCCGTTCCGCCTCGGTCCAGGTGACGATCGGCCAGTCGGGAGCCAGCACCAGGCGGGTGAGCGGGTTGCACAGCTCGATACGGTTGCCGCCCGGCTCGTAGACGTAGAGGAAGAAGGTCTGCTGGATGGCGTGCTTGTGCGGGCCCGTCTCGATGAACACGCCGGTGTCGATGGCGAGGTCGGCGGCGCGCAGGATGTCCTCGCGGGTGTCGGCCGCGAAGGCGATGTGGTGGAGGCGTCCCGAGGTGCCGGTCCAGTCCTCGGTGTAGACGATGTCGTACGACTTGTCCGTGAAGGTCAGCCAGCGGGCGGCGATCCTCCCGGAGTCGAGCCGGATCTGCTCGGTGGGCCGGGCGCCCAGGAGCTGTTCCTGGAACTCGGCGTTGGCGAGCACGTCGGCGGCGAGGAAGTTGACGTGGTCGAGGCGGCGTACGCCCACGCCCCGGTTGGGTTTGGCCTGCGGCTGGTTCTTCAGCGCCGGCCGCAGCTCGTCCGGTGCTTGGTAGTACTCGCTCTCCCAGTACAGGGCGTGCTCGTGGCCGTCGGGGTCGGTGGTCAGGTAGATCTTGCCGAGGCCCGGTTCGTCCTCGGTCCACGTGCCGGGCCGGCCCGCCGCCTCGAGCGCCGCCACCCTGCGCCGGAGCGCCTCCTCGCTGGAGGTGCGCAGCGCGAGCCGGCCGAGGCCGGGGTGCTCGCGGGCGGTGAGGACCAGGCTGTGGTGCTCGTAGTCGTCGTAGGTGCGCAGGTAGACGGTGTCGCCGTCCTGACCACTGACGGTCAGGCCCAGGTAGTCCGTGAAGAAGGCGACGCTCGCGTCCAGGTCGGGCGTGAACAGCTGGGCGTGGCCGACGTGGGCGATGTCACCGAGCGGCGGAGTCATGGGGGCCTCCAGGGCGTTGTGCGGGGATCGGTGCCGTCTCGGCGGACCGCGGGAAGACGGTGCCGTCGAAGATCTTCCGTGCGGTGCGTACGACGGCGGTGCGGCGGACCACGGCGGGCTCCGTGCCGGAGCCCGGGTCGACGTCGACGCCGACCTCCAGGAATCCGGTGGGGTGCTCGACGCGCAGGCGGTCGCCGGAGTGCGGGAGGACCGCGATCGGCTCCCCCACCCCGCCGGGCAGGCGGAGTCCGGCGGCCACGCTCGCGGCGCCCAGTACGCCGATGGAGGTGTGGCAGCGCACGGGGACGAAGGTGCGGGTCATGACCGCGCCGCCGTCCGCGGGCGGGGCGAGCAGGGTCAGCTTGGGCACCGTGGTGCCCGCTACGTCGCCGAGGCCCATCAGCCGTCCGGCGGCGAGCCGGATCTCCCGCAGCCGGTCGGCGAGCGCGGCGTCCTCCTCCAGGTCCCCGGGCTTCTCGTAGCCGGTGACCCCCAGCGCGGCGGCCGGGATCAGCACGACCGGCATGCCGTTGTCCACGCAGGTCACCTCCGTACCGGCCACGGTGTCGCGGACGTTGCCCGTGGGGAGCAGGGGGCCCGCACCCTGTGGAAACTCCAGGACCACCGCGGCGGCGGTCCCGGGCACGCCGGAAATCTCGGCGTTCCCGGTGGGGTCGACGCGTCCGCCCGGGGTGGGAAACGTCGCGACGGCGAGTTCTCCGGTGTTGCGCATGCGGACGCGTACGGACGTCTCCTCGTCCCCGGCCGCCACCAGCCCGCGTTCGACCGCGAACGGGCCCACCCCGGCGAGGATGTTGCCGCAGTTCTGCCGGTCGGTCACCTCGGGTGTGTCCACGGCGACCTGGAGGAAGAGGTAGTCGACGTCCGCGTCCGGGTCGGCCGAACAGGAAACCACGGCGACCTTGCTGGTCAGCGGGTGGGCCCCGCCCAGGCCGTCGATCTGGCTCGGGTCGGGGCTGCCCATGATCCGCAGCAGCAGCCCATCGCGGGCACCGGGGTCGGCGGGCAGGTCGTCGGCCAGGAAGTAGGCGCCCTTGGAGGTGCCGCCACGCATCAGCGTGCAGCGCACCCCCTCGGAGCCGGTCACGGCCGCTCCCCCGCCGTGTACTCGTCGTACGACTGGTAGGTGACGCCCAGCTGCTTCAGCTTCTCCCGCAGCCCGTAGCGGTCCAGGCCCAGTTGTCCCTCGACGAACGCCGCGCGGGCGCCGGCCTCCTTGACCTCGCGGGCCTCGGACGCCTCGGCCGTCCGCCGGGCGCGTTCGCGAGGGACGACCACCACGCCGTCGTCGTCGGCGACGATCACGTCGCCGGGGCGGATCACCTGGCCGTCGATGGCGACCGGCACGTTGACCGAGCCGCCCGTGGCCTTCACGGTGCCCTGGGCGGAGACGGCCCGGGACCAGGCGGCGAAGCCCATTTCGCGCAGCTCCTGGGTGTCGCGGAGGCCCGCGTTGATGATCAGACCGCGCACACCGCGCCGCTGGAGGGCGGTGGCGAAGAGTTCGCCGAACATGCCGTCGGTGGACGGGGAGGTGGTGGTGACGACCAGGATGTCGCCCTCGCCGCACTGCTCCACGGCGGCGTGGATCATCAGGTTGTCGCCGGGCCAGCTGAGGACGGTGACCGCGGTGCCGGCGATGCGTACGCCCTGCTGGACGGGGCGGATCTCCGGGCCGAGCAGGCCGGTGCGGCCCATGGCCTCGCTGACGGTGGCCACGCCGTACCTGGCGAGCGCCTCGACGTCCGCGGCGGCGGCCTTCGGCGGGCCGGTGACGATGACGCCGCTCATGCCAGCTCCCTCGCGATCTGCGGGTACGGGCGCATGAATGCCTCGGCCATGGTCTTGTGGGCCAGGCCCAGGTTGGGGCCCGCGTTGCGCTTGAGCTGGACGCCGCGGCGGACGGCCAGGTCGGTGTAGTAGTCCCACAGGTGCTGCTGGGCGGCGAGGCACTCCATGGCCTTGCGCTTGGTCTCCCACACCTCGGTGATGTCGAGCAGGACCTCGGGCCGGAAGCCGCTCATCTCGGGCTGGTGCGGCTCGAAGTAGAAGACCGGCGGGGCGCCGATGATCTCGCCCTCGCCCGGGTAGCCGATGGCCTGGGCGAGGACACGGGCTTCGAGAGCCATGCGGTTGGCGGCCGGGTGGTCGCCGTTGTACGGGTCCTCGACCGGGTGGGTGAGCACCACGTCGGGCTGGGTGGCGCGGTAGACCTCGACGAGCCGGTCGGTCAGCTCGGGCGTGGCGGTCAGCGGGTAGTCGCCCGCGTCGAAGAAGCGGACCTCGGCACCGAGGGCGGCGGCGGCCCTCTCGGCCTCCTCCCGGCGGATCGCCTTGATCTCCTCCAGCTTCTTCCCCTCGCGCCATGCCTTGGCGGACTCGCCGCGCTCGCCGAAGGTCAGGCACGCGATGGTGACCTTCTCCCCGCGCGAGGCGGCCAGGGCGATGGCGCCGCCCGCCCGCCACACGAAGTCCCCCGCGTGCGCGGTGACGACGAGTGTCGAGCGTGGAGTGGCGGCGGGCGCGTTGCCGTGCGTCATGGATGCTTCTCCTTGGTGAACAGGTGACGCCCGCCTCGACGCGTGTGTGTCAGTCGCGCAGCGCCTCGATCACACTGGTGAGGTGGGCCCGGACGGCCGCCTCGGCCGCCTGTGGGTCCCTGGCCTCGATCGCCTCGATCATGGCCAGGTGCTCGTTCAGGGATTGCTGCGGACGCCCCGGGCGCAGCGCCAGCTGGAAACGGTGACGCACCAGTTGGGCGTTGAGCCGCTCCAGCAGCTCCACGGCCGTCCGCTGCCCGGAGAACTCCCGGATCCTGGCGTGGAGTTCGTGGTTGAGGTCCGAGTAGGTCAACGGCTCGCCGGCGGTCACGGCCTTGCGCATGGCCGTGCCTAGGCCCCGCAGTTCACCGAGCTGCTCGTCGTCGACGGCGGCGGCGGCCTTGGCCGCGCACAACCCTTCGAGAACCAGGCGGCATTCGGTGATGGCCACCGCCTCCTCAACCGTGACGACCCGTACCCGTGAACCGCGGTTGCGGATGCGTTCCACGAGCCCCTGGGACTCCAGGTCGATCAGTGCGGCCCGGATGCTGGCCCGGGTCACGCCGAACTGCTCGGCGAGTTCGTTCTCCACCAGCCGCTGCGCCGGTGCCATCTCGCCGCGCAGGATCGCCTGCCGCAGCTGCCCGAGCGCAAGCTGTTTGGCCTGCTCCCCGGTGCCCGGACGGGCTTGTTTCGGCATGGTTGCCCTCCCTGAGTGAGTGCCTGTCGAACGTAAATCTAGCCAAACAAGATTGTCAACAATTTCGTCTACCGTATTCGCGTCTTCCGGCCCGGCACCGGCCGTTCACGTCCGATCGGCGCGGTGTCCCCGGAGAGGCGGTAACCGCCTCGTCCCGATGACCCGTGAGCCGGTCACGTCGCAGGGCGGCCCACGTGAGAGGACGGAGGGGCACGCTTCCTCGCCCCCGCGCCCCCCAGGAAGTGGGCGGGGAGGTCGACGACGTGCTTGACGGTGAGGCACTACGGAGCACAAGGCGATACCGGGCCGGTCACGCGAGCCGGTTCCCCGCGGACACGCCCGCACGGCGCCCGGCACGGAAGGGCGGCGGCGAGCCGCTCCGGGGACACGCCGACCAGGGCCGTCAATCAATCGGGCGGGCTGCCGGTGACGGGTGTTTGTAAGGACTTCTCTGGGCTCCACTGCGGGAACGATTCCGGGCTCCAGGGACGTACGGAGTTGATTTGGCTCCACTCACGGTGTTCGGCCCGGCAAGCGTCGCGACCCGGTCTCTGTCAGACCTGCCTGAGACGCTGCTGGCATGGATCTGACGCTTCAAGTGGCCATCGACTGCACAGACCCGCAACGGCTGGTGTCCTTCTGGGCCGACGCACTGGGATATGTCCCGGAGCCCCCGCCGGGCGGGCACGACACGTGGCGGGACTACTGGGCGGACATGGGAGTGCCCGAAGAGGAATTGAATGGCGTCGGAGAGGGGCCGGAGTCGATCGTCGACCCGACAGGGCAGGGACCGCGGGTGTGGTTCCAGCCGGTGCCGGAACCCAAAGCCGTCAAGAACCGGGTACACCTTGACCTGAAAGTCGGCGGTGGCCGGAGCGTCCCGCTGGCGGTTCGCACTCAGCGGATCACCACCACAGTGGAACGGCTTACCGGCGCTGGTGCGACTGTGCTGCGGGTAATGGACAGGCCGGACATGGACTACTACGCCGTCGTTCTGCAGGATCCCGAGGGCAACGAGTTCTGCGTCGGCTAGGTCGTTGACGAACGTGCTGGTCACGGGCCCGGTCCGGGGCCGTGACCAGGCCGTTCACTTGGCCGCGACATTCGTCGAGGGCGACGTGCCCACGATGGAGTGCATGCGATGAGCCGTCCGCCGATCAGCGACAAGGTGTCTCCGTCGATCACGGTCATGTCGGGACCGTGATGTTGGAACACGGTCGTGTCGGGAGGCCGGGGTGGGTTTGTCGCGGGCTGAGCTGTTCGCCGCTATCCGTCGGGACAAACGTCTCGATCCGGGGTTGTCGCAGCGTGCTCTGTCAGAGAAATACTCGGTGCATCGGCGCACGGTGCGGCAGGCGCTGGAGTCCGCAGTGCCGCCGCCGCGCAAGGAGCAACAGCCACGGAGATCGGTGCTGGACCCGGCCAAGGGCTGGATCGACGCGATGCTGCGGGACGACCTCACGGCTCCTCGAAAGCAGAAGCACACCGCCCGGCGTGTCTATCAACGCCTCGCGCAGGAGCATGGGTTCGATCAGGTGTCGTACTCGACGGTCTCGGACTATGTGGCGGTCCGCCGGCCGGAGATCGAGACCGAAGCCCGCGAGGGACGCCGGCACTTGGAGGGGATGGTCCCGCAGATCCACCTTCCCGGCGAAGAGGCCGAAGTGGACTTCGCAGACGTCTGGGTGCGGCTGGCCGGGACAGTGACCAAGTGCCATCTGTTCACACTGAGACTGTCGTACTCGGACAAGGCCATCCACCGGGTTTTCGCCTCGCAGGCCCAGGAGTCGTTCATGGAAGGCCACGTCGCGGCCTTCAACGCGCTGGGCGGAGTGCCGGCCCGCCACATCCGTTACGACAATCTGAAGCCGGCGGTCAACCGAATCTGCACGGGCCGCAGCCGGGTGGAGTCCGAGCGGTGGGTCACCTTCCGTGCCCACTACGGCTTTGACGCGTTCTACTGCATCCCTGGCCAGGAAGGCGCCCACGAGAAGGGCGGGGTGGAACAGGAGGGCGGACGCTTCCGCCGCACCCATCTGGTCCCGGTTCCCGAAGTGGCATCGCTCGAAGAGCTGAATGAAAAGATCGCCGCGATCGACGTGGCCGAGGACGACCGTGTTCTGCAGGGCAAACTGACATCCATCGGCTTCAACTTCGTGAGTGAGAGCGACGGCCTGGCGCCCTTGCCGTTCGAGGAATTCGAGTGCGGCATCACCCTCACTCCGAAGGTCGACCGCACCAGCCGAATCACCGTCCGCCAGTGCCACTACTCAGTACCGGCCCGGTTCATCGGACAGAACATTCGGGTGCTGCTGCGGGGCAACGAACTTCTGATCTTCGAACGGCGCACGGTCGTGGCCCGCCATCCGCGACTGACCCGGCGCGGTGAGTTCCGTGACGAGCTCGATCACTATCTGGAAATCCTGCTGGCCGAGCCGGGAGCAATGGCGGGATCGACCGCGCTGGCCAGCGCCCGCGAGAACGGTTCGTTCACCGAAGTCCATGAGGCCTTCTGGGCATCGGCCCGTGCCAGTCACGGGGACGCGGCAGGAACCCGGGCCTTGATCGAGGTCCTGCTGCTGCACCGGCGGATGCCCGCGGCGGCCGTCCAGCTGGGCATGGCTGCCGCAGTCAGAGCGGGCTCGATCAGCTCGGACGTGGTGGCTGTCGAAGCTCGCAAAGCCGTCGCTGCCGAACCGGAGCAGACCCCGTTGCCGGACGACCCAGACGATCCGCCGCCTTGGGCCGAGCCAAGCGGCGTGGTCTCCCTGACAGCCCGCAGAGCACAGATCCCCGAGGACAAGCGCCCCCTGCCGTCGGTGGCGCCCTATGACCAGCTCCTGACCCGCCGCCAACCGAAAGGCCCTGCATGAGTACTCCCACAGCATCCACGGACGAGCGGATTCCCCCGCCTCGCAGTGATGCCGCCGCGGAAGGCGCCGTCGACACAGTCATCGACGAAGCCTGCCGGACCCTGCACCTGCCCACCATCCGCAGCCGATTCGAGGACATCGCGGCTTCCGCGTTGCGCGAGCGGGTCAGCTACAAGGACTTTCTGGCGGACCTGTTGGAAGCTGAAGTCGCCGAACGTGAAGAACGCCGCAAGCAGCGGCTGGTCAGGGAGGCCAACTTCCCCCGTCCCAAGCGGCTGGAAGACTTCGACTTCGCCGAGAACCCGAACGTCACACCCGAACTCCTGGGCACCCTGGCTGACCCGGCCTGGGTCAAATCCGGGGAGCCGCTCTGCCTCATCGGCGACAGTGGCACCGGCAAGTCCCACCTGCTGATCGGTATCGGCACCGCGATCGCCGAAGCGGGGCTCCGGGTCCGTTACACGACCACGGTGAACCTGGTGAACGAGCTGGCAGAGGCAGCCGACGAGAAGAGGCTCGCCCGCACCATCGCCCGTTACGGACGCGTCGATCTGCTCTGCCTGGATGAGTTCGGCTATCTCGACCTGGACAAGGCCGGCGCAAAGCTCCTGTTCCAGATCTTTACTGAACGTGAGGAAAGAGGGGCCATCGCGGTCGCTTCCAACGCGCCGTTCTCGGAGTGGAAGCAGACGTTCACCGACCCCCGTCTCTGCACGGCAATCGTGGACCGGGTCACGTTCAACGCGCACATTGTCGAGACCGGCACCGACTCCTACCGCTTCGCACAGACCCAGAAGAAGCGACGCCGCTGACTCCTCACGGCAACCGCGGCCGGCGCCCCTGACGGGGTGCCGGCCGCAGCCATGTCGGGCCCGGCCAAAAAGTCCCAGTGCCGACCGGGCCAGCACCCGTTCTCGTCCAGCCGCCGCAGACACTGGGCGGCCTGCGACCTGAATCGAGTCGGGTCGGCAGACTCCACGCGCCTGTCGGGGGCACGGTGACGGCGTCTGACCGATACCCCAAAACTACCCTCCAGCCCCCCACACCCGGCCAGCGGAACCACCCGATCGAAGTGGGGCCAAAAGAACTTGCTACAGGGGCGCGAAGCACCTCTCCACACGCCCCCTACGGCCCGCCAGTGGGGCCAAAAGAACTCCGAACTCTGGTCCCAAAAGAAGTCCTTACAGACAGACGGGCGCCCCAGCGGGTGACGCGGGCCGGCGCGCGTTCGATCCAGGTCGCTCTCGGGGAGGCGGGCCGCCGGGGGCGGAGGTGCGGGGAGGCCGGGAGCCACCGGTCACGGTGGGGCGCACGTCAGTCCCGCTCGGCGGCCGGCTCCCCCGTCACAGCCGGGAGCCCCTGCGCTCCGCGCGCAGCAGCCAGGCCAGGTAGGCCCCGCCCGCCACGCCGGTCACCACACCGACCGGCAGCAGGGCGGAGCCGGTCAGGCGCTGGGTGACCAGGTCCGCGGCGGTCACCAGGAACGCTCCGGTCCACCCGGCGGCCAGGACGTTCGGGCCCGCCGCCCGGGTCATCCGGCGGGCCAACTGCGGGGCGGCCATCGCCACGAACGGGACGGGGCCGGCCGCCGCCACCGCCAGGGCGGTGAGGCCCGTGCCCGCGCCGAGCAGCACCAGGCGGCTCCGCTCGGGCGGCACCCCGAGCGCGGCGGCGGAGTCGTCGCCCATCTCCAGCATGGTCAGCCGTCGTCCGTACGCCAGGACGATCGGCGCCAGCACCACCAGGCCCAGCGCGGCGACTCGGACGTCGTTCCAGTCCCGGGCGTTGAGCGAGCCGATCGTCCAGGCGGCGGCCTGCGCGGCCTTGCCGATGTCGGCGCGCAGGTACAGGAAGCTGGTCGCCGCGCCCAGCACCGAGGAGGCGCCGATGCCGACGAGGACCAGCCGGTATCCGTGCACCCCGCGCTTCCAGGCCAGCAGGTAGACGGCGGCGGCCGTCGCCGCGCCGCCGCACACCGCGCCGACGGCCGTCCGCGCCGCGCCCGCGTCGAGGACGATGATGGCCACGAGCGCGCCGGCCGAGGCGCCGTTGCCGAAGCCGATGACGTCGGGGCTGCCCAGCGGGTTGCGGGTCAGGGACTGGAAGACCGCGCCCGCCATGCCCAGCCCGAAGCCGACCAGCGCGGCCACGAGAGCCCGGGGCAGGCGCAGGTCGAGGACGACGAACCCGGCGCCCGGCGGCCCGTCGCCGGCGAGCGTGCTCAGCACCTCGGGCGGGGACAGCTCGTAGGTTCCGTTGCCGATGGCCAGCACCATGGCGCCTGCCGTGAGCACGGCGAGCACCACGCAGACCAGCAGGGTCCGGGCGCCGTAGCGCAGCGACCAGCGGCCGGTGCGCAGCAGTCCGCGCCGCACCTCCGCGCGGGTCCGCACGGGGGTGTCCTTCACGAGGCTCACAGCTGGGCCACCTTCCGCTGCCGTACGAGATGGATGAAGAGCAGTCCGCCGAGGAACGCGGTGACCGTGCCCACCTCGATCTCGGACGGCGGCATCACGACGCGGCCGATCACGTCCGAGACGAGCAGCAGCACCGGTGCGAACACCGCGCAGCAGGGGATGAGCCGACGCGGGTCGGGCCCGCAGAAGGCGCGGGCGGCGTGCGGGATCATCAGGCCGATGAAGCCGATCGGCCCGCACACGGCGGTGGCGCCGCCGCACAGCAGGGTGATGGCGACCACGGAGAGCACCCGCACGCGCCGCACCCGGGTCCCCAGTGCCCGCGCGTGGTCCTCGCCGAGGGCGACGGCAGCGAGCGGCCGGGCCAGGGCGAGGGCGAGCACGGCGCCGCCCAGGAGCAGGGGCGCCACGGTGACCAGCAGGGACACCTCGCGGTTGGCCAGGGTGCCGACCGACCAGAACCGCATCTCGTCCAGCGTGCTCAGGTGCCACAGCGAGAGGCCGTTGACGTAGCCGAACAGGGCCGCGTTGACGGCGGTCCCGGCCAGCGCGAGCCGCACCGGTGTCGCCCACCGGCCGCCGCCGAGGGCGTTGACGGCGGTGGCGGCGAGGGCCGCGCCGGCGAGTGCGAACCACAGGTGTCCGGTGAACGACGTGATGCCGAGGACCCCGATCGCGGTGACGACCGCGGCCGACGCGCCCGCGTTGACGCCGAGGAGTCCGGGATCGGCGAGCGGGTTGCGGGTCAGGGTCTGCATGACGGCGCCACCGAGGCCGAGGGCGGCGCCGACGGCGGCGCCGATGAGCGTGCGGGGCAGCCTCAGGTCCCGAACGATCGCGTCGTTCTCGGTACCGGACGGGTCGAACAGCGCGGACCAGACCTGGTCGAGCGGCATCTGCCTGGCCCCTACGGCCAGGGAGAGGGCGGTCGCCCCGACGAGCAGGAGGACGCCGAGGAGCAGGCCCGCCGCGCGCCGGGGAGCCCTGGTGCGGGGCCTCTTCCCATCCTGCTCCCCCCTCGGTGGGGCTGCGGCCGTCGTGGTGCTCACGAGACGGCCGTCCGGGGGGCGGAGCGCCGGACGACGGGCACCGAAGCGTCTAGGTGCAGGGCACACATTCCAGTGGACATGTGCTTAGCTTAGGCTAACCTTACCTTGGCTGTTGACGATTTTGTCGGCAGTTTCGCCTGCCCTGCACGCTCCGACCGGCGGTTCACGGAGAACACCGATGACCACGCTCACTCGATCCACCCCTCGCGGTGCCACCGCGCCGGACATCCGCCCGGAGCGGGTGACGGGACCGCGCGTCGCACAGCTGCTGGAGGCCGTGGAGGGGGCCGACGACGCCCGACGGGCGGCCCTGGCAGCCGAGTTCTGGCAGGAGGCGGAGAGGCTGGGCACCCCGCTCGTCGAGGAGCTCGACGGTGCGCCCGGCCATCGGGCGGTCACGTTCCTGTGGCGGGGTCACCGCGCCACCCGGCAGGTGCTGTTCTTCGGCAACCGCCTCACCGACCGCGCCCACCTGGCCGGTTCACTGCTGGAGCGGGTCCCGGGCACCGACGTCTGGCATCTGGGGCTCCGGCTGCGCGCCGACCACCGCGGCTCCTACCGGCTGGCCGCCGACATCTCGCTCCGGGAACCGCCCTCGGACCCGGACGGACTCCAGCAGCGGCTGCGGTCGCTGACCGCGTTCGCCGCGGCCGACCCGCTCAACCGCCGTACCGTCGCCACCCGCCGCGGGGAGTCCGACGCCTCGATCTTCGCCCTGCCCGACGCACCCGCCCAGCGGTGGGCCGGGCGGCGGGGCACGGTGCCGGCCGGGCGGGTCGAGCGGCACCGGGTCCAGGGCTCGGCGCCGGTCGGGGACCGGGACGTCTGGGTCTATCTGCCGCCGGGTCACGAAGCCGGCGCCCGTGCGCCCCTGCCGACCGTGGTGCTGTGCGACGGCGACATGTGGTTCGGGCGGCTCGGACTCGGCGACACGCTGGACGCGCTGATCGCCGACGGCGCGCTGCCACCGCTGGCCGTGCTGGCACCGGACGCCGTGGACCGGCGGACCCGTTGGCGTGACCTCGGCGGCCGGGAACCGTTCGTCGCCTTCCTGGCGGACGCGTTGCTGCCCTGGGCGGCCGGACGCTGGCCGCTGGCCACGGACCCCGAACGCACCGTGGTCGCCGGACAGAGCCTCGGCGGCGTAACCGCGCTGTACGCCGCGTACCTGCGGCCCGACCGGTTCGGCAACGTCCTCGCCCAATCCGCCTCCCTGTGGTGGCGGCCCGGACAGCCGCCGCCGGCCGGACCCAAACCGCCGGTCCACGGCACGCCCTGGCTCGTCGCCCGCTACGCCGCCGGAACCGCCCGGCCGGTGCGCGTCCATCTGGACGTCGGACTACACGAGGGGGTCATGGTCGACCACAGCCGCGCCCTGTACGACGCGTTGCGCACGACCGGCCGCCAGGTCACCCGCACCGAGTTCAACGGCGGTCACGACTACGCCTGTTGGCACGGCGCTCTGGCGGACGGACTGGTCCGCCTGCTGGGCGGCCCCACCCTCTGACCCGTCGCCTCGCGCCCCCTTCCGCCCGCTCCCTTCCGCCCGCCGACTCCCCTCCCGCGCCTCCCCTTCCCCCGTCCCGCCCACCTTCCCCCGTCCCGTCCCGTTTCCCCGTTCCCATCTCCCTGTCCCGCCCCGTTTTCCGTTTCCGTTTCCCACCACCCTTCCGAGGAGCGACTCCTTCATGTCCCCTGCACGTGCCTCCCGCAGAACCGTCCTCGTCCCCGCCGCCGTCGTCACCGGAGCCCTGCTCCTGACCGGCTGCGGTGACGACGGCGGCGGCGACAGCGCGGGCGGCTCTGAGACCGGCACCCGTCAGGTCACCGACGCCACGGGCCGCAAGGTCGACGTGCCCGCCGAGCCGAGGAAGGTCGTGACGCTCAGCGAGCCCACCCTGGACGCCGCTCTCGCGCTCGGCATCGAGCCGGCCGGCGCCACCGCCGGACGCGGTCAGAAGGGCGTGTCCACGTACCTGGCCGACAAGGCGGGCGAGGCGCAGGTGGTCGCCACGGTCGCGGAGGCCGACATGGAGAAGCTGGCCGCGCTCCAGCCCGATCTGATCCTGCTCGACGAGACCACGGCGGTGAAGGGCGAGGTCTCCAAGCTGGAGTCCATCGCCCCGACCGTGGTCACCGCCAAGCTGAACGAGGACTGGAAGAAGGCCTTCACCGCCACGGCCGACGCGCTGAACCGGAAGGCCGAGGCCGAGAAGATCCTCACCGGCTTCGACGCCGACGTGACGGCCGCCAAGGGGAAGCTCGGCGAGAACGCCGGAGCGGTCGTCAGCGTGATCCGCTGGCAGAACAAGGCGCCGTCGGCGGTCGGCCGGGGCGTGGGCCACGTGGGCGCCACCCTGACCGCCCTGGGCCTCCAGCGGCCCGAGGACCAGCAGGGCGTGGGCACCGGCCACAGCGAGCCGGTCAGCCTGGAGAAGCTGTCCACCATCGACGGCGACTGGCTGTTCTTCGGCACCCTCGGCGAGAAGGCCGACGGTGAGAAGGCGTACGCCGAGGCCCAGAAGGTGCCCAACTTCAGCAGGCTCAAGGCCGAACAGGAGGGCCACGTCGTGGTCGTCCAGGGTTCCGCCTGGAACAGCGCCGGCGGCCCCCTGGCCGCCCGGATCGTCCTGGACGACGTGACGAAGGCGCTCGCCTCGTGACGCCCGGACTCGACGGCCGGCTCGCCCTCGTGACGGGGGCGGGCCGGGGCATCGGCGCGGCGGTGGTCACGGCCCTCGTCGAGGAGGGCGCCCGCGTGGTCGCCACCGACCTCGACCCCGCGGGCGTGGAGACACTCGCCGCCCGGCACGACGGGCGGGTCACCGCCCGCCCGCTGGACGTCACCGACGCCACCGCCGTGGAGACGCTGGTGGCCGGGACCGAGGAGACCCTCGGCCCGCTGGACATCGCCGTCAACGTGGCCGGCATCCTGCGCGACGGACCCGTCGCCGGCCTCTCCGACGAGGACTGGGCAGCGCACTTCGCGGTCAACACCACCGGGGTGTTCCACGTCTCGCGCGCCGCCTCCCGCCGCATGGCCGGGCGTGGCCGCGGCAGCATCGTCACCGTCGCCTCCAACGCGGGAGGCGTCCCTCGCGCGGGCTTCGCCGCCTACGCCGCGTCCAAGGCCGCCGCGGTCATGTTCACCAGGTGCCTGGGCCTGGAGGTCGCGCGGCAGGGCGTGCGCTGCAACGCGGTCTCCCCCGGCTCGACCATGACCGACATGCAGCGCGCCCTGTGGACGGCGGGCGAGGAGGAGGCCTCCGCCCAGCGGGTGGTCGAGGGCGACCCGGCGACCTACCGCACGGGCATCCCGCTCGGCCGGATCGCCGACCCCTCCGACATCGCCGACGCCGTCGTCTTCCTGGCCTCCGACCACGCCCAGCACATCACCATGCACAACCTGTACGTCGACGGCGGCGCCACCCTGCGGGCCTGACCCGGGCCCTCGGCACACGTCCTCCCCACTGGAGACAGCCATGTCCCTTTCCCTGCACGAACCCCTGCACGAACCGCTGCCCGACACCCCGCACCGGCCCACCGGAGCACCGGTCACCCCCGGCGCCGCGACCGCGCTGCTGGAGTCCTACCGCCCCGCGACCGACCGCTTCCTCGCCACCCCCCACCGCACGCTCCTGGGACGCGGCACCGCCGCCGGGATACCCGAGGACTCCCGTCCCCCGGCCCGGCGGGTGCGGAAGACGCTGGAGGCGCTGCGCCGCCCGGGTGCCCCCGTGCCGGTGGTCGTGGGGGCGCTGCCCTTCGCCCCGGACGCCCCGGCCGCGCTGGCGGTGCCCGACTCGGTGCGCTGGGCACCGCCCCTGCGCGAGGACCCGCTGATCGCGCTGCCCGTGCCCGAGGACGGGCACCGTCCCGAGTGGCGGGTCCAGGAGGTCCCGGCCGCGGGACGGTACGGCGAGGCGGTCGCCGCCGCGGTGACGCGGATGCGGGCCGGGGAGTTCGACAAGGTCGTCCTCGCCCGCACGCTGGAGCTGACCTCCGCCCGGGAACCGGACCTGCCGGCCATGCTGCGCCGCCTGGCCCGCCGCGACCCGGCCGGCTACACCTTCGCCGTGCCGAGCGGGCCGGGCCGCACCCTGGTCGGCGCCAGCCCTGAGCTGCTGGTCTCCCGCCGGGGCGGCCGGCTCACCGCCAACCCCCTCGCCGGATCGGCGCCGCGCAGCACCGACCTCGCCGAAGACGTGCGGCGCGCGGCGGCTCTGCTGGAGTCCGAGAAGGAGCTGCACGAGCACGCCGTCGTCGTGGCCGCCGTACGGGAGGCACTGGCGCCCTTCTGCCGGGCGCTGGACGTGCCCGAGCGGCCCACGCTGGTGCGTACCGCTGCCATGTGGCACCTGTCGACCACGGTCACCGGCGAGGTCTCCGCCCCGGACACCACCGCCCTCGACCTGGCGTCCGCGCTGCACCCCACCCCGGCGGTCTGCGGCACACCCACCGAGCGGGCCAGGCGGGTGATCGCCGAGTCGGAGCCCTTCGACCGCGGCGCCTACACCGGCATGGTCGGCTGGCAGGACGCCGACGGCGACGGCGAGTGGGTGGTGACGATCCGCTGCGCCGAGGCCGAGGGCACGACCCTGCGGCTGTTCGCCGGCGCCGGGGTCGTGGCCGCCTCCACGCCGGAGGCCGAGACCGCGGAGACCGCCGCCAAGTTCCGTACCTTCCTGCACGCCGTGGGAGCAGCGCTGTGACCCTCACCCCCGGTGTGGACGCCCCCACCTGGCCGCCCGAGTTCGCCGAGCGCTACCGGGCCGCCGGTCACTGGCGCGGCGAGACGTTCGGCGGCATGCTGCGCGAGCGGGCCGCCGCCCACCCCGACCGGATCGCCCTGGTCGACCCGGCGCCCGAGCGCCGCACCTGGACGTACCGGGAGCTGGACGCGCGCGCCGACCGGCTCGCCGCCGGGTTCCTGGCACGCGGCATCACCAAGGGCGACCGGGTCGTCGTGCAGCTGCCGAACGTCGGCGAGTTCGTCGAGGTGGTCTTCGCCCTGTTCCGTATCGGCGCGCTGCCGGTGTACGCGCTGCCCGCGCACCGCGAGACGGAGATCTCCCACTTCTGCTCCTTCACCGAAGCCGTCGCGTACGTCGTCCCCGACCGGCACGCCGGTTTCGACCACCGGGACCTGGCCGCGCGGATACGGGAGCGGACGCCGGGCCTGCGGCACGTGTTCGTGGCCGGGGACCCCGGGGAGCACACGGCGCTGAGCGAGGTGCCGTGCGAGCCGTCCGGTCCATTCGACGGGCCCGAGCCGCACGAGCTGGCGTTCCTCCAGCTCTCCGGCGGGACGACAGGCCTGAACAAGCTGATCCCTCGCACCCACGACGACTACCTGTACTCGCTGCGGGGTTCCGACGAGATCTGCGGCGTGGACGGCGACACGCGTTTCCTGGTCGTGCTACCGGCCGCGCACAACTTCCCGATGAGTTCCCCGGGCTGGCTGGGTGTCCTGTACGCGGGCGGCACGGCGGTGCTCGCCCCGAAGCCCGATCCGGCCACCGCGTTCCCGCTGATCGAGACCGAGCGGATCACCATGACGGCCCTGGTGCCGCCCCTGGCCCTGGTGTGGACCGAGGCCGCGTCCGCCACCGGGCACGACCTGTCCACCCTGGAACTGGTGCTGGTCGGCGGCGCCAAGTACAGCGAGCAGGCCGCCCGCCGGCTGGAGCCCGCGCTCGGCTGCACGTTGATGCAGGTGTTCGGCATGGCCGAGGGCCTGGTCAACTACACGCGGCGGGACGACGACACCGAGACGGTCGTCACCACGCAGGGCCGGCCGATCTCCCCGGACGACGATGTCCGCATCGTCGACGACCAGGACCGCGACGTCCCCGAGGGCGAGTTCGGGCACCTGCTGACCCGCGGTCCGTACACGATCCGCGGCTACTGGCGGGCCCCCGACCACAACCGGCGCTCCTTCACCGAGGACGGCTTCTACCGCACCGGCGACATCGTGCGCCGCACCCCGACCGGCCACCTCGTCGTGGAGGGCAGGGCGAAGGACCAGATCAACCGGGGCGGCGAGAAGATCGCGCCGGAGGAGGTCGAGAACATCATCCTGGCCCACCCGTCGGTGCACGACGTGTCGGTGGTCTCGGTGCCCGACGAGTACCTCGGCGAACGCTCCCTCGCCTACGTGATCCTGCGGCGGGGCGCCGAGCCGCTGAAGCCGGCCGCGGTCAAACGGTTCGTCCGCGAACGCGGCATCGCCGCCTACAAGATCCCCGACCTCGTCGAATTCGTCGACGCCTTTCCCCGGACCGGCGTCGGCAAGATCAGCAAGACGCAGTTGCGGTCCGCCGCCGGACAGGCCTGACCGTACCGAGAGGACTCCCCCCATGGCACTCCCCGCCATCGCCCCCTATCCGCTGCCGGCACCGGACGAACTCCCGGAGAACCGGGTGTCCTGGACCGTGGACCCCGCGCGCGCCGTCCTGCTCGTGCACGACCTGCAACAGCACTTCCTGTCCGCCTTCCCCTCCGGCGAGCAGCCCCTGACCGGCATGCTCGGCAACACCGCCCGTCTGCTCAAGGAGTACCGGCGCCTGGGCGTGCCGGTCCTCCACTCCGCCCAGCGCGGCGGTCAGACGCCCCGGCAGCGGGGCCTCCAGCTCGACTTCTGGGGGCCCGGTGTCCCCGACGACCCGGAGAGGCTCGCCGCGCCCGAGGCCGTCGCCCCCGAGGCCGGGGAGACCGTGCTCACCAAGTGGAAGTACAGCGCGTTCGTGCGCACGGGGCTGGCGGACCTGCTGCGCGAGGGGGGCCGCGACCAGATCGTCCTCACCGGCGTGTACGCGCACATCGGCGTGCTGATGACCGCCGCCGACGCCTGGCAGCGGGACATCCAGGCGTTCGTCGTCGCCGACGCCGTCGCCGACTTCTCCCGCGCCGACCACGACATGGCACTGCGCTGGACCGCCGGCCGCTGCGCGGTCGTCACCACCACCGACGCGCTCCTGACGGAGGTCTGACCATGGCGCTGACCCTTGAGCGGATCCGCACCGACGTCGCCGACTGCCTCGGCGAGGACCCGGCGGACATACCCGTGGACGAGAACCTCGTCGACCACGGGCTCGACTCGATCCGCGTCATGACGCTCCTGGAACGCTGGCGCCGCGAGCACGCCGTGACCGCCTCCTTCGCCGACCTCGCCGAACGGCCCGCCATCGAGGCGTGGGCGTCCCTGCTGGGGGCGGTATGAGCGTCCTGCCCCTGACGGCGGCCCAGACGGGCATGTGGTTCGCCCAGGCCCTGGACCCGCTCAGCCCCGCGCAGAACACCGCCGAGTGCCTGGAGATCGACGGACCGCTCGATCCGGTGCGGTTCGCCCGCGCCCTGCGCCGGGTGACGGACGAGACCGAGGCCTTGCGGGTGCGGATCGAGGACACCCCGAACGGCCCCGTGCAGCACGTGTCGGACGTCGTCGAACCGCCGCTGACCGTACGGGAGCCGGACACCGAGGCCGAGGCCGAGGCCTGGATGCGCGCCGACCTCGCCGAGCCGTTCGACCTGGCGGCCGGGCCGCTGTTCCGCCACGCCCTGTTCCGGGTCGGCGCCGACCGGTGGCTGTGGTACCAGCGCGTCCACCACCTCGTCATGGACGGGTACGGCTACTCGCTGGTGGTGCGCCGCACCGCCGAGGTGTACTCGGCGCTCGTCCGCGGTGAGGAACCCGCCCCACGCGGCTTCGGCCACCTGGCCGACCTGGTCGCGGACGACACCGCGTACCGGGAGTCGGCCGCGTTCGAGGCCGACCGGGCGCACTGGGCCGAGGCGTTCGCCGACCGGCCGGAGGCGCCACGGCTCGCGGGCCGCGGCGCGCTCCCGTCCCGCACCTTCCTGCGCCGCACCGCCCACCTCTCCCCCGACGCCACTGAGCGGCTCAAGGATTTTGCGACCCGGCTCCGCGCGACCTGGCCGGACGTGCTGATCGCGGCGCAGGCCCTGTGCACCGCCCGCGCCACGGCCCGTACCGACGTGGTGCTGGGCCTGCCCATGATGGGCCGCATGGGTTCGGTGGCGCTGCGCGTGCCCGGCATGGTCATGAACGTGCTGCCGCTGAGGCTGACCGTCTCCCCCGAGGAGACCTTCGCCGAGCTGGTCCGGCGGGTGGTGCTCGGCATCCGCGAGGTCCGCCGCCACCAGCGCTACCGCTACGAGGACATCCGCCGCGACCTGGGCCTGCTCGGCGAGGGCCGGGCGCTGGTCGGCCCGCTCGTCAACGTCATGCCCTTCGACTACGGCGTGGACTTCGCGGGCGCCCCCGCCCGGGCGAGGAACCTGTCGGCGGGGCCGGTGGACGACCTGACGGTCAACGTCTACGACCGCGCCGACGGCCGGGGCCTGCGCGTCGACCACGACGGCAACCCCGCGCTGTACGAGGACTCCGGCCTCGCCGCGCACCAGGAACGGTTCCTGGACCTGCTGGACCGGCTGGCCGGCACCGACCCGCAGCAGCCCCTGGCGGTGCACGCCGTCGCGACCCCGGCGGAGGCCGACCTCGTCGTCGAGGAGTTCAACCGCACGGAGCGGGCGCTGCCGCCGACCACGCTCGTCGGACCGATCGAGGCGCGGGCCGCCCGCAACCCGGACGCCACCGCGCTGGTCTTCGGGGACACCGAGCTGGCCTACGCGGAGCTGAACACCCGCGCCAACCGGCTCGCCCGGCACCTCCAGCGTCTCGGCGCCCGGCCGGGCGCGGTGGTGGCGGTGTCGGTGCCGCGCTCGGTGGACCTGGTCGTGACCCTGCTCGCGGTGCTGAAGGCGGGCGCCGCCTACCTGCCGCTCGACCCGGACTACCCGGAGCAGAGGCTGGCGTACATGCTCGGCGACGCCGCGCCGGTGTGCGCCGTCACCGACCGCGCCGGCCGCCTCCCGGACAGCGCCGGCACCGAGGTGGTCGTGCTGGACGGGCTCGACGTGTCGTCGTACGCCTGGACGGACCCGGCCCGCGCCCTCACCCCCGCCCACCCGGCGTACGTCATCTACACCTCGGGTTCCACCGGCCGCCCCAAGGGCGTGGTCGTGCCGCACCGGGCGATCGACAACCGGCTGCGGTGGATGCAGCACCAGTACGGGCTGACGGCCGGGGACCGCGTGCTCCAGAAGACGCCGTCGTCGTTCGACGTGTCGGTGTGGGAGTTCTTCTGGCCGCTGCGCGAGGGCGCGACGCTGGTCGTCGCCGAGCC
The DNA here is from genome assembly GCF_041380215.1 of Streptomyces pimonensis. Lineage (NCBI taxonomy): Bacteria > Bacillati > Actinomycetota > Actinomycetes > Kitasatosporales > Streptomycetaceae > Streptomyces > Streptomyces pimonensis. Next base: position 118,532 of record NZ_JAHWZY010000011.1, read on the forward strand.
CGGCGGCCACAAGGACCCGCTCCACCTGGCCCGGCTGATCCGTGAACAGGCGGTCACCACCTGCCACTTCGTACCGTCGATGCTCCAGGTGTTCCTGGCCGCCCCGGAGGCCGCCGACTGCGCGGACGCGCTGCGCCGGGTGTTCTGCAGCGGCGAGGCCCTCCCGCGCGAGACGGCGTCCGCGTTCGCCCGCGCCCTGCCCGGCGTGGAGCTGCACAACCTCTACGGGCCGACCGAGGCCGCTGTCGACGTGACGTACCACGCGTGCGACCCGGCGGACACGGGCCCGGTGCCGATCGGGCGGCCGGTGTGGAACACCCGCCTGTACGTCCTGGACGCCGCCCTCCAGCCCTGCCCGCCCGGCGTCCCCGGCGAGCTGTACCTGGCGGGTACGCAGCTCGCCGACGGCTACCTGGGCCGGCCGGAGCTGACCGCGGCCCGGTTCGTCGCCGACCCCTTCGGTCCGGCCGGCACCCGCATGTACCGCACCGGGGACCTGGCCCGGTGGACGGCGAACGGCGAGGTCGAGTACCTCGGCCGCACCGACCACCAGGTCAAGCTCCGCGGCCAGCGCATCGAACTCGGTGAGGTCGAGGCGGCGCTGGCCGCCCGTCCCGGCGTGGACGCGGCGTGCGCCCTGGTCCGCGACGACCGGCTCCTCGGCTACGTGACCGGCAGCGCCGATCCGGCCGGGGTCCGGGCGGCGCTGGCCCGGGAGCTGCCCGAGCACATGGTCCCGGCGGCCGTCGTCGCCCTGGACGCCTTCCCGCTCTCCCCCAACGGCAAGCTGGACCGGCGCGGGCTGCCCGCCCCCGTGTTCGCCGGCGGCACCGGCGGGCGGCCGTACGCCTCCGCCCGTGAGGAGGCGCTGACCGGCCTGTTCGCCGAGGTGCTGGGCGTGGAGGGGGCCGGCCCCGACGACGCGTTCTTCGACCTGGGCGGGACCTCGCTGCTGGCGGTGCGCCTGGTCGGCCGGGTCCGCGAGGAGTTCGGCGCCGAGCTGACCATCGGCTCCCTGTTCGAGGCGCCGACGCCGGCCGGGCTCGCCGCCCGGCTGGACGCCGCCGCACCGGCCGCCGGGGACGCCCTCGGCGTCATCCTGCCGCTGCGCGCCGAGGGCGACCGGACACCGCTGTTCGGCGTCCACCCGGCGGGCGGCCTCGCCTGGTGCTACGTGGGACTGACCGCGCGGCTCGGCCCGCAGCAGCCGGTGTACGGGCTCCAGGCCCGCGGTCTGACCGGTGACGAGGCGCTGCCGCGCACGCTCCAGGAGGAGGCCGAGGACTACGCGGAGCGGATCCGCGAGGTCCAGCCGCACGGCCCGTACCGCCTGCTGGGCTGGTCGGTCGGCGGTGTCCTCGCGCACACGGTCGCCGTCCTGCTCCAGGAGGCCGGCGAGGAGGTCGAACTCCTCGCGCTGCTGGACGCCTTCCCCTCCGAGCAGTGGCGGGAGCGTCCGGCTCCGGAGGAGGGCGACGCGCTGACGGCCGTGCTGCGCATGGCGGGCTTCGACCGCACCGGCGAACGCACCCGCGAGGACGTGCTCGCCACGCTGCGCCGGGCGGGCAGCCCGCTGGCCGGGCTCACCGACCGCACCCTGTCCCGGATCGTCGACATCGTCCCCAACCACGCCCGCATGATGCGCGAGCACGAACACCGCCCGTACGACGGCGACGTGCTGTTCTTCACGGCCGCCGCCCCGCGCGCCGAGTCCTGGCTGACCAGGGAGTCCTGGCGTCCGTACGTCACCGGCGCCCTCGACAACCACGACCTCGACTGCACCCACCCGCAGCTGATGCGGGACCGGTACCTCGACGACGTCGCGGCGTTCCTGGCCGCCCGCCTGAAGGAGCTGGAGGCATGACCCGGGAACCGGCCGGCCCCTTCGGTCCCGGCCCCGAGGACGGCCGGGAGGGCCACCTGGTCCTGGAGAACGCCGGGGGCCGCCGGTCCCTGTGGCCCGCGTGGCGCGCGGTTCCGTCCGGCTGGACGTCCCGCTTCGGCCCCGCACCGTACGAGCGGTGCGTGCGCCGGGTGGCGGCGGGCCGGGAGTGGTCCCCGCAGCCGGCTCAGCGGCCCAGCAGTTCCACCAGCCCGTCCGCCAGTTCCGTGCGCCAGCAGAGGTAGTCGTGTCCGCCGTTGAACTCCCGGTAGGAGGAGTCGTGGTAACCGAGGGCCGTCAGGGTGTCGCGCAGCCTGCGCGCAGCGGGCAGGGCCACCCATTCCTGTGCGCCGAAGGAGAGCCGGAAACGCACCGGCAGCCGGGGCGTCCGGGCGAGGGCCCCGGTGAGCCACTCCGGCTCCGGTTCCACCGGCCACCAGAACGAGCCCGACTGGACGAGGGCGTTGCCGAAGCGGTGCGGTGCCGCCGCGGCGGCGTAGGCGGCGGTGAGTCCGCCGAGGCTCTGCCCGGCGATCACGGTGTGCGCCGGATCGTCGCCGAGGGGCAGGAGCCCCGCCGCCCACGGCAGCAATTCACCGGTGAGAAAGTCGACGTACTCGGGCCGGCAGGAGAGTTCGGCCCAGCGGGTGGCCTCGTCCACGGCCTCCGGCAGCACGGCGGCGACGGGCGGGATTCGGCCGTCGGCGACGAGGTTGTCGAGGAGGTGGGAGAGCCCGAGGCGGAGCTGCCAGTGCTCGCCGTCGAGCAGCACCAGCACCGGCAGCTCCGCCGGCTCCCGGACCGCGCCGGGCGGTTCGTACAGCCAGACCCGGCGGAAGCCGCCGAGGCGGGTGCTCGCCACGGTGTGCTCCGTGACGGCGCCCCGCGGGATGCCGGGCCGCGGTTCCCAGCCCACCGCGCGCGGGGCGGCCGGGAGTTCCGCGTACGACACCGGCTCCGCCTCCCAGCGGTGGGGCAGCGTGCGGGGGTTGAAGGGGTCGGTGCGGCGCAGGGTGCGCAGACGGCGCCGGCAGGCGGGGGTTCCCGGGTCCGGTCCGTCGCCCTCGTCGACGTACAGGTCGTAGGTGCCGCGCCAGTCGTGCCGCAGGCGCAGGGTCCAGTGCCAGACGTCCGTGCCGGGGACGCGTTCCATGAGGTTGCCGTCGGGGTCGCGCGGGTCGCCGAGCTTGTTGGGCAGGACCTCGACGGTTCGGGTGCCGGGGGTGCCGCGCCACAGGAACGTCACCGCCCGGTGGTCGGCGTCGCCGCGCGGGTCGGGGCCCACCAGGGGCGTGCCGCCGCGGGCCCGCACGTCCGCCCAGAAGGCGTCCTCGCCGCCCGGTTCCGGCAGTGTGCACACCGGCCGGGCGAGGCGGGGCACCGGGTGCGGCCTGGGCAGACGGGGCGGGCGGTGCGGGGCGCCTTCCGGGGGCTCCGAGAGGTGCGGGGACACGGATTCCAATTGACTGTCCATGATCTTGACCGTCCACGATCTGCAGGTTAGGTTAGCCTTACCTTAGTTGATCGCACATCCCGTTCCGCGCCGGCTTCGCCGCCCCCGATGTGCCCCTCTGTTCGAACGTCCTTCTCCGTGACGTTTCTCCTGCCAGGAGCAGTTTCCATGACCTCTGAAAGATCCGCTTCGCCCTCCGGTGCCCGGCTGAGCCGTGCGGTCGCCCTGACCGCCGGCGCGGCCCTCGGTCTGGGCACCCTGTGCGCCGCCCCCCTGGCCATGGCCACCACCGGTGACACGGGGGCCGCCGGCGCGGTGGCACTGGCGGAGGACACGGCCGCGCCCTCGGTCACCCTGGGTGCCAGGAGCGTGGAGCAGGGCGGCGCGGTCCCCTTCACGGCCACCGGGTTCCCGGCCGGGGCCACCCTGAGCGTCAAGTTCGACGACGCGACGCTGCTGAAGCAGTTCACCGTCGGCGACGACGGAAGCGTCGCGGGCTCGGTCACGGCCCCCGCCGACGCGAGCACCGGCGGCGGGCACTGGCTGCGGTTCCTGGCCCCGCAGACGAGCGTCCGCAGCGAGGACCTGACGGTCACGGCCGCCGCTCCCGCTCCGACACCGGCCCCCACACCCTCGCAGACCGCGCAGCCCACGCCCACGCCCTCCCCGTCGGCGGTCACCGAGCCCGCGGTGAAGCTCACCGGCGGGCGGGAGGTGGCAGCCGGCGGCAAGGTGTCCTTCACCCTCTCGGGCTTCGTCGGGGGACAGGACGTCACGGCGAAGCTGGACGACGGTGAGATCCTCGCCCAGTGGTCCGACGCGGTGAAGGCCGACGGGACGTTCTCCGGCACGGTGACCGTCCCCGCCTCCGTCCCGGCCGGCAGGCACTGGCTGCGTATCCTCGCCCCCTCCCCCGCCACCAGTCTGAAGGCGGACATCACCGTCACCTCGCCCAAGGCGGGCGGTTCAGGCGGCGGTTCGGCGGGCGGCGGCACGGGCAGCGGTTCCGGCGGGTCGGGCAGCGGTACGGGCGGCGCCGGCGGTTCGACGGGGACGACGGGCGGCTCCGGCTCCGGCGATGTGGCGGCGGGCACGTCCGCCACCATCACCGCGGGCTCCCGGGTGGCCGCGGGCGGCAGGGTCTCGTTCCGGGTGACCGGCTTCCCGGCCGGTCAGCAGCTGACGGTCAAGCTGGACGACGGCAAGATCCTCGGCCAGTGGGCGGTCGGCTCCGACGGGTCGTACACCGGTGGCGTCACCGTCCCCGCCGACACCGCCAAGGGCGCGCACTGGCTGCGCTTCCTCGCCCCGAACCCGCCCACCAGCCTCCGGGCCGACTTCACGGTGACGTCCGGCGCCGCGGGCACCTCCGCGACCGGCGCGACCGGCACCTCCGCGGCGGACGGTGCCGCGAGCCCCGCGCCGGCCGCCTGGGGCGCCCCCGCCAGCGCGACCAACGCCGCCGGGGCCAAGGCCGAGATCACCGCCGACCAGGTGCGGCCCGGCGGCACCCTGCACATCACGGTGACCGGGTTCCCCGCCGGGGAGAAGGTCACTGTCAAGCTCGACGACGAGGCCATCCTCGGCCAGTGGGACATCGACGACAGCGGCACCCGCGAAGGTGAGGTCACCGTCCCGGTGGACACCTCCGCGGGCGGCCACTGGCTGCGCTTCCTCGCCCCGAACCCGGCCACCACACTGAAGGTGGAGTTCACGGTCGTCACCGCGACGGACAGGGCCGCCGCATCCTCCCCGACGTCCGGGACCACCACCCCGGACACCCCCGCCGGGACCCTGGCCGCGGCGTCCGTCGAAAGCCTCGTCTCCTACGCCACGATCGCCTGGTCCGCGGCGGCCGCGGCGGCCGGCGGCGCGGCCGGGGCCGCCGCCACCACGCTCCTCGTCATCCGCCGCCGCAGCGCCGCCGGTCCCGCCGCGGTCGCCTGAAACCGCCGCCTCCGGGCGGCCACCTGAGCCACTTCCCCCTCCGCAGTTGTCCGTTTATCACCGAGAAAAGGGAGTTTCACCGCCATGTCCATCCCCGCCACCCCCATCCGCCGCCGCGCCGCGGTCGCCACCGCCATAGCCGTGGCGGTCGCCGCGGGCAGCACCCTCGCCCTGGCGGGCACCGCGTCCGCGCAGTCCGCCGGATCGTCGGTCACCACCGCCACGCTCACCAAGGGCCTGTACCAGTCGTCCTACTCCGAGCGGAACAACGTGCTGTGGGTCACCGCCGCCGTGGGCCGCCCGCCGGTCACCGAGTCGCACCTGCTGAAGGTCGACCCGAAGACCTTGAAGATCAAGGCCGACCTCACCCCGCCGGTCACCGACACCGCCACCAGCGCCGTCGAGGCGGTCTACGGCGTCGCCGTCGACGACGAGCACAACACCGTCTGGACGACGAACACCCGCAACAACACCGTGTCCGTCTACAACCAGCGCACCGGCGAGCACCTCGCCAGCCTGCCGGACGTCAACCACGCCCGCGAGATCGTCGTCGACGAGAAGCACGACACGGTGTGGGCGAGCGCCTTCGGCGACGGCACCCTGGTCGCCTTCGACACCAAGACCCTGAAGGAGAAGGAGCGCGTCACCGTCGAGGGCGCCGGCCCCACCGGCCTGACCGTCAACGAGAAGACCGGCACGCTCTACGCGGCCGACCTCAACAACGACCGCCTGATCGAGCTGGCGCGGGGCTCCGAGACCCCGCGTCTCATCCCGGCCGGTGACGGCCCGATCTCGGTCTCGCTGTCCAAGAACGGTAAGACCGCCTACACCGCCGACCAGAGTTCGGGCACCCTGTCCGTGGTCGACCTGAAGTCGGGCACCGTCACCCGGTCCGTGGCAACCGGCGCCGGCGCCCTGTCCGTGGCCACCGACGAGCGCTCCGGCGACGTCCTGGTGGTCAACCGCACCGCCGCCAACGTGACCCGGGTGGACGTGAAGGAGGGCGTGGTCGAGGAGACCATCGCCACCGGCATCAACCCGAACCACGTGGAGATCACCGACGGCACCGCCTACGTGGTCGACAAGTCCGGTGCCACCGCGACCGAAGACACCATCACACGGATCCGACTCGCGCGCTGACGTCTCCGTTCACCGGTGCCCGTCACCTCCCGCTGCCTGGCAGCGGGAGGTGACGGGCACCGTCCACATACCGACGATCCCGTCGACCGGGCCGACGGAAGTCTCCTCATGTGACGCGGAGCAGCGGGACGGTCATCGGGGTTCGCTCCCGCTCGGCGGCCAGGTGCCGGATCAGACGACGCGCCATTGCCCGCCGCTCCGCTCGGACCCGGCGGGCAGTTCGGGGCAAGCACAGGTAGGGCCCGCCACCGGAACAGCCGGCCTGATGACAAGCCGCGCTGGAAGGCCCCGGTGCGTCTTCGCCGTCTCACGGCGCCACGCAAATGCCACTCACCTGCGCCATGGTGGGACCAAGAACGGGCAGCTACCGCCTCCCCCGTGAGCGAAGACAGTCACCTGCGCAGCACGCCCGGCCCTCAGACACGAGGTGACGGAGCCCTCTGCCGACGGCCCTCCGTCCACTTCGAGTGAGCGATTGATCCGTCCTGGAAGTGCTCGATGTTGGCCTCACTCCAAAGTTGACGGAGAGTGGGCCCAGAAGACTGGTTGCGGTAATCCACCAACTGCTACGCGCCAGGGGCGCACGAGCTGCCCCGAGTTTCGTAGAGCCCGATCTTGATGGTTCAGGCGGACTGCGGGACTTGCTCCCGGCTCTGCCAGAAGGCTTGCTCGTACTCGGCGGGCGGTACGTAGTCGAGCGCGCAGTGGAGGCGTTCTTCGTTGTACCACGTGATCCACTGGAAGATCGCCCGCTCGACGTCCTTCCAGGGGCCCTGCATCTCGATGAGTTCGGCCTTGAAGGTGCCGTTCAGGGCCTCGGCCATCGCGTTGTCATACGAGTCCGCGACCGAGCCGACCGACGCTGAGGCGCCGATGTCGGACAGCCGGTCGGTGTATCGAATTGACACGTATTGCGACCCGCGGTCGCTGTGATGAATGAGGCCGGAGTCCTTCTTGATTCTCCGTCTCCACAGCGCCATTTCCAGGGCGCCCAGCGGGAGTTCGGTCCGCATGTGGTTCGCGGCCTGCCAGCCTACGATCATCCGTGAGCACACGTCCAGGACGAATGCCACGTATGCCCAGCCGGACCAGGTGCGGACATACGTCATGTCCGCCACCCAGAGCTGGCCGGGCCGAGAGGCGGTGAAGTCGCGGTCGACCAGGTCCGGCGGGCGGGGTGCCGACGGCTCCGGGATGGTGGTGCGCCGCCGTCGGCCACGGATGACGCCCTCGATGTCGAGCTCGGCCATCAGCCGCTCGACGGTGCAGCGGGCCACCTCGTGTCCCTTGCGCCGAAGGGCGCGGGTGATCCGGCGGGCGCCATAGGTGCCGCCCGACTCCGCGTGGACCTGCTCGATCAGTGGCATGAGCTCCTCGCCGCGGAGCCGCCGGGCCGTCTTCGGCCGCTTCTCGCGGGCGAAGTACGTCGACGGCGACAGGTCCAGCACCCGGCAGACGGGATCGACCCCGAGACCTCTGTCACGCAGGTGGTCGATCACTCCCCCAGAGGGGGCACCCCCAGCTCGGCCTCGTCCGGGGACGGTCGATCTCCTGGGCAAAAAACACCGAGGCGGCTTTGAGGATCTCGTTCGCCCGCCTCGACTCGGCTACTTCTTTGCGGAGTTGTCTGAGCTCGTCCTGCTCGGCGGTGGTCAGCCGGTCGTCGCGCCCGCCGTGGTCGGCCTCGGCCTGGCGGACCCAGCCGCGCAGGGCTTCCTTGCGGATGCCCAGATCCTTGGCGACGTGGGCGATGGGCGGCCGGTGGCGCGGACCTCACGGATCGCGCGCTCGCGGAGTTCGTCGAGGTATTTACGGGGTGCTGCCATGGCGCTGGTAGTTCTCCTTCGCCAGGACGGTAACCCTGGCATCAGGGACTCCACAAATCTCAGTACAGCTCACCCACCGGTGATCCGGCTAGCATGCTTGGACAGTCGACCAGGTGACCTGTTCGACCAGCGGCCTACTGATCAAGGCCCGCAAGACGCCGACGCTCGGCACAGCCCGTTTCGGGACCGGGGCGCGCCCATGCCGTTCTCGCGCGTGACCTTCGCTGCCGCAAGGCCGATACTGCCGTCAGCAGGGATCTCGACCACACGGCATCCGACTGCCTGTCCGACCTGACGAGGTGTCGCCAAAGTCAACATTAAGTCAGCATCAGTACCGCCAGAACCCGCTCCGAGCCGTCACGAACCGCCAAGATCGAAAACCGCTCCCACTCACTCTGACCAGCAAAGACGCAGGTCAGCGACTGTCCTGCTAGGCTTCCCAGGAGGTACCCATGGAGATGCTCATCAACGTCCCGGAGACCGTGGTCGCGGACGCGTTGCGGGGGATGGCTGCGGCCCACCCCGAGCTGGCGGTGGACGTGGAGAACCGGGTGATCGTGCGCAAGGACGCTCCCGTGGCCGGGAAGGTGGGCCTGGTGTCCGGCGGGGGGTCGGGGCACGAGCCGCTGCACGGCGGGTTCGTGGGGCCGGGGATGCTGTCGGCTGCCTGTCCCGGCGAGGTGTTCACCTCCCCGGTGCCCGACCAGATGGTGCGGGCCGCGGCGGCCGTGGACAGCGGGGCAGGGGTGCTGTTCGTCGTGAAGAACTACACCGGTGACGTGCTCAACTTCGACATGGCCGCCGAGCTGGCCGAGGACGAGGGCATCCAGGTGGCGAAGGTGCTGGTCGACGACGACGTGGCGGTGACCGACAGTCTGTACACGGCCGGCCGGCGGGGCACGGGGGCAACCCTGTTCGTGGAGAAGATCGCGGGCGCGGCGGCGGACGAGGGACAGCCGCTGGAGCGGGTGGAGGCGATCGCCCGGCAGGTGAACGAGAACTCCCGCAGCTTCGGTGTGGCGCTGAGCGCCTGCACCACGCCGGCCAAGGGCAGTCCCACCTTCGACCTCCCCTCCGGCGAGCTGGAGCTGGGCATCGGCATCCACGGCGAGCCGGGCCGGGAGCGGCGGCCGATGATGACGTCCGCCGAGATCGCCGAGGTCGCCCTCGACGCGATCCTGGAGGACCTCACGCCACGCGACCCCGTCCTGGTCCTGGTCAACGGCATGGGCGCCACCCCGCTGCTGGAGCTGTACGGCTTCAACGCCGAGGTGCAGCGGGTGCTCGGCGAACGCGGGGTCCCGGTGGCCCGTGTCCTGGTCGGCAATTACGTCACCTCCCTCGACATGGCGGGCGCCTCGGTCACCCTGTGCCGGATCGACGAGGAACTGCTGCGGCTGTGGGACGCGCCGGTGCGGACTCCGGGGCTGCGCTGGGGCATGTGAGGCACGCCGGTGCCATGGTTCGGTTCAGGAGTACCTATCACGAAAGGAGTTCCCGTGCTCGACGCCGACTTCTTCCGCCGTTGGATGACGGCCGTCGCCGCGTCCGTGGACCGCGAGGCGGAACGGCTCACCGCCCTCGACTCGCCGATCGGGGACGCGGATCACGGCAGTAACCTCCAGCGCGGGTTCCGGGCGGTGAGGGACGCGCTGGAGAAGGAGCTGCCCACCACGCCCGGGGCGGTGCTGGTCCAGGCCGGGCGGCTGCTCGTCTCGACGGTGGGCGGCGCGTCCGGTCCGCTGTACGGGACGCTGCTGCGCCGCACCGGCAAGGCGCTCGGGGACGCCGTCGAGGTGGACGAGCGGCAACTGGCCGAGGCGCTGCGCGCCGGGGTGGACGCGGTACGGCAGCTCGGTGGTGCCGCACCGGGCGACAAGACGATGATCGACGCTCTGGTGCCCGCGGTGGACGCCCTCGGCGACTCCTTCGCCGCCGCGCGCGACGCCGCCGAGGGGGGCGCCGTGGCGACGACGCCGTTGCGGGCGCGCAAGGGAAGGGCCAGTTACCTGGGTGAGCGCAGCATCGGGCACCAGGATCCGGGGGCCACGTCGGCGGCGCTGCTGATCGCCGGACTCGTGGCGGCCTCGGCGGACACGGAGGCCGGCGGTGAGTGACGAGAAGCTGGTGGGGATCGTGCTGGTGTCGCACAGCGCGGCGGTGGCCGCGTCGGTGGCGGAGCTGGCGCAGGGTCTGGCGGGCGCCGGCGGATCGGTCCCCGTCGCGCCGGCGGGCGGCACCGAGGGCGGTGGGCTCGGCACGAGCGCCGAGCTGATCGCCGCGGCGGCCGCGTCCGTCGATCGGGGGGCGGGGGTGGCCGTGCTGACCGACCTGGGCAGCGCGGTGCTCACCGTGAAGGCGCTGCTCGCCGAGGGCGACGAACTCCCCGAGCGGACCAGACTGGTGGACGCGCCGTTCGTGGAGGGCGCGGTGGCCGCGGTGGTCACGGCCTCCACGGGGGCGGACCTGGCCGCGGTGGAGGCGGCGGCCGTCGAGGCGTACACGTACCGGAAGGTGTGAGGAGGGCGGCGACGCCCGGCCGGTTCAGTGGTCGGCCTCCACGAACCGCCGGGCCAGCCGCTCCCCCGCCGTCACCGCGGCCCGGTGGTCCTCGATGGGGGTCACCCGGCTGTTCCTGAACACGATGTAGGTGACGCCGGAGGGTGTGCCGCCGGCGAGCGGGTCGGGGTCGATACCGAGCGACTCGGCCGCGGCGTGGGAGGCCTCGCCGATGATGTCGGCGGGGCCGGTGTCACCGACGACCGCGTACCGCACCCGGTCGCGGTACACCACCGCCACCACCGATCCGCCGCGCACGCCGTGGGACCGGTGGTTCCACACGACGCTGGGCGCGGGCACCACCACGTAGGGGGTCTTCTCGGAGCTCAGCGGGCGGCCGTCGGACTGGGCGAAGGCCGTGGAGGCGGAGAAGTACGGGTCGGCGCGGGCGTTGCAGCGGGGGCCGGGGCGGCCGTCGCAGTCGATGTCCATGTCGGCCTTCCAGAACACGGCGTCGCGGGTTCCGCACACCGGGACGGTGGCCCTGGCGCCGTGGTCCTCGCGGTAGCGGCCGTGGGAGACGGGTGCGCAGGCGCGCACCTTGGCCAGCAGGTCGGCGGCGGAGACGGGGGCCGTGCGCCGTGCGGACGGCCCGGTACGCACCCCGGCCGACGGACCGACGGCGGGAACCGGGGCCGTGCGCCGTGCGGACGGTTCGGTACGGGGCTGGGGTGCGGTGACGGGGGGAGGCGAGGGGGTCAGCAGGGCGACACCGGCCATGACCAGGGTGAGTGACGGGACACGGGACACGATCAAGGGGGGCCTCTCGTCGGGGTCACGGGCGCACACTCACGGGAACTTTGCACCATTTCTTCCCGTTACGGCGGCACGACGGCCCCGACAGGGCCGGGCAGCGCACGATCGCACCAGCGACCACGACCAGGGGGCCGGGGCCCGGGTCCGGATCGACCCGAGCCGTCCGGCCGCCCGCGCCGGCGCGGGATCCGCGACGACAGCGATCCGCGCCATGGGCCCGAACTCCCCTTTCATGAGGGGAGGTTCGACCCGTTCGGGCTTCAGCATACGTAATGTGCGCGAGCACTCCTCCACCCCACCCTCTTGATGTGATCACGCCAGTCTGCTCGTATTGGTACGGACCATTCTTCGGATGTCCCCGTGTGCCGCCCTGGGAGGCAGAGTCGTGCGTGGCGTTCCCTCGGCCGTGTCCCCGCGTCGCCTTCTCGCGCTCGGCGGTGTCCTCCTGCTGCTCACCTCCTGCCGATGGGGAGGGCCGGACGACGGCGCCGGTGGTGAACGGCCGCCCGGAGCACCGACCGGCGTGACGGCCGAGGCGGGCAGCGCCACCAGCGTGCACGTCATGTGGAACACGGTCGCCGACACCGCGGTGAGCCGCTACGAGGTGTACCGGGGCACCACGAAGGTGAAGGAAGCGCCCGGTGCCGAACACATGGTGGACGTCACCGGACTCCGGCCCGCGACCACCTATGTGTTCACGGTGCGGGCCCGGGACACGGACGGGCGGCTCGGGCCGCGCAGTCGGGAGGTCCGGGCGACGACACCCGGGGCGACCACCGCCGACGACACCGCCCCCACCCGTCCGGCGGAGCTTCACGGACGGACTGCCGGAAGCCGGGCGGCCCGGTTGTCGTGGTCCGCCGCGAAGGACGACCGGGGTGTGGTGTCGTACGACGTCCACCAGGGCGGAACGAAGATCCACAGTGTGGGCGGGAACCAGACGGCCACCGTGGTGACGGGGCTGCGGCCGGGCACCCGCTACTCCTTCACGGTCCGGGCCCGGGACGCGGCCGACAACCTCTCCCCCGCCGGTGCCACCGTCCGCCTCACCACCGCGGACGGCGCGGACGGCCCGGCCGGCGCTCCCACCGGCTTCCGGGCCGCGAGCGAGTGGGCCGACGGCGCGTACCACATCGTCCTCCACTGGGTGCCGCCGCGCGTCGACGGGGTGATCACCGAGTACGAGGTGCACCTGGACGGCCGTGTCGCCACCTCGCTCGTCCACGGCGGTGACGCGCCCCGCGGCCGGGCGACGTACCGCTTCTACGCCGGCCGGGAGCCCGGGGTCGCCCACCGGGTGCGGATCCGGGCGATGCTGCCGGACGGGACCTGGGGCGGCTTCTCCGCGGAGCGCACGGTGACGACGGGCGCCGGACGCTGACCCTGCCCCGGGGTCGGCCGCCCGGAGGAAGCCGTCACCTGCCCGGATGCCGCCGGAGTGCGCGCCGGTCCGGCGGCCCGTTGGCTTGCCTCGTGGCAGCACGGGCGCTCCCCGACCTAGGCGGCACAAGGGATGTACCGCCGGCCGTGCCGCCGGAAGGCAGTCGACATGCGCAACTCGAAGCCACTGCTCCGTTCCGGTCCGACCGCGGCTGCCGCCGCCGCGCTCGCGCTGGCCCTGGCCGGGCCGGCCGCCGCGGCCGGGATCTCCGTCAGCACCACCGGACCGACGGTCTCGGTGAGCACCAGCGCGTGCGCCCAGGTCAACGGCCACTGGGGCACCGCCTCGCTGCTCCACAGCAGCCAGACGAGCTTCTCACAGGGCCGTCAGGTGGCGCTGTCGGGGAACGGTTCGGGACAGTCCGCCGCCTGGTCCGACGTCGCTCCGGGCACGTACACGGTGATCGTGATCTGCTCGAACGGCAGCACCGCGGGCACGCAGTCCGTCGTCGTCTCCACGGCTCCCACCCCCTCGGCCTCTCCTACCGCCTCCCCGTCCCTCGGGGTGATGGGCGGCATCGGCGGCGGCTCGACGGACTACGGCACGGTCACGCTGGTGGCGGGCAGCGCACTGGTCGGCACGGGGATCGCCGCCACCGCCTGGTACCTGCGCCGCCGCAACGCTGCGCGCCGCTCCTAGGGGGTCTCGTCCGGATCGGGTCGGCGCCGGGGGACGGCGCCGTGCAGCCGCACCGGCCCCGCGGCCCCGGCAGGATCCGGACGACATCCCCTGGACCCGGCGCCGGCCGCCGGCACATCCGACGCGCCCCGGGAGGGCGGCCGGCGCCGGCCCGTCGCGGTGTCACGCCTTCCGTACGGCGGGGCTCTCGGGTCCGCCGGTGTCCGGCAGCCGGGCGAACTCCGCCAGCGCGTGGTCGAGCCACTGGGTCCAGAAGGTCTCCAGGTCGATGCCGGCGCGCAGCACCAGATGGCGCAACCGGTCCTCCGGCCCGTCCTTGCCCGGCGGGAAGTCGCGCCGCTCGATCTCCCGGTACTCCGCCAACTGGCGCTCGTGCATCTCCCGGTGGCGCCGCAGATCGGCCGCCAGGCCCGCGGTGCCGACCACGGCCGCCGCCCTCAGCCGGAGCAGCATCGCGTCGCGGTGCGGCTTGGGGTCCTGGGAGGCGGAGGTCCAACGGGCCAGTTCCGCGCGCCCCGCCGGCAGGACCTCGTACGCCTTCTTCTGCCCCCGGGCGGGCTGCTCGGAGGGGAGGACCCGGATCAGTCCCTCGGCCTCCAGTTTCCCCAGCTCGCGGTAGATCTGCTGGTGCGTCGCGGACCAGAAGTAGCCGATCGACCGGTCGAACCGGCGGGTCAGCTCCAGCCCTGACGACGGCTTCTCGAGCAGGGCGGTGAGGATCGCGTGCGGGAGTGACATGGGCTCATCCTAGGGACGGGCCGCGCCCGGCCTACAGCGCCGCCGCCAGCTCGGTGCCCTGCTTGATGGCGCGCTTGGCGTCCAGCTCGGCGGCCACGTCGGCGCCGCCGATCAGGTGGACGGGCCGTCCGGCGGCGACCAGTTCCTCGTACAGGTCGCGGCGCGGTTCCTGGCCGGTGCACAGGACGACCGTGTCGACCTCCAGGACAGTGCTCTCGCCGTCGACGGTGACGTGCAGTCCGGCGTCGTCGATCCGGTCGTAGCGCACGCCCGGGACCATGGTGACGCCGCGGTGCCTGAGTTCGGTGCGGTGGATCCAGCCGGTGGTCCTGCCGAGGCCGGCGCCGACCTTGGAGGCCTTGCGCTGCAGCAGGTGGACGGTGCGCGGCGGGGCGGGGCGCTCGGGTACGGCGAGGCCGCCGGGGGCGCGGTGGTCGAGGTCGACGCCCCACCGACGGAAGTACGTCTCGGGGTTCTCGTGCGCCTTGTCGCCGCCGTCGGTGAGGAACTCGGCGACGTCGAAGCCGATGCCGCCCGCGCCGAGGATCGCGACCCGGTCGCCGACGGGGGCGCCGTCGCGGAGCACGTCGAGATAGCCGAGGACGCTCCTGTGGTCGACGCCGGGGATGTCGGGGACGCGCGGGGTGACGCCGGTGGCGACGACGACCTCGTCGTGGCCGGCCACGTCCCCGGCGGTGACGCGCGTGTCGAGACGCACGTCCACGGCCAGTTCGGCGAGCCGGGTGCGGAAGTAGCGCAGGGTCTCGTCGAACTCCTGCTTGCCGGGGACCTTGCGGGCCACGTTGAGCTGGCCGCCGATCTCGCTCGCGGCGTCGAACAGGGTGACGTGGTGGCCGCGTTCGGCGGCGCTCACCGCGCAGGCGAGGCCGGCCGGGCCGGCGCCGACGACCGCGACGCGCCTGCGGCGGCGGGTCGGGGACAGCACGAGCTCGGTCTCGTGGCAGGCGCGCGGGTTGACCAGGCAGGAGGTGATCTGCCCGCTGAAGGTGTGGTCGAGGCAGGCCTGGTTGCAGCCGATGCAGGTGTTGATCGCCTCGGGGCGGCCGTCGGCGGCCTTGGCGACGAAGTCGGGGTCGGCGAGCATCGGGCGGGCCATCGACACCATGTCGGCGCAGCCCTCGGCGAGCACCTGCTCGGCGAGCTCGGGGGTGTTGATGCGGTTGGTGGTGACCAGCGGCACCGTCACCTCGCCCATGAGGCGCTTGGTCACCCAGGTGTACGCGCCACGGGGAACGGAGGTGGCGATGGTGGGGATGCGGGCCTCGTGCCAGCCGATGCCGGTGTTGATGATCGTCGCTCCGGCCGTCTCGACGGCCTTGGCGAGGGTGATCACCTCGTCCAGGATGGAGCCGCCGGGCACGAGGTCGAGCATGGAGAGCCGGTAGACGACGATGAAGTCCTCACCGACCGCCTCGCGCACCCGGCGGACGATCTCGACGGGGAAGCGCATGCGGTTCTCGTAGGAGCCGCCCCAGCGGTCGGTGCGGTGGTTGGTCTGCGTGGCGATGAACTCGTTGATCAGGTAGCCCTCGGAGCCCATGATCTCGACGCCGTCGTAGCCGGCCCGTCGGGCGAGTCGGGCGGCGCGGGCGTAGTCGTCGACGGTGCGCTCGACCTCGGCGTCGGTCAGCTCGCGGGGCGGGAAGGGGCTGATCGGCGCCTGGACGGGACTGGGGGCGACCAGGTCCCGGTGGTAGGCGTACCGGCCGAAGTGCAGGATCTGCATCGCGATGCGCCCGCCCTCGCGGTGCACCGCGTCGGTGACGGTCCGGTGCTGCTGCGCCTCGGCCTCGGTGGTGAGCTTCGCGCCGCCCTCGTAGGGCCGCCCCTCGTCGTTGGGGGCGATGCCGCCGGTGACGATGAGGCCGACCCCGCCGCGGGCGCGGGCGGCGTAGAACTCGGCCATACGGGAGAAGCCCCCCTCGGCCTCCTCCAGGCCCACGTGCATGGAGCCCATGAGGACCCGGTTGGGCAGGGTGGTGAAGCCCAGGTCGAGGGGGGTCAACAGGTGGGGGTAACGGGTCATCGGGCCCTCCGTGCGCGGTGTCGTGCCTGTAGTTGTAAGGCACGCGCACCGCCTTATGCAACTAGTTGCATAAGAGACGGAGGGCACATCGGGCCGGGAACGTCACCGGCTTTCGAGACGTACGTGCAACTCCTTCTCCTGGTCGCCGGGGACCGTGCTCAGGTCGTGCACCGTGAACAGGGAGTCCAGCGTCGTACGGAACCGGTCGATCGCCCAGTAGCCGCCCTGCAGGTCGGCGTCGACCGACGAGGCCAGCCGGGCCCCGGGCCGGGCGCCCTCGTGCGCGTCGGCGACGTCGAAGGTGCTGAGCCACACCGTCGGGCGGGTCTCGGAGAACTCCTCCGGTACGTCGTCGGAGCACCGGTCGGACGCGAAGCACGCGCACAGCGTGTCGAACACGATCCGGGCGTCGTCCTTGCTGCATCCGCTGATCTCGACCGAGACGAATTCCGGGTGCGGTCGCTCGCTGCCCATCGTGATCGCTCCTCTCGTGGCCCACGCCGTCCCCGCCCCCCACTCAGCAAAGCACCACCCGTCGAAGAGCACTACTCGCGCGCCGCTGCCGCGGTGACGGCCGCGCGGGGCGCCCGGCCCGATGGTGGGAGAAGCTGGCACCGGACGGCAGGAGCGGCGGAAAATGGGCCTCGCGCGGTAGAAACAAGGGTGTCGGCGCGGTGCGGACGTGCCGTGGAGATCGGTGAAGGCGGGGCGTGCGATGAGTGCAGTGGGGTCACCCCCGGCCGACGGCGACGGGCCGGTGCGTCCCAGCGGGCTGCTCGATGTGCTGCGGGTGGCCTCGGTGGTGCTGGACACCGAGGGACGGATCGTGCTGTGGAGCCCCCAGGCCGAGGAACTGTTCGGGTACGGCGCCCAGGAGGCGCTGGGCCGGTACGCCGCCCGGATCATGGTGCACGAGCAGCACCTGGACCTCGTGGTGGATCTGTTCGCCGACGTCATGCGCACCGGACGGAGCTGGGCCGGGGCCTTCCCCATCCGGCGCAAGGACGGCAGCACCCGGTTGGTGGAGTTCCGCAACATGCGTCTGCTGGACGACCGGGGGAACGTCTACGCCCTCGGTCTCGCGGTGGACCAGACGACGGCGCGCCGGCTGGAGCAGGACGTGGCCCTGTCCACCCGGATCGTCGCCCAGTCCCCCCTGGGGCTGGCCGTGCTGGACACCGATCTGCGCTACGTCTCGGTGAATCCGGCGCTGGAGCGGATCAACGGCGTCCCGGCCGAGGAGCATCTGAACCGCAGGGTCCGGGATGTGCTGCCGCTGGTGGACGCCGAGGCGCTCGAGGCCGCCGCGCGCGAGGTCCTCGAGACCGGCCGGCCCGTCGTCGACCGGTCCATGACCGGCCGCACCCCGGCCGATCCGGACGAGGACCACGTCTGGTCGTTCTCGCTGTACCGCCTGGAGAACGCGCTCGGCACGGTGCTGGGCGTGGCCGTGTCGGTGGTGGACGTCACCGAGCCGTACCGGGCGAACGCCGAGGCGGAGACCGCACGGCGGCGGCTCGCCGTGATCGTCGACGCCACCGCCCGGATCGGCACCACCCTGGACCTGGACCGTACGGCCGGCGAGCTCGCCGACGTGGCCGTGCCGGAGCTGGCCGACGCGGCGGCGGTGGATCTGCTGGACGCGGTGGTGCGGGGCCGCCGCAGCGCCCTCGGCCCCACCGAGCCGGCGGTGATCCGGGCGCTGGCGGTGCGCGTGGTGGACGCGGCCGAGGTGCTGGCGGCGGCCGACCCGCCGGGCCGGGTGACCCGGTACGCCCCGGACCGGCTGATCACCGAGTGCGTGCGCACCGGGCTGCCGGTGATGGTGCCGCAGGTGAAGGACGAGGACCTGGCGCGGATCGCCCGCTCCCCGGAGGCGGCCGCGCTGCTGGCGCGCGCGGGTGCCCACTCGTACCTGGCAGTGCCGCTGATCGCGCGCGGGGAGGTGCTGGGCGCCCTCGACCTCCTGCGCATGCGCAATCCCGTGCCGTTCGGCGAGGACGACCTGCTGCTCGCGCGGGAACTGGCCTCCCGCGCGGCCGTGCAGATCGACAACGCCCGCTGGTACCAGAACGCCCGCGACACCGCCCTCACCCTGCAGCGCAGCCTGCTGCCGAGCCATCCACCCCTCACCGGGGGCCTCGAGGTCGCCTCCCGCTACCAGCCGGCGGGCGCCACCAGCGAGGTCGGCGGCGACTGGTTCGACGTGATCCCGCTGGAGGACGGCAAGACGGCCCTCGTCGTGGGGGACGTGATGGGCAGTGGCATCCCCGCGGCGGCCGCCATGGGCCGGCTGCGCACGGCGACCCACACCCTCGCCTCCCTCGGCCTCGATCCGGCCGTCCTCCTGGAGCACCTGGACCGGATCACCGATGGCCTGGACCAGGCGATCGCCACCTGTGTCTACGCCGTCCACGATCCCCGCGAGCGGCGCTGCACGATCGCCAACGCCGGACACCTGCCGCCGGCCCGGGTGCGGGCCGGCCACGCCCCCGAGCTGCTCGACCTGCCCACCGGCGTGCCGCTGGGGGTGGGCGGGGTCGCCTTCTCCACGACCACCGTCGAACTGGAACCGGGCGACCTGCTGGTGCTCTACACCGACGGTCTGGTCGAGACGCGCCGGGATCCGCTGGACGAGCGTCTGGACCGGCTGCTGGCCCTGCTGGACCACCCCGGCGACTCCCTGGAGGAGGTCTGCGACCTGCTCCTGCGCACCCTGCACGAGCCCGACAACTTCGACGAC
The DNA here is from genome assembly GCF_041380215.1 of Streptomyces pimonensis. Taxonomy (NCBI): domain Bacteria; kingdom Bacillati; phylum Actinomycetota; class Actinomycetes; order Kitasatosporales; family Streptomycetaceae; genus Streptomyces; species Streptomyces pimonensis. The sequence continues at coordinate 137,703 of NZ_JAHWZY010000011.1, forward strand.
GTGGCCCTGCTCATCGCCCGTGCGACGGCGCCGGCCCCCTGAGCGGTCCTACGCCGGCCGCACACCGATCACGACATGGGCGTACCACTCGTCGGAGGCGGCCAGGCGGGTGCGCAGGCCGGCTGCGGTGAAGGCGTCGACGGCGGCGGGGGCCTGCCGGCTGCTGGTCTCCACCAGCAGGCAGCCGTCCGGAGCGAGCCATCCGGGCGCCCCGGCGGCGACCCTGCGCAGCACGTCGAGGCCGTCCGCGCCGCCGTCGAGCGCGACCAGGGGCTCGTGGTCGCGGGCCTCCGGGGGCAGCAGACCGATCTCGTCGCTGGGCACGTAGGGCACATTGGCCGCGAGGATGTCGACGCGTCCCCGCAGCGCGCCGGGGAGCGCCTCGAACAGGTCGCCGGTGTGGACCCGGCCGCCGAGTGCGGCGACGTTACGGCGGGCGCAGCGCACGGCGGCCGGGTCGATGTCGGCGGCGTGCAGCTCGACCGCGCCGAGCGCGGCGGCCAGAGCCGCGCCGACGGCGCCGGAGCCGCAGCACAGGTCCACGACGACGGACGCGTCCGGCGCCTGGGCGATCGCCTGTTCGACGAGGAACTCGGTGCGGCGGCGGGGCACGAAGACACCGGGTGCCACGCTGATGCGCCGGCCGTGGAACCCGGCCCAGCCGACGACGAGTTCCAGGGGCAGTCCGGCCGCCCGGCGCTCGGCCATCGGGGCGATGTCCCGGGGGGTGGGTGCGGCGGCGAGGATCAACTCGGCCTCGTCCTCGGCGAAGACGCAACCGGCGGCGCGGAGGGCGGTCACGACGGCGTCCCGGGACGGGGACGGCGGGACGACGGAGAAGGAGAGGGGCGGGGGCGGCATGTGCGGCAAGAGCCTGGGCCTTTCGGGAGCCGAAGGGCGCTCTCGCGGTCACCTACTGCCGGTGGTCCGCATCGCTTCGAGGTGAGAGCACCCGACCTGACACAGCGGTGATGGGTCTCACCTCCTCGACGTCCTGCGGCCGGCGGGATTCACAGCCGGACGGCCACATTACCCGAGGATCACCGCCGCCGTACGGTGCTTTCGGGGGCCGGGGCCGCGAAGGGGGTACGCGCGCGGGTGGACGCGGCCGGGGCGGCCGACGCGGGATGACGGTCCTCGCCCGCCGTGCCCGCGTGCCGGCCCGGCGTACGCGCCCCGGGCCGGCGCCCGTGGCGTGCACGCCGCTCGGGCGGCCGGCAATGAGCGGTGACCGGCGGCGAGCGGCTGCCGTCGGGCCGTCGCCCCGGTCGCCCACCGCGCGCCGGACGGGTCGGCGGTGGGCCGCCGGACGACCGCGCCGGAGCGGTACGGCCCGGTCGGGCGGCTCCCGGGCCCGGAGCGCCACCGGATGCGGACGGTGCGGCCGACGGCGGACGTGCGGCCCCCGGGGGCGCCTCGCGGACCGGCCCGCGAGGGACCACGTGACCGGCCTGACCGGCCCGGCACCGCGTCGGCCGCGGACACCGCGTACGGTTGAACACGAAAAAGCTTGAGCACCAGTCGCAACGGAATCGCCGATCACGTGAACATCACCCGAGGCTTCACCGGCCGTCCTCGCGTGCACAACCCCGGACTGCCGCCGGGCCAGTACGACGCGGGCGACGAATGGCCCGTCCTGTCCGCCGAGGTCACGCCCGACCTCACGCCCGCCGACTGGACCTTCCGGATCGACGGGCTGGTGACGGAGCCCCGCACCTGGGACTGGGAGCAGGCGCACGCGCTGCCGGCCTCGGCCTACGAGGGGGCCATCCACTGTGTGACGAGCTGGTCGAAGTTCGGGGTGCGGTTCGGCGGCGTCTCGCTGGACGCGTTCCTCCATATGGTCCGGCCCCATGAGTCAGCCACGCATGTGGTCGCGTACGCGCACACCGGCTACACCGCCAGCCTGCCGCTCGCGGATGTGACCGGCGGCCGGGCCTGGATCGCCTGGGAGTACGACGGACGCCCGCTGCCCCCCGAGCACGGCGGTCCGGCGCGGCTGATCGTGCCGCACCTGTACTTCTGGAAGAGCGTCAAGTGGATCGCGGGACTGCGGCTCCTCGACCACGACGAGCCGGGCTTCTGGGAGGGCAACGGCTACCACACGCGCGGCAACCCCTGGGAGGAGCAGCGGTACTCCGGTGACTGAGCGGACGACAGCGACGACACGGACCCCACCGGGCGCCCCGGAGCGCTTCGCCCCGCCGACACGGTTCGCGGTGCCCGGACGGATCGGCGTGAGCGAGCGGACCGCGTCCGTGTGGCGGACGGCGACCCTGACGGAGATCCGCCACGAGACTCCGCGGGCGACGACCTTCCGGTTCGCGGTGCCCGGCTGGCCGGGGCACGTGCCCGGCCAGCACCTGCTGCTGCGGCTGACCGCCGAGGACGGCTACGTGGCCCAGCGCCACTACTCGATCGCGTCGGCACCCGACGACTCCGGGCACATCGAGCTGACCCTGGACCGTGTCGAGGGCGGCGAGGTCTCGGGCTGGTTCCACACGGTGGCCCGCCCCGGTGACCGGGTCGAGCTGCGCGGCCCGCTCAGCGGCTTCTTCGCCTGGCCGGGCGACCGGCCCGCGCTGCTGGTGGGCGCCGGCTCCGGCGTGGTCCCGCTGATGTCGATGGTGCGGCACCACCGGGCCCGGGACATGAGGCTGCCGCTGCGGCTGCTGGTGTCGGCGCGCGGGCCCGAGGACCTGATCTACGCACGCGAGTACGGCGCGGAGACCACTCCGGTGTTCACGCGCAGCGCCCCGGAGGGTGTGCCCGTGGGACGTATGACCGCCGCACATGTGGCGCCGCTCCTGGCGAAGCAGCCTCCTGGTGGATGGGAGGCCTATGTGTGCGGCTCCAACTCCTTCGCGGAGCACGCCTCCAGGTTGCTGGTGGCGGCCGGTCAGCCCGTGGAGCGGATCCGCATCGAGCGCTTCGGCTGACCGGGCGCCCCGCTCGCCTGGTCCTGAACGCCGCCGGGCCGGCGCCGGCCGCCGCCCGGGTTCCGTCGCCGGGCGGTTCCGGGACCCGCCCGGCGGCCGGCGCGAGCACGGCGCCCCGGACGAGGACGCCGCCGTGCTCTTCCCGCCGCGTCGCGTGGACCCGCGCCGGCCGGGCCGCTGCGGTTCCCTCGCCACCGCTCCTGCGGACGGGGCCCGCGCGGCGCCGGTCGACGCGCCGGGTCCGGCGGCGGGGAAGTCGCGGAGGGCCTGCCTCGGAGGCCGGGGCGGCGGTCCCGGACCGCCCGCGCCCTGGACAAGGCGGGTTTCGCGATCATCGCCACGGGGTTGCAGCACTGCCTGACCGATGCGGACATGGCCGCTTCCGGGGACCGGGAGCAGATGCGCGCCCGGCTGGAGAAGCTGTTCCTCTCCCTGGCCTGAGCGCCGTCTCACGTCACCGCGTCGGCGAGCACGAAGGCGGCCACGGCCGGCAGGAGGGACGCGAGGACGCGTTGCGGTATGTGCCCGGGAGTGACGAGTGCGCGCAGCACCACGCCTTCGTCCGCCGTCACGGGATCGCCGTCGCAGACCTGGGGGCGGACGAAGGGCGCGTGGGCCGCGGCCGCACCGGACAGGAGGTGCCGGTCGCCCGGGCGAGCTCCAGGCCGCCGGTGACGTAGTCGTTGTGCGCATGATTCTTCGCCACACAGGCGATGCGCACCCCGCGGCGACGACGACCTGGCCGATGTCCCCGCGGCGGGTCGACGACCACCGCCGACCGGGGTCCGCCGACCGGACATCCCCGGTTGCCCAGGCCCTCGGACTCCAGGATGTCGACGAAGGACACGCCTGCGACCCCTCTTGAACGATGTACCCCCGGAGGTACTGAACACTCGCCTTGACGGTGACACCCAGGGGGTGTTCCGTCGTCGGGCGGCGCCCCGGCGGGGCGCCGCCCGACGTCCCGCGAGCCCCTGGCAAGGCAGGGGGAACCAGTCGCTCCGCACCGTTCGGGAGCACCCGCGTCCTACGGCCGCACCGTCCGCACCGCCGCCGAACGCACTGCGGAACCCGAGCGGACGCTCCCTGCGGACACCCTCGAGAGCAATCGCTTTCCACGCCCACCACCTGGGACTTTCCCCAGAACCTCTGGCGATGGCGCCGGTGATCCACGTACGGTGTCATCGCTTCGCACTGTCTCTTCACGAAGGCGGTCCCTGATGGCCCTGTTCGACCTCCCCCTCGACGAACTGCGCGAGTACCGCAGCGCGTCCACCGCGCCCGAGGACTTCGACGCGTTCTGGTCCAAGACGCTCGAGGAGGCACGCGCGTACGACCTGGACGCCCGTTTCGAGCCGGTCGACACGGGACTGTCCACGGTGCGGGTCTTCGACGTGACGTTCGCCGGGTTCGGCGGTCATCCCGTCAAGGGCTGGCTGACCCTGCCCGCCGACGCCGGGGCCCCGCTGCCGCTGGTGGTGGAGTTCATCGGTTACGGCGGCGGCCGCGGGCTGCCCCACGAGCACCTGCTGTGGGCGTCCACGGGCCGGGCCCACTTCGTGATGGACACCCGGGGTCAGGGCAGCGCCTGGGGCGCCGGCGGCGGCACGGCGGATCCGGTGGGCGGCGCTCCCGCCTACCCCGGTTTCATGACGCGCGGCATCGACGCCCCCGAGAACTACTACTACCGCCGGGTGTTCACGGACGCCGTACGCGCGGTGGAGGCGGCGCGCTCGCACCCGCTGACCGACGCGAGCCGCACGGTCGCCGTGGGCGCCAGCCAGGGCGGGGGCATCACCATCGCGGTCGGCGGCCTGGTCCCGGACCTGGCCGGCATCGCGCCGGACGTGCCGTTCCTCTGCGACTTCCCCCGCGCGACCACACTCACCGACCGGCAGCCGTACCGGGAGATCGGCTCCTACCTCAAGACGCACCGCGGCCGCTTCGAGGACGCGTTGCGCACGCTGTCCTACTTCGACGGCGTGCACTTCGCCGCCCGCGGCAGCGCGCCCGCACTGTTCTCGGCGGCCCTGGAGGACCAGACCTGCCCGCCCTCGACGGTGTTCGGGGCCTTCAACGCCTGGGCGCACGACGACAAGGCGATCGAGGTGTACGACTTCAACGACCACGAGGGCGGGGGCGCGTTCCAGGAGGTGGCCAAGCTGCGCTGGATGCGCTCGTACATCTGAGGGGACCGTACGGTTCCGGCCGGACCGCCGGACCACCCTTCCCTGTGGTGCAGACCAGTGCCGGATGTGGTGGCGCAACGAGCTCGCGCGGCCACGGACCGCCATCAACAGGATGGCGCGGCATGGCCCGCACCACCCCGCACGACCGCTCGCTCACCGGGGGAAGCCGCTCCACCGGAGGATCACGAGGGAGTCGCTCGGCGAACTGCGCGACGGAGCGGTTCCGCCGGGCGAACGCCTCTCGGCGAGCGGCGGTTGGCCGAGCACTTCGAGGTCAGCAGGGAGACCGTAGGGCAGGCGCTGCGAATGCTGCGCCGTGACGGACCGGTCACCACCGACCGGTGGGGCAGCCACGCCGCGCTGCCCGGCCTGCCGGCGGGGACGCCTGCGTCGTCCGGCTTCCCGACCGGCGCACGGTGCTCCGGCCGGGGGGCGGTGGTCAGGGCCACCGTGGCCTGGGAGGGGCCCCGCCGCCCGGGCACGCCGAGGTCCTGGGAGCGGCCCCGGCCCGGCCGACGCCGGTGCACCGCTGCTGGTCCGCGTCGGCCGACGGGCGGGAAGTGCGGGCGGCGGTGGCATCGTTTTCCGCGGTGGCGCTCGCGGAGGTCGGGGGACTGGGCCGCCACCGCGACCGGGGCCCGTGCCGCCATGGCCCTGCACACCGAACAGGCCACGGGCCGGGGCGCCCGCCCGCCGGCCGTTCCCGGCCCGTCACGCCTCCGTCCGCTCGGCGACGACCAACCGGACCTTCGGGCTGTCGTCCCGGCGCCGTCCGAACTCGGTCAGCGCCCACAGCTCCACCCGGAATCCGGCGCGGTTCAGTTCCCGCCGCATGTCGCCGAAGCGGAAGGCGCGGTAGTACATGACGAACGACGGGCGCCAGACGGCGTTGCGCACCCGCATCACGGCGTCGAACCCCAGCAGCATCCCGTAGGTGAGGGAGCCCGGCCGAGGCGGCGCGACCACGGGGAAGACGAAGCGTCCGCCCGGTCGCAGCACCGAGTGGACCTGCGCGAACAGCACCGGCACCTCACGGGGCAGGAAGTGCCCGAACGCGCCGAAGCTGGCCACGAGGTCGAACACCGGCCCGAACGGCAGCGCCCGCGCGTCCGCCCGCACCCAGTTCACCGGTGGCCCCGGCGGCCGGACGCGCTGCCGCGCGACGGAGAGCATGCCGGCGCTGAAGTCGACCCCGGTGACGCTCTCCCGGCACACCTGGCTCAGTACGTCGACGCCCGCGCCGGTGCCGCAGCACAGATCGAGGCCGGTGTCGAAGGGACCCGTCCGCCGCAGTGCGGAGGCGGTGGCGTCGAGCACCGAGTCGGGCGTACGGAAGGGGGTGTGGTCGAACTTCGGTGCGAGGAGGTCGTAGCCGCGCTCGACGGACGACAGCACCTGAGCGGCGAGTTCACGCAGACGGGGGCCTTCGGGGCTGAACACCGGATCAGCCTAGAGGAGACCCCGGCCACATGGCGGCTCCGCACACCACCACCGAGTGGTAGAGTGCAAACGGCACATCCAGCACGCCCCCGTTCGGGCGTCGGCGCCTTTTCTTCCACGCGTTTCGCGTTCTCTTCGGTCCACCGATCCGCCCGTCGTCTCCGACCGGCGCACGGCATTCCCGCACCACCTCGTCGGCAGGGTCTTCCCGCCGTGACCGGGGTGCTGTTCTCCGCCGCCCGCAGGCGCGTGTCCGCCCTCCCCGCGCGGCCCCTCTCCTTTTCCCTCCCCCGTACGTCCCCGTCCGTCGTCCGCGAAAGGACCGGCCTCCATGACCACCACCCTCGTATCCCCTCCCGTACGGCAGCGGCCCCAGCTCGTCACCGGTGTCCTGGACATCGACGCGACCGGGAAAGGGCGCCTGCGCGCCGAGAACTGCCTGCCCTCCCCCTCCGGCCCGTCCGTCTCTCCTGCGCTGCTGCGCCGCCACGGTCTGCGCAGGGGCGACCTCGTGGAAGGCGTGCGCGGCGACCGGGACGGCCTGACCGAGGTCACCCGCGTCGAGGGCCGCGCACCCGACGCGCCGCACACCCGGCGGCACTTCCGCGATCTTACGCCGCTCCACCCCTGCCAGCGGCTGCGCCTGGAGCATCCGGCGTCCGGATTGGCCGGGCGGGTCGTCGACCTGCTGGCGCCGGTCGGCAAGGGGCAGCGCGGGCTGCTCGTGGCGCCGCCCAAGGCCGGGAAGACCGTCCTCCTCCAGCAGCTCGCGGCGGCCGTCGCAGGCAACCACCCCGAGTGCCGGCTGATGGTGGTGCTGCTCGACGAACGCCCCGAGGAGGTCACCGACATGCGGCGCTCGGTGCGCGGCGAGGTGTACGCCTCGACCTTCGACCGGCCCGCCAAGGAGCACATCGCGCTCGCCGAGCTGGTCGTCGAGCGGGCCAAGCGGCTCGTCGAGGCGGGCGAGGACGTCGTCGTGCTCCTCGACTCGCTGACCCGGCTGTGCCGGGCGTACAACAACGCGGCCGCGTCCGGCGGCCGCACCCTCAGCGGCGGTGTCGACGCCTCCGCGCTGCTCGGGCCCAAGCGGTTCTTCGGCGCCGCCCGCCAGGCCGAGGAGGGCGGCTCGCTCACGATTCTCGCCTCGGCCCTGGTGGAGACCGGCTCCCGCGCCGACGAGCTCTGTTTCGAGGAGCTCAAAGGCACCGGCAACATGGAGTTCCGGCTGAACCGCGAGGCCGCCGCACGCCGGCTGTTCCCCGCCGCCGACATCACGGGATCGGGCACCCGCCGTGAGGAACTGCTGCTTGCCCCGGTCGAGTTGGCCGCCGCCCGGGGACTGCGGCGCGTGCTGCGGTCGCGGGACGGGCTGACCGATCTGGAGACGCTGCTGAGCCGGATGCGCGAGACCCCCGACAACGCGACGTTCCTGCGGCGCGTCCGGCCGACCCTGCCGGACGGCTGACACGGCACCGGCGTGCGGCATCCGGGTGCTCGCGGGCGGTCCCCGGCCGGGGCAACGCGGTGTTCCGGGGGGCCATTCCTACGTTTGCGGTATGACTATCGGATTTACTTCGCGGGTTGCCGTGTCGACCTGTGTGCTCTGCACGGCGCATCTGCTGGTGTCCGCGCCCGCCGCGGCGATTGCCGGCGTGGACCCCGGGCCACGGGCCGCGGCGCTGCTGTACCGGCCCGGCACGCACGTCCGCCCGCACCCCGGGGCCCCCGGGGTCCCTGCCCCGTCCGCCCTGTCGTGGCTGGTCGCCGACGCCCGCACCGGCGACGTCCTGGCGGCGCACGACGCGCACCGCCGACTGCCGCCGGCCAGTACGCTCAAGACGCTGTTCGCACTCACCGTGCTGCCGACCCTGCCGGCCGGCATCCGGCACCGGGTGAGCGAGGAGGAGCTGGCGGGCATCGGCCCCGGCAGCAGCCTCGTCGGGGTCGCCGAGGACCGTGCGTACCAGGTGTCCGACCTGTGGAACGGGGTCTTCCTCAGCTCCGGCAACGACGCCGTGCGGGTCCTGGCCGAGCTCAGCGGGGGCTGGCGGGCCACGGCCGAGCGGATGCAGACCAAGGCCCGCGCCCTGGGCGCCCGCGACACCCGGGTGAAGTCGCCCGACGGCTACGACACACCCGGCCAGGTGTCGTCGGCGTACGACCTGGCGGTGTTCGGCCGCGCCGGGCTGCGCAACCGCGAGTTCGCGCGGTACTGCGCCCGCCACGAGGCGCGGTTCCCGGCCCGCGACGGCGGCTCCTACGGGATCGTGAACACCAACCGGCTGCTCACCGGCGCGGACGGCGTCGATCCCTACCCGGGGCTGATCGGTATCAAGAACGGCTACACCAGCAACGCCGGTCACACCCTCGTGGCCGCGGCGCGCCGAGGCGGCCGCACCCTCGTGGTGACGGTCATGAACCCCCGGTCGGGCGGCGGCCACGCGGTGTACGAGGAGGCCCGCGCACTGCTGGACTGGGGCTTCGAGGCGTCCGGGCACGTGACTCCGGTGGGCTCCCTGGACGCCCTGCGGCCCGCCCCGTTGCGCGGCCCGGAAGCGGATCCCGCCCCCGTCCCGGCGTCCCGGGGGGACGGGGTCCCGGCCCGCCCCCTCCCCTGGACCATCGCCGGCGCCGCCTTCCTGGGCGCCGCGGCGGTGTCCCTGTACCTACTCCTCCGGTGGGGTCCGGTACCGACGGGCCGGCGGTGACGGGAGCGCCCCCGAGGGGATGCGGGGAACCCTCCGCGTCACCCCCGGGCCTGGGCGGGCAGCGAGGACAGCGCGGGGACCGGCCGCACCTCCCCCACCGGCCGCCCGCCCCCGAGCAGCACCTCTCCCCCGAACTCCGCGAGCGCCGACGGATCCACTCCCGCCCGCGCGAGCGCCCCCGCGGCCACCGGAACACGCGCCCTCCCCGCCCCGTCGGCGATCTTCACGGCGATCGCCCGCCCGTCCGGCAGCGCGGCGACCTGCACGCCCTCGAACCCGTCCTTGGCGAGCAGCCCGGGAACCGCCCGCATCAGCGCGGCGACGTCCCGGCCGGACCCGGAGGCCAGCTCCGCGTGCTCCCGCATCGCGTCGGCGACGCGCGCCTCCGGCGTACCGGACGCGGCGGTGGTGATCCGCGCGGCGGCGCGGGCGAGACCGTGCAGGGAGACCGCGAACAACGGCGCGCCGCAGCCGTCGACGGTGACCGTGGCGACGCGCTGCCCGGTGAGGTCCTCGACGATCTCGGCGATCGCCTGCTGGAGAGGGTGGGCGGGGTCGAGGTAGTCGTCGAGGGACCAGCCGTTCAGCCTGGCCGTGTACAGCATGGCGGCGTGCTTGCCGGAGCAGTTCTGGGCGAGCCGGGACGGCGGGCGGCCCTCGCGCACCCAGGTGTCCCGGACGACCGGGTCGAACGGCAGGTCAGGGACGTTGCGGAGGTCGGCCTCGGTCAGCCCGGCGAGTTCCAGGACGCGCCGGACTCCGGCGAGGTGGCGTTCCTCGCCGGAGTGGCTGGCCGCGGCGAGCGACAGCAGCCCGCCGTCGAGCGGGAGCCCCGCGCGGACCATCGCCACCGCCTGGACGGGCTTGAGCGCGGAGCGCGGGTAGCAGGCGGCCTCGATGTCGCCGAGCCGGAACCGGACCTCTCCGTCGGGACCGAGGACGACGACGGAGCCGTAGTGGACGCCTTCGACGATCCCGCCGCGTATCAGATGGGCGACGGGGGCGTGGAGGGGCTCGCGGATCAGGGGTGCGTCCGCGGGGGGACTGCTGTACATCACACTGCCTGGTGGGAGTCGTGGGCCGGCGTGCGCGCGGGGCGCACGATGGCGGCGAGGGTCGTCTCGACGCGGTCGAGGTGGTGGGTCATGGCCTCGACGGCGTCACGCTCGGAGCCGTCGGTCAGAGCCCGGACGATCGCCCGGTGTTCGCGGTCGGACTGTTCACGGCGTCCGCCGAGTTCGTTGAGGAAGGCGGACTGGCGGGCCAGCGCGTCCCGGATCTCCTCGATGACCCGGCGGAACACCGGGTTCCGGGCCGCTTCGGCCACGGTGAGGTGGAAGAGGGTGTCCATCGCGACCCACGCCGTGGTGTCGGTCTCCCGCTCCATCCGGTCCAGCAGGTGGGTCAGCCGGTCCAGGTCGTCCGGGGTGCGGCGCCGGGCCGCGTAGCCGGCGACCGGGACCTCGATGTGCCGGCGCACCTCGAGCAGGTCGCCGGCCGCGTAGTCGCCGAAGGTGGGATCCCCCACGGCGTCGGCGACGACGAAGGTGCCCTTGCCTGTCCTGGACACGGTCAGACCCATGGTCTGCAGGGCCCGCAACGCCTCGCGCAGCACGGGCCGGGAGACCTCGAGGGTACGGCACAGCTCCGTCTCGGAGGGCAGCTTGCCACCGATCGGGTACTCGCCGCGCTCGATGGCGCCGCGGAGGTGGGAGAGCACCGCTTCCATCGCGCTGACGCGCCGCGGGCCCCCTCCACCTGTCTGGCTGTCTGACAGGTTCACGGGACCGATGGTGCGCGGGCGGCACGGGCGCTGTCAAGCGGAGGGTCAGTGCAGGGATGGGGCCGGCCGCACCTCCCGTCGGGGGCCGACGGGATCTCCTCTCCGGGGCCCACGTCATTCCGCGCCGGGGCGGATCTGGCGGACCTTCGGCCTCGAACCACACCTGGTGGACACCTTCAAGCTGTCCAGGGACCCGCGGTTCACCGAAAGGGTCCGCGACGTGGTCGGCCTGTACCTGGACCCGCCCGAGCGGGCCGTCGTCCTGTACCTGGACGAGAAGTCGCAGATCCAGGCACTGGACCGGTCGGCGCCGTGCTGCCGGGCACACCCGCGCGCCGCACCCACGATCACCTGCGCGGCGGCGTGACGATCTTGTTCGCCGCCCTGAACGCGGCCACCGGCGAGGTCATCTCCTCGCCGCACCGCCGGCACCGCACGGTGGAGTTCAGGAAGCTCCTGGCCAAGCCGGACAAGGAGGTCCCCGACCATGGTGAGGACGGCCGCATCTCCATGCCGGCTCGAGGACCGTCGCCGCGAGCGATACCCCGACTGCTGCCAGGCGTACGGGAGGGAGTGGATCGCCGCTCATGACGCGGAGAAGGCTGCGGGTGATCGCAACCGGCCTGATCGCCGCGTACCGGAGCGCCTTAAGCCCCCGAAGCGCGAACTGTGCAGGCGTCTACGCATGCTCCTGACAGAGATCTGACACCCGATCGGCACCCGTCCTTCCTAGTGTGTTGCACCTGGTCAGCGCAACCCTCGACGCAGGAGCCGACGATGCACACTTTCGCACAGACAGGCCACCACCTCGCCGAAGCCGATGCCCGGACGATGTGGGAACTGGCCAGGCGTGCCGCAGAGCGGCGGGGCGAGCAGAGCTCCGGGCCGAACGTGAACGACTTGCTGCTGGACATTCCCTCGGACTTACGCGCCCAGCTCATCGAGTTCTCCACCGGCGGCTCGCGCGAGGGCTTCTTCCTCATACGCGGCCTGCCGGTGGGCGACCTTCCGGCCACGCCCAGCGAGCACCGGACGGGCGGACTTGCCGATCACGGCACCGCGGGTCTGCTCACGCTCGTCGCCGACCTGCTCGGCACCCTCATCGGGTACGAGGACGAGAAGAGCGGCACGCTGATTCACGAGGTCCACCCCGTCCGGGGCGAGGAACAGCGCATCGAGAACAGCGGATCGGTCGCCTTCGACTTCCACACGGAGAACGTCCACCACCCGCTGCGTCCCGACTTCCTGGGGCTGCTCTGTCTGCGCCAGGATCACGAGGGGGTCGCCGCGACCCGTGTCGCATCCGTCCGCGAAGCGTACGGACTACTGCCCACGGCCTACCAGGAAATCCTGCGCCGACCCGTTTTCCGCAGTGCGTACCCGACCTCCTTCGCCCGCAACATCCGCGGCCCTCGGCCCTCCTCCGGCCTGCACCCGGTCCTGTTCGGCCACGAGCCCGACCTGTTCATGCGGTTCAACTCGCACACCACCACCAGCGAGGAACCCCTGGCCGTGGCCGCGTCGAAGGCGCTGGCCGAGGCGCTGGAACAGGTCTGCCACGAGATAGTGCTCTCCCCTGGCGACCTGGTCGTCGTCGACAACCACATCGCCGCGCACGGCCGGGCCGGCTTCACCCCACGGTTTGACGGGCAGGACCGTTGGCTACGGCGCTGCTACTCGCTGCGCTCGATGCCCCGCTGGGCGGAGCGGATGATGTCCCGTCCCCGTGTCGTCCCCGCGCTGACCGACATCACCGGAGTTCTGTGATCATTGGCGCACTCTTCCTCAAGTCGGACACGCCGGACGACATGAAAGGACCGGGGTGGACCCGGAGACAGCTGCCATCCGTCCAGGTTTCGCAGCCGCGGCCGGCCGGGTGGACGCAGTGGCAGGAGACGGCGGGCTGGTCCTCGTACCCGCGCTGCTCATGGCGTTCCCCACCCTGCCACCCGCCATCGCGCTGGGCACCACCAAACTGACAGTGATCACGGAAACCAGCGTGACCGCAATTACCTACGCGCGGCGCGCCGGGCTGGACCCGTACATCGCGCTGCCCGCAGCCGGTCTCGCGATTTCCCTCGCCGGGATCGGAGCTGCGGCGGCCTCCAGCCTGCCGGCCGACCGGTTCCGGTCTCTGATCATGGCCCTGCTCATCGGAGTGGCAGCGTTCGTGACGCCACGCCCCGGTCCCGGGTCCGTGATCGAGGACGCTGACGTTGTCAGCAAGCGGCGGAAGCTGACGGCTGTTTCCCTCCCAGGCTGCGGCATCGGCTTCCACGACGGCGTGTTCGGGCCCGGTACCGGAACCCTCCTCGTCATGAGCTTCACGGGCTTGCTGCCCATGGAGCTTCTCCATTCGTCGGCGGTGGCGAAGGCTGTGAACGCCGGGAGGGACATCGGCGCGCTCACGGTCTTCGCTGTGCAAGGACACATCCTGTGGCCCCTGGGCGCCGGGACGGCCGTCTGCAACATCGCGGGTGCCGCTCTCAGAGCCCGGACCGCGCTGAAGCGGGGTTCTCGTTTCGTCCGTGGCGTTCTGCTCGTGGTCGTCGGCGCGCTGGTGATCAAGCTCGCCGACGACCGGTGGGGATGAGGGTGATGCGCGAGACACCACTGATGTACTCCGCCCAGGGGCAGTCCCTTCCCAGCGCCGTCGAGCTGGGTCTGGTGTGCGACCCTCGCCTGTTGCGTGCCGAACTCGGTGCGTTGCGTACGGCGGGTGCCCCGCTGGCCGTGGCTGAGGGACGCAGGGTTCTCGCCCTGCACAGCCCCGGAGGTGATCCTGGGCGCACCGACCCAGGCGGGCCCGGCCTGCGGGGGTTCGCCCCGACGTGCTGGCTTGAACATGCGCCGCTGCTCGCCGGGATCCTCCGGTCCCTGCCGGCTCCGTTGCGATCCGTGCGCTTGGTGGCACTGGCCCCGGGAGCCGTGCTCACGAAGCTTCAGACGGCGAAGATCGGACCGCCCTGGGGCCTGTGCCGGCTGCATCTGCCTCTGGTCGGCGGCGCTGAGTCCCGGGTCGTCTTCATCGACGACAAAAGTCACTGGCAGCCCGGCTCGCTGTGGTTCGCGGCCTCCTGGAGGCAGCACGCTCTGGTCAACCACACGGATGAGGAACTGGTCCATATGGTGATCGACCTGCACCATACGGCGGCCCTTGCCGGGCTGTTTCCCACGGACCTCCAGGCCTGCCTGCGCGCGCCTTTCGTGCTCGAACGGCGTCCCGCCGTCTGTCTCGACCCGGCTGAACTTCACCACTACATCTGCCGATTCCCGCTGCCGGAGGCATTTACCAACTGGGAGAATCCCGGGCACTTCCTGCCGCGCGACGCACTGCGGAACGTTGTTCCCGCCGAGATCGTGACGCACCGGAGCACTCTGCGGCTGCTGGTGGCGGGGCGGCCCTTCTGCACTCTGGAACACCTGGGGGACGGTGAGTTCCGCATGTGCGGGTGGAGCGAGGAGCGGACCTTGCGGGTTCGGGCGGGAGCTGCGGGCCCGGCAGCGGTGGTGGTGGAGGCGCGAGAAGGCGCATACTTCTACCGGGTCTCCCTGGCCACTGAGGTGTAATCGGACAGCTCCGCCAACGCGGCGGTGAAGCGCATGAGCTGTGCCGGGGCCCCGATCCGGTGGCACAGAGCCGCTCCCTCCATCAGCAACGCCTCGGCCTCGGCAAGCCTGGCCTCCGTGCGGTGCGCGGAGGCCAGGACCAGTAACACCTCCAGTTCCAGGAGCGGGTCCTGGATTTCGTGCGCGAGCGTCCGGGCGGCCTCGAGGTGATCACGTCCTTGAGCGGTGCGGCCGGAGCGCACATCCACCGTGCCCAGTCCGAGCATGGCCACGCACGAACCGCTGAGGTCTCCGAGGTGCGTGGTCGCTTCCCATGCGCTGGCGTACAGTTCCCGGGCCCGGTCGAGATCACCACGGACTGCGGTCAGGTCGGCCCTGGCCAGCCGCACCTGCGCCGAGCTACGCCCCTGAAAGGATGCGGCCAGTCGCTCCGCCTCCCGCAGTGCCACGTCTGCTTCGTCGTATGCTCCCAGCTCGAGGTGGGTCTGGGACGTCCAGCGCAGCACCTGGGTCTGGGCCTCCAGGTCGCCTGCCTCCACCAGCGCGGGAAGGCATTCGCGCCAGCGTGTCAAGGCCTTCTTCGCACGCCCCAGGAGGCGATCCGCGCTGGCCGCCTTCCGCAGCGCCAGGGCGTGCCCGTGCCGCTCGCCGACCTCGGCGAACAGCCGGGCGGACCGCTCCAGCAGAGGCATGGCCACGTGACAGTGGCGCCGGGTCAGGTGCATGTCGCCAAGCCCGAGGAGCAGCGCGGCCTCTCCCCTGCGGTTGCCCTGGCGGCGTACGGCGGCCAGGGCAACCTCATGCGTACGCTGCCAGTCGTCGAAGTGGAACCGCATGCTGAACAGGCAGCGGGCGGTTGCCGCCAGGTCCCACGCGAGCTCGTCGTAGTCGTGCTCGGCCGCTTGTGCGCACAGCGTGGTGAGAATGGTGCGGTTCTGCTCATACCAGCCCAGCGGATCGACGATGGCGTACCGAAGGACGTCCGTGGCGGTCACCAGCCGCACGTCCAGCGCGTGTACCACGGTGAAGTCGCCGCCGCACACCTCACGGTGGGCCAGATCGGTCAGGGCCAACGCGGTGGCGGTGGCTCTGCGCAGGGCCTCGGTCCGCTCTCCGTTCGGCTCACCGTCCGCAAGACATTCCCAGGCGAACAACCGGACGAGGTCGTGCAAGCGGTAGCGCACGTCACTGCTGCCAGGGGGACTGACCACGTCCACAAGGCGGGCGTCGAGGAGTTCCTCCAGAACGTCTTCGGCCCTCCACAGTGCCTCGCCCAGGAGGGGCTCGCACACCCATTCGGCGAAGTCGGCGGTCCCCAGCAGCGCCAGCCTGCGGAACAGCCGCCGTGCTCGCGGGCTCAGCCCCTGGTGGGAGAGCTCCAAGGTGCTACGGACCTCAAGTCCTTCGTGGGTGAGTTCATCGAGCCGTCGGCGTTCGTCGGCCAGCCGGTCCGCTGCCCTGCGCAACGGCCAATGTGGCCGGGAGACCAGTTTCGCGCCCACGATGCGCACCGCCAGCGGAAGCCCTCCGCAGTAGTGGAGCAGCTCGCTCACCACGTCGGGCTCGGCCGCCAGCCGTTCCTCACCCACCAGGCGGCCGAGGAGGGCTCCGGCCTGACTGGGCTCCAGTACGTCCAGTTCCAGGATGCGGGCGTTGGGGACGGTCGTCAGTCTGATCCTGCTGGTGACGAGGACGGCGCAACTGCCCGAACCAGGGAGCAGAGGCGTGATCTGCCGAGCGTCGCCGGCGTTGTCCAGGAGGAGGAGTATCCGGCGGCCGGCAAGGCGACTCCGCAGCAGCGCGGCGCGTTCGTCGAGGGAGTCAGGCACGGCGGAACCGGACAGTCCGAGTTCTCGCAAGAACCGGCCGACCGCCTCATGGGCCGAGACCGGGCTCTTGCTCATGCCGCCGAGGTTGACGTACAGCTGGCCGTCGGTGAACACCTTGCGCAGTTGATGGGCCGCGTGCACGGCGAGGGTGGTCTTCCCTGTGCCACCGGGACCCACGACGATGGCCACGGGGACGGTGGTGCCGCTGGGAATAAGGACCGTGCGGAGGAAGGCGACCTCCTCTTCGCGGCCCGCGAACTCCTCGACGTCGCCGGGGAGCTGACTGGGTATGCGGGCCGTGCTGTTCTCAGGCGTCGGAGCCGTGCCCTTCCGTACCGGAGCGGGTCCGTCCGGAACGGTTCCAGGGCTCCGCGCGGGGACGGACGCGGCGGGCGGGCGCGCACCGGTGTCCCGCAGCTCACCGCCACTGGTGAGTACTAGTTGAAAGGCTCGCCGCAGGTCCTCCCCCGGCGGAACTCCCAGCTCGCGGTCGAGGAGGTCCGCCGTGTCCTGGTAAAGCTGGAAGGCGTCAGCCTGCCGGCCGGATTCCGACAGGGCCCGCATCAGCTGGGCCCGCGGCCGCTCCAACAGGGGGTACTGCGCGACGAAGGGGAACAGTTCGGTGATGACCTCCTCGTACAGCCCCAGCCGGAGCTGGAGGTTGGAGCACTGCTCGCGCAGGGCGAAGTACTCCTCCTCCAGCCGACGAATCTCCGGCTGCCACACCTGACAGGTCAGGTCGGCCAGGACCGGTCCGCGCCACAGGACGATCGCCGATTTGAGCAAGGACAGGGCGGAGTGCTCCTTCCCGGCGTCGAGGTGGGCCCGGGATTCAGCCTGGAGAGCGCGGAATTCCATGGAGTCGACACTGACTCGATCTCCGGTCATCAATTCGTATCCTGGTCGTCGCGTGGCGACGACATCGAATCCAACTCCACCTCGCCGGAAAATCCGGCGAAGCACTGAGACGCTCGCGGCGATCTGATTCGCAGGATCTGCAGGAATATCCGATCCCCAGACGCTTTCCGTAAGGTCCTCGATACTCACGCGCCTTCCTGCGTTCAAGGCCAAGGCGGCGAGTACGGATTTTGGACGCGGTGCGGATATCTCCAGTGTCCGCTGGTCAACAGATACCTCCAGAGTCCCTAGGATGCGGACCTCCAGCACACCGCTCCCCGGCGGCACGACCGATGCCACTACTCCCACCCAACTTTCACGCTCACGTAGCCGATTCGATCGTCGATGACGGACCGTGGGGTCCGCGACCCATTCGCGTGTTCTCGGACACGGTTGCGTCCGAAGAGGATCCGGTGCGCGGTAAGAGCTTTTCGTGTTCACCGTCCGAATCGGCGACAGACTCGTCGGCAACGAGCGGAGGAGCCGAGCAGTCCGTGCGTGGCAAGGCCCAGGACAAGACCCCAGCAGGCCGAGCTGATGCCGCCGAAATTTATGCCTGACGCGGTGGTCAGAAACGTGACCACGGCCGCGTCCCGGCCTGATTCGTCGGCGACCGCCTGTGTGAGACTCGTTGAGAAGGCGCCCAGGAGCGACACTCCGGCGACGACGGAGACCAGGTCGGCCGGCAGCGCGGTGAACACCCCGACCAGGGCGACCCCGCAGAACCCGGTCACCAGGTAGAAGAGGCCGCATGCGACCCCCGCGACGTAGCGGCGCCGCGGATCGGGGTGGGCTTCCTCGCCGGTGCAGATCGCGGCGGTGATGGCTGCCAGGTTGATCGCGTGCCCGCCGAACGGCGCCAGCGCCCCAGTGGCCAGCCCGGTAACGCCGATCAGCGTGCGGTCTTTCGGTCGGTAACCGAAGGCGGTGAGCACGGCAAGGCCAGGGGCGTTCTGCGAAGCCAGGGTGACTACTGCCAAGGGGATCGCGATGCCCACCATCGCCTGGAGCGAGAAGTCGGGAGCAGTGAACAACGGGACGGCCGGGGTGATGTCACCCGCCGCGACATGGAGACCTGGTCCCGCAGCCGTCGCAAGTACGGCGGCGAGGAGGGCACAGGCCACCGCGTATCTCGGTGACCACCGCTTGACCGCGAAGTACGTGATGAGCGAGGAGAGTGCCGGAACCGGGATGCTGTCCAGCGCGGAGAACACACCGGCCCCGAAGGAGAAGAGCACGCCCGCGAGCATGCCGGACACCACACCGGGCGGTACGCGCCGCAGGGCCCACCCGAAGGCGCCGGTCACACCTACCAGTGTCATGACCAGGCCGGTGACCAGAAACGCTCCGATCGCCTCGGGATACGGGTATGCGCCGAGGCTGTCGACCAGGACCGCCGCTCCCGGCGTCGAGAAGGCGGTGATCACCGGCATACGGCTCCACCAGCTCAGGGCTGCGCACGTCACTCCGCTGCCGACGCACGCGGCCCAGACCCACGAGGCCGTCTGCTCATCGCTGAGCCGTCCGGCGTCCGCTGCGGCGAGCACGATCACCAGCGGTCCGGAGCAGGAGACTACGACCGCGACGAAGCCGGCGAGGACGGCGGAGAACGAGGCGTCATGGACGATGCCACGTCGTCCTGCCCCACCGCCCTCGCCGGCCCGGTCGGCAGCATCCGTTACCGGGGGTATCCCCTCCTGCTCATCACACCGCTTGTTCAGCGGCAGCGGCGAGTCGCCGGACACCTTCCGCGAACTCCTCGGGGTCAAGGGCCTGGAACGGCAGCCGCAGAAAGGCGGTGCCGGGGGGAGGAGCGGAGTCCACCGGGTAGAAGGCCGAACCACGCGTCAGGGCGAGCCCCTCGTTCCGCGCAGCGGCCAGGAAGGCCTCCTCGTCGGTACGGATCGGAAGGTGCACGCTGACGTAGTAACCGCCGTCCGGTATGCACAGGTGGATGTCACCGAACGTCTGTCGTACCGCCTCGACCGCGGCGTCGTGTCGGGGTTGGAACAACTGCCGTATGCGCTCGAGGTTCTGCCGCACGAGACCGTCCGCGAGTGCCCGGGCCGCAACCACTTGGAGCAACGGGGCCGGGGACAGGTAGATGCTCTCGGCCAGGACCGCGAGGGCATGTGGCGTCCCGGGCGGGCCGATGACATAGCCGACGCGCAGGCCTGGACTGAGGACCTTGCTCAGCGAGCCGATGGTCAGCACCCGGGCGCCGTCGGCGGACGCGGCCAGGTCACCGAGCGGAGTGGGGGCGGTACCGCTGAAGCGGAGTTCCCGGTACGGAATGTCCTCCAGGATGGTGAAGCCGTACTCAGCGGACAACCGCACCAGTTCCCGGCGCTTGTCCTCACCGGTGGTGACACCACTTGGGTTCTGGAAGTCCGGAATGACATAGAGGAAGGCCGGGACCTCGGTGCGCAGGCGCTCCCTGAGAACGTCGAGGTCAAGGCCGTCGTGCCGCAGGGGCACCCCGGACACCCGGGCCCCGTGCCGACGGAAGATCTGCACCGCTCGGTCGTACGTCGGCGCCTCGACCAGGACCTGCGGCTCGCTCGCGTCGCGCAGCAGGTGGGCCGCGAGCAGGTCGAGGGCCTGCAGAGAACCGTTGGTCACGAACACCCGGTCAGGATCGACCGAGTGAAACTTGCCGAGCTGTTCCCGGAGCTCCTGGTCACCGGTGTGACGGCCGATGGGCGCGTACTGGAAGACCCGGTCAGGCTCCGCGGTGAGGACCGCGGAGGTGAGTCCAGCGATGGCCGTAGAGGGTATTGCCTCGCGCGGGGGTATGCCGCGGGAGAAGTGGACGGTCTGGACGGTCACAGGTCGTCTCCTTGAGCGAGCGGGGCAACAGGGCCCGAGCCGAATCGGGCTCGGGTTGTGAAGTCAGGGCCGAGGTCGGCGATCGAGCCGACGCCGAGTTGGAGGAGCGTGTCCTCGATCTCGTCCTTGAGGAGGCCGAGAACCGCTTCGATGCCCTCCTGCCCGGCGAGGCCGAGCCCCCACAGGTAGGGCCGACCGATGCACACGGCATCCGCGCCGAGGGCAAGGGCTTTGACCACGTGAACGCCGGACCGTATGCCGCCGTCCATCAGAACCGTGCCGCGACCTGACACCGTCGCCGCGACCTGCTCGAGAGCGACCAGACTCGGCAACGCTCCGTCGAGCTGGCGACCCCCGTGATTGGAGACGATGACCCCGTCCGCACCGAGGTCGAGACACCGCTCGGCGTCCTCGGCGCGCAGGATGCCTTTGACCACGAGGCGCATCCCGGTCCGGCTCCGTATCCATTCGAGGTCGTCCCACGTCAGGGGAAGGCGCTCGATGCGCGCACCGTCCGGGATCGCGCCGGTCAGGATTCCGAGCGAGCGCAGGTTGCCGAAGTCGACGTGGGCGGGGGTACGGAAGCCTGCTCGCCGGGTGGTGATCCGGCGAGCCGCATAGCTGGCATCGACGGTCACCACCAGAGCGGTGGCGCCGGCCTCCTCTGCCAGGGTGATCGTCGCAGCGACATCCTCCCGGGAACGGTAGGCGTAGAGCTGGAACCAGCAGTCGCTTCCGACGGACCGGGCCACCTCGGGAAAGGCATGGTGACTGTCGGTGCTGACGATGGAGACGGTTCCCGTGGCCTCGGCCGCCCGGGCAGTGGCCATCTCCGCGTCGTCGTGCAGAAGCCTCTGCGGGCTGGTCGGAGCGAGCAGCACGGGAAGGGCAAGCCGCTGCTCGAACACGGTCACCGAGGTGTCGGGCTTGTCGCTCGCGCTGCCGAGCGCCCGGGGCCTGAGCCAGACCTGGTCGAACGCCTCGACGTTGGCACGCACCGTGACCTGGGTGTCGGCGCCGCCGGCAACGTATGCCCAGGAAGCGGCGTCGAGCACGGCGTCAGCCGCCCTCTCGAAGTCGAGCAGGGTCAGTAACGCGGACAGATCTCTTGCCATGAGCTCTCCCATCAAGATTTCCCCGATCGCCATTTCAGGCGATCCCTCCGAGCGGCACAGCGAGTTTGATTACGCGAACTGATCGATCCCCATCTTGACAACCATTCCGGTGACCACGAGCACCAACACGATTCGTACGAATCCAGAGCCTTTTTTCATTGCTGTGCGCGATCCGATCATCGCGCCAGTTATGTTGCCCACAGCCATTCCCAGCCCAATGGCCCACAGAACGTTTCCCTGCCAGGCGAACACCGCCAGAGCTCCCAGATTGGACGAGGCGTTGATGACCTTCGCCATGGCGGCGCTCTCCAGAAACTGAGTGGCGAGGAGAGTAGTGAAAGAAATGATGAGGAAGGTGCCCACCCCGGGGCCGAACACACCGTCGTAGAAACCGATTCCGACCCCCGCCAGAAGGATGGCCGTGACACGTCGTCCCCTGGTCACGACCATATCCGTCCGCTGAACACCGAAACTCGGCCTGAAGGCCACGAAGAGTGCCACCGAAACCAGGAGGGCCATGATGACGGGCCTGAAGTAGTCGGTGGGCACACTCGCCGCGGACAGCGCACCCAGCGCACCGAACGGGACGGCGAGTACCGCGGCCGGCACCAGGATCGAGCGGTCCAACCGGGTGCGTCGCTGGTACATGTACGCGGCGGTGGCGGTGCCCATGACCGCGGCGATCTTGTTGGTTCCCAGCGCCATCGCGGGCGGGTGCTGGGGAAAGGAGAGCAGCAGCACGGGAATGAGAAGCACCCCGCCCCCACCCACGACAGCATCCACCCACCCGGCCGCCGTCGCGGCGACGAGCAGTCCGACCACCTCGTACAGATCCACTTTTCCTCATTCATTTCACGGGCCACCACCAGCCCACGTGGCACGACGCCAGGCACGGAGGGCAAGGCTGATTACCTGACTCGGACGGCGCCGCGCACGCCGGCCGAAGCGGACAGCGCATACGGGTGCCGCCTCATCGACTGACTCCGCAGCGAGATACAGCAAGGGGAAGGGAAACGGCCCGGTCAAAGAATCCGATGATGGTCCCAGAAGCACGACGAGGGACTGGAGGCGCGGCTCGCGAACGCTGGAGAAACACGTGTCTTGTCGGTCGACTCGAAATCGGCTAAGCGATAACCCGTCTCGCCCTGATCGGTGGCGGTCAAGATCCCTCTCCAAGGTTCGCACGCACTTCCCAGAAGACGTTGATCAACCTAGCCCGCGCAAATTCACTCCGTCAACAACAGGTTTCGGACGGTGACCGCCCCTGTTAAGAAATGTGACAATGGTGCGATTTGCCATGAAACGGACCGTCCGACCCGTGCAGCGCAAAACAACGGTCCTGCGGGGTGCACCCCACGTCGGGCACACCCGCCCAGCGTCCCTGCCGAGCTGCCCCGATGGCCGAAGCGGGCAGAACTGACGGAACGGCGAGGCGTGCGCCCGATGTCCAGATGGACACTGCCCCTCGGGCGCAGCCATGCGCCACCTGTGAGCGCTTTCCTGCCACGCCCAGCCAGGAACCGAATAGGTCCCTGGCATGTGTTCAATCTCACACCGCGGTGGCCCCCGCAACGTCTTCACCGACAGTTGCAGTGAGTGCGTCAGCCTCGCTGAAACGCGCGAGCGCACCCCCCGGCCGATCCGACTGCGGTGGTCGACCACTGACGCCACCGCCGGGGACGTCGACCGGCCCTGACAAGCCTTCCTGCACGGCTTCGACCTGGAACACACCTTCAGGATGTTCAAGCAGACGCCGGACTGGACACCTCCCGGGCTCCGTGATCCGACCGCGGCCGCCCGCCCCGGCTCACCTTCGCCGCCCACGCCCGACTCCGCCTGCCCCGGCCCCTTGCCGAGGACCTTCGCAGACCCTGGGAGCAGCAGAGCTGGTCCTTGCACGCGAACGGCTCGAACACCTCCGCCGCGAACGCCTCCAACTCACCACACACCGCAGCAATCGCGTCCGGATTCATACATCCTCGACCTCAGACCGAGCACCAAGGACACGCACCACTCCAGCCGACCTGACCAGGCACTACCAGGGGCGCCGTTCGGATCAGGCCGGCTCCGGTGGGCGGCGCCCTGCGGCCGGGCCGGGCGGGACCCGGTGCCGTGCACCGTGGGGCGGAGGAGGACGCCAGGGCGGAGCCCCGGCAACCGGCGGCAACGCGGCGATGGGGGCCCTCCCGCGTGAGCGGAGCCGAGCGCAGGGAAGCGGCGCCGGACCCCGCGCCCCCGGCACGATCCGAACGGCACCCCCTAACCCCACACGGCGTGAGCGAGGCCCGCGCCCGCGAAGGCCGCACCCAGGCCGGCCGCCACGCTCGCCACGACGTTCAGGGCGGCGTAGCCGCGGGCGCCGGCCTCGGCCAGGCGCAACGTCTCGTAGGAGAAGGTGGAGTAGGTGGTCAGGGCGCCGCACAGGCCCGTGCCGAGGAGCAGCTGGAGGCGGGAGTCCGCCGCGCCCGCGGCCGCCGCGCCGGTGAGCAGGCCGAGGGCCAGGCTGCCGGTGACGTTGACCGTGAAGGTCCCCCAGGGGAACACCGAGTCGTGCCGGGACTGCACCGCACGGTCGGTGAGGTAGCGCAGCGGGGCGCCGACCATGCCGCCCAGCATCACGTACAGCCAGTTCACCGCGCTCCCCCGTGACGCGCGTACCGGACCGCCTCACAGCGGTCGAGGAGGACCGGGCCGTCGGTGACGAGCGCGTCGGGTCCCGGCAGGAAGGCCCGCATGCGCTCCCCGGTGTCGACCACGACGACTGCCACCGGGAGGTCCCCGCTGAGGGACGGCAGCCGGCGGGTACGGACGACGGAGGAGACGCCGAAGCCCTCGACGCCACGCAGGACGCTCGCCCCCGCGAGTCCGGCCGCACGGGCCCGGTGGACGATCTCCGAGGAGAGGGGCCGGTGGCACCGCGGGGCGTTCCCGCCGACGTGCACGGTCGGACGGAGGACGGCGCCGGTCGGCCTCGTCACGGCCGCCTCCCGGTCAGGGCACGGCGGGTCGCCGTGGCGGCCGTCCACACGGCGGCGAGGGCCGCGAGCGGGGTCACCGCGAGGTACACGAGTCCGGCGCCCGCCCCGCCGCCGTCGAGCAGGGTCCGGACGTCGACGGTGTACGCCGAGAAGGTGGTGAAACCGCCGAGGACGCCGGTGCCGAGGAACGGGCGGACGAGGGGGTGGGCGGTGCGGACCTCGGTGACGATCACCATGAACACGCCGATGACGGCGCAGCCGGCGACATTGACCCCGAGGATCGTCCAGGGGAACCCGTGCGCCGGTGTCGGCCACCACAGGGACGCCGCGTACCGGGCCACCGCCCCCGCTCCTCCGCCGAGTGCGACCACGGCCACGACGGGAGCCTGGGCACGGAGAGCGGGGCGGGCCCGCAGGCCCTCGGTCCGGGGGGCTGTCACCGTCGTACGTCTCTCCCACTCGCTCGGGGCCAGCCTAGCGTCCCGGAACGCGGTGGGTCACGTCGCGGCCGCGGGGCTGCCAGCCCTTCCCGGACAGCCGCGTCGCCTCGGCGATCCGTACCTCGTCGCGCCGGTAGCGCACGCACCCGGCAAAGCGGCCGGTGCGCAGCAGGCCGAGGGCCGTGAGCAGCCGCAGGTGGGTGAGGGCGACCGGGCGGGGCAGGCCGAGCCGTACGGCGACGACCTCCTCGGTCAGGCGTCGGCCGCCGCGTCCTGTTCCCTCAGCAGCCTCAGGACGCGCAGTCGTGTCCCGTCGAGGGGGCCTCAGCATCTCGTACACCTCCGCGCCGGGCCTCGCGCTCCGGAGCCCTTCCACTCTGCCGTGCGCGAGGGCTCCGGATCCCGGGCGAAGACGCCTCGTCCGGGACCCGGCCGGTCCGTGCGTGAAGGCCGCCGGCCCCGCGCCGCCGGTCGTCGGCGCGGGGCCGGCGGGCTCACCGGTGGCGGAACCAGGCCGTCGCGGGCAGCGCGCGGTCGTCGTAGCCGAACAGCGCCTGGTTCTCCCAGCCGTTGCCGGAGGACGGGTCGGCGGGGTCCCAGCCGTTGCCGCTGCGGGCGGTCCAGGTGGCCTCCCAGTAGAAGACGCCGAGGCCCCGGCCGTCCGGGACGGCCTCCACGATGCTCGCCACGTCGTTCATCCAGCGGGTCTGGCCAGTGGTGGACGCCGGGTAGCCGGGGACGAGTTCACCGTCGAGGTCGATGATGTTCTCGTGCCCGTCCTCGCTGTCGAGCCGGAACGGGTAGGCCGTCTCGGCGACGAAGACGGGCTTGCCGTAGCGGCCGGCCGCGTCGTCCAGGGTCGTCTGGAAGTCGTGCAGCGTGCCGTGCCAGTAGCCGTAGTACGACAGGCCGATGGCGTCGAACTTCACTCCGTGGGAGACCGCGTTGTCGAACCACCAACGGGTGCCTTCGAGGTCACCGCCCTCGGCGAGGTGCAGGGCGGCCACCGTGGAGGGGCTGACCGCCTTGACCGCGTCGTAGCCGGAGTTGAGCAGTCCGGCCAGCTGGGGCCAGTTGCTCGTGGAGCCCTCGTTCCAGAGCATGCCGCCGTTGATCTCGTTGCCCACCTGCACCATGTCGGCGGTGGTGCCCTGCTTCCTGAGGGCGTCGAGGACGTCGTACGTGTGGTCGTGGACGTCCTTCTTCAGCTGCCCGTAGCCGTGTCCGGCCCAGGCGGCGGGCTTGGTCTGCTTGCCCGGGTCGGCCCAGGCGTCCGAGTAGTGGAAGTCGACCAGCAGCTTCATGCCCTGCGCCTTGATCCGCTTGGCCAGGGCGAGGACGTGCTCCTTGTCGTTGTAGCCGTCGGCCGGGTCCACCCAGACCTTCAGTCGGGCGTAGTTCATGCCGGCGGACCTCAGGATCGCGACCGGGTCGCCGACGGCGCCGGACGCGGTCCGGTAGACCCCGCCCCTGGCCTCGCTCTTGGGCAGGGAGGAGATGTCGGCGCCCTTGACCGGCAGGCCCGAGGTGCCGCGGGCGAAGGTCAGGTCGTCGACGTTGATCCAGTTCCCGGCGTGTCCGTCGCTGTTGACGCTGATCGTGCACTGGTTGTTCGTCACCCTGACCGGCACGACGATCCGGATCCATCCGGAGTCGGACACCGGCAGGTCGGTGCGCTGCTCGGCGCCGCCGCAGTTCCTCAGGGCGAGGTAGGCCGCGTTCTGGCCGCCGCCGGAGCGGACCCAGGCGGTGAGTCTGTAGTCGCCGTTGGCCAGGCCCGACAGGTACTGGTACGTCTCCACCTTGTAGGCCGAGGACGACCAGTGGGACAGACGATGACCGCCGCCGCGGCCACCGGCCTCCGTGTACGAGGCGGCCGTGTCGCCGTACTCGGACCAGCCGGCCGGCGTGGCGGTGCCCGAACCACCCGCCTCGAAGCCCCCGTTGGTGAGGGTACTCGCGGCCGTCGCGGTCTGGGCGGGCAGGGTGGTGAGGGCGAGCCCGGCCACGAGCGGCGGCAGCAGGGCGCGGAGTGCGCGTCTGGGATGGAACATGGACGTTCGTCGTCCCTTCGACGTGGGGAGGGGGATGCCCCGCGCCCGGAAGACGCGGGTGAGGGCCCCCTGCGCCCGCGGCCTGTGGCTCACGCGGGCGGAGGGGAGTCGTGGCTCAGCCGTCGAGTCGGACGACCCGGACGGCTCCGGCCGGGACCACGAGGCGGCCCGCGGCGCGTTCACCGGTCAGCAGCTCGGTGCCAGGAGCGTCCAGCGGCACCTCGGCGTCGGTGGCGGTGTGGTTGATCGCGAACAGGAAGGTGCCCGACTCGCCCGTGCGCCGCACCACTTCGACGTCGCGGGGCAGGTCGGCGCGCGGGGCGATCCGGGCGTCCCCGGCGGCCCGGCCGATCAGGGTGGCGAGGCCCTCGGCGCCGAGCCGGGTGGAGACGTACCAGGCGGTGCCCTCGCCGAGACGGTGCCGGGTGACGGCCGGACAGCCCTCGGTCAGGCCGTCGGCATACGTCCACACCGTCTCGGCGCCCTGGGGCACCACGAACTCCGTCCACACGTCGGCGCCGGTCTCGATGCCGTCGGGGCCGGTCAGGCGGACCCGTTCGCCCTGGAGCAGGGGGGAGAACTCCTCGACGGTCAGGCCGAGGACGTCGCGCAGGGCGCCCGGGTAGGGGCCGTCGTGCACGGCGTCGTGTTCGTCGACGATGCCGGAGAAGTACGACACCACGAGGGTGCCGCCGTTCCCGACGTACTCCCTGAGGTTGTTCCCCGCCGTCTCCGTCATCAGGTACAGGGCCGGTACGACGACGAGGGGATACCTCGACAGATCGGCTTCGGGGTGGGCGAAGTCGACGGTGAGGTGGTGGTCGTAGAGGGCCTCGTACCAGGCGTCGGCACGTTCGCGGGCGTCGTGGTCCTCGCTGGGACGCCAGTCGAGGTTCTGCGCCCACCAGGACTGCCAGTCCCACAGCATGGCGACGTCGGCCTCGGTGCGGGTGCCCCGGACGGGCGCCAACGACTGGAGGGAGGCGCCGAGTCCGGTCACCTCACGGAAGACGCGGGTCCCGGTGCCGCCGTGCGGCAGCATCGCGGAGTGGAACTTCTCGGCGCCGCGCCGGGACTGGCGCCACTGGAAGAACATCGCGCCCTCGGAGCCGCGGGCCACGTGGGCGAGGGAGTTGCGGGCCATCTGGCCGGGGGCCTTGGCGGGGTTGCGGGGCTGCCAGTTGACGCCCGAGGTGGAGTGTTCGAGCAGCAGCCAGGGGGCGCCGCCGGCGACGGAGCGGGTGAGGTCGGCGGCCATGGCGAGGTTGACGTGGGTGCGGCGGCCGTCGGTGATGAGGTAGTGGTCGTTGGTGACGATGTCCACCTCGCGGCCCCAGGCCCAGTAGTCGACGGAGTCGCACTGGCTGAGGGCGGTCATGAAGTTGGTGGTGACCGGGGTGCCGGGTGAGAGGCGGTGCAGGATGTCCCGCTCGGCGGTGAAGTTCTCGCGCATGGTGGCGTCTGCGAACCGCCGGTAGTCCAGCGCCTGGGCCGGATTACCGACCGTGGGCGTCGCGCGCGGCGGGTTGATCTCCTCGAACGAGGCGTAGCGCTGACCCCAGAAGGCCGTCCCCCAGGCCTCGTTGACGGCTTCGACGGTGCCGTACACCGTCGCCAGCCAGCGGCGGAAGTGGGCGGCGCAGGAGTCGCAGTAGCAGGCGGAGACGGGGACGCCGTACTCGTTGTGGACGTGCCACATCGCGAGCGCGGGATGGTCGCCGTAGCGCTCGGCGAGCTTGGTGGTGATGCCCGCGGCGGCGGCCCGGTAGTCGGCGTTGCTGTGGCAGATGGCGCCGCGGGAGCCGAACTCCAGGCGCACACCGTCCGCGGTGACCGGCAGCGCGTCGGGGTGGGCGCGGTAGAACCAGGCGGGGGGCACCACGGTGGGCGTGCCGAGGTCGACGCGGATGCCGCCTTCGTGCAGCAGGTCCAGGTTGCGGTCGAGCCAGCCGAAGTCGTACACGCCGGGCGAGGGTTCCAGCTGGGCCCAGGAGAAGATCCCGACGCTCACCATGGTGACGCCGGCCTCCCGCATCAGCCGGACGTCCTCGTCCCAGACCCTTTCCGGCCACTGCTCGGGGTTGTAGTCCCCACCGAAGGCGAGCCCGATGAGGCCCCTGGGGGTGGTCTCCGGCATGGATTCTCTCCCGATGTGTCAGTCTTTTGGGAACGTGCACACACATTTTCGGCGGTGCGGGGCCAACATAACCGCACAGCAACAACCATTGACAAGTGTCCGGGATGTTTCCCTACTGTGAACGCTCACAGAAGCAGCGCGAGCGCCTCGGAGGCGAGCCGCGCCCGGAGTGCAGCAGGTTCCCGCAACAGGCGGGGACCCGGGTCAGGGGAGAGTTCCATGCCGTACACGAAGCATCGTCGCCTCGTGAGTTCCGCCGTAGCCGTCGCGCTCGGCGCCACCGCACTCGCCGCCTGCGGCTCGTCGTCCGACGACGGCGAGGCACAGTCGGGCCCGGTCTCGCTGACGTACTGGACCTGGGCTCCCGGCATGGACAAGGTCGTGGACCTGTGGAACAAGGGGCCGGGCAGGAAGGAGCAGATCACCGTCACGGTGAAGAAGCAGGCGTCCGGCGACACGCTGGTCACCAAGATCCTCACCGCGCACAAGGCCGGCAAGGCGCCCGACCTGGTGCAGGCCGAGTACCAGGCGCTGCCCACGCTGGTCAGCAATGACGCGCTCGCCGACATAGCGGACAGCGTGGACGACGTGAAGGGCGAGTTCGCCGAGGGCGTCTGGCAGCAGACCACGCTCGGCACGGACGCCGTCTACGCGGTCCCGCAGGACATCGGGCCGATGATGTTCTACTACCGCGAGGACCTGTTCGAGGAGTACGGGCTCTCCGTCCCGGCCACCTGGGAGGAGTTCGCCGAGACCGCGCGCAAGCTGAAGAAGGCGGCCCCCGACAAGGACCTGACCACCTTCTCCGCCAACGACTCCGGTCTGTTCGCGGGCCTCGCCCAGCAGGCCGGCGCCCGGTGGTGGACCACCTCCGGCGACAAGTGGAAGGTCGGCATCAACGACGACGCGACCAAGAAGGTCGCCGAGTTCTGGGGCGGTCTGGTCAAGGAAGGCGCCGTCGACAACCAGCCGATGTACACGCCGGCCTGGAACAAGGCGCTCAACACCGGCAAGCAGATCGCATGGGTGAGCGCGGTGTGGGCGCCGGGCACGCTGACCACGGCCGCACCCGACACCAAGGGCAAGTGGGCGATGGCCCCGCTCCCCCAGTGGAACGAGGGCGAGAGCAGCACCGGCAGCTGGGGCGGCTCCTCCACCGCCGTGACCACGGACTCCGGGAACAAGGAGGCCGCCGCGGAGTTCGCCGCCTGGCTGAACACCGACGCCGACGCGCTGAACGCGCTGGCGAAGGAGAGCGGCATCTACCCGGCCTCCACTTCGGCCCAGCTCAGCGGCGCCTTCACCAGCCCGCCGGAGTACTTCTCCCACCAGCCCGACTTCTACGAGAAGGCCGCCGAGATCGCGAGGACCACCGCGCCGTCCGCCTGGGGACCGAACGTCAACGTCGCCTACACGACGTTCAAGGACGCCTTCGGCGCCGCCG
Organism: Streptomyces pimonensis; assembly: GCF_041380215.1. Taxonomy (NCBI): domain Bacteria; kingdom Bacillati; phylum Actinomycetota; class Actinomycetes; order Kitasatosporales; family Streptomycetaceae; genus Streptomyces; species Streptomyces pimonensis. Next base: position 168,058 of record NZ_JAHWZY010000011.1, read on the forward strand.
CGAAGAACAGGTCGGACTTCGCCGCCGCCCTGGACGCCATGCAGCAGGACACGGTCGCCGACCTGAAGAAGCAGGGCTTCGGGGTCGCGGAGTGAAGTCCTCGGCCCGCCGGACGTCGTACGGGGTCAAGGGGGCCCCGTACGCGTTCCTGATCCCCGCGTCCCTCCTGTTCCTCCTCTTCTTCGCGCTGCCCATCGGGTACGCCGTCTGGCTCAGCTTCCGCAAGGTGCAGGTGTCCGGCCTCGGGCTGGGGACCGGTGCCCGCGAGGAGGTCTGGGCCGGTCTGGAGAACTACACCGGCGCCCTGTCCGACAGCGAGCTGCTCGGCGGCGCGCTGCGCGTGCTCGGTTACGGCTGCATCGTGGTGCCGGTCATGCTGGGCCTCGCGCTGCTGTTCGCGCTGATGCTCGACTCCGAGAAGGTGCGGCTGGCCCCCTTCACCCGGCTCGCGATCTTCCTGCCGTACGCCGTCCCCGGCGTGGTGGCGGCCCTGCTGTGGGGCTTCCTCTACCTGCCGGACGTGAGCCCGTTCCACTTCGTGCTCGACCGGTTCGGTCTGCCGCAGCCGGACCTGCTGGACGGCGGGCCGCTGTACCTGGCGCTGTCGAACATCGCGGTCTGGGGCGGCACCGGCTTCAACATGGTCGTCATCTACACCGCGCTGCGGGCCATCCCGGCCGAGGTGTACGAGGCGGCCAAGCTGGACGGTGCCACGCCGCTGCAGATCGCGCTGCGGATCAAGATCCCGATGGTGGCGCCCTCGCTGGTGCTGACCTTCTTCTTCTCGATCATCGCGACGCTCCAGGTGTTCAACGAACCGACCACCCTCAAGCCGCTCACCAACTCCGTTTCCACCACCTGGAGTCCGCTGATGAAGGTGTACCAGGACGCCTTCGGCAACGGCGACATCCATGCGGCCGCCGCCCAGGCGACCCTCATCGCGCTCGCCGCCCTGGTGCTGTCCTTCGGGTTCCTGCGGGCCGCGAACCGGCGCAACAAGCAGGAAGGCAGGACCGCCCGATGAGCTCCCTCGCCCTGCACAAGGCCGAGCCCGCGGCCGGCGCCGCCCGGGGGCCGGCGCGGCGCCGCCGGATCGCGCTGGTCCCGACCCTGACACTGCTGCTCGGCGCGCTGTACTGCCTGCTGCCGGTCGCCTGGGTGGTCATCGCGTCCACCAAGTCCGGCTCGGAGCTGTTCTCCACCTTCACGTTCTGGCCGGGCACCGGCCTCGCCGAGAACCTCTCCGACCTCAGCGCCTACCGCGACGGCGTCTACTGGCGGTGGATGGGCAACTCCGCCCTGTACGCCGGGCTGGGCGCGCTGCTGTCGACGTGCGTGTCGGCGCTGAGCGGCTACGCGCTGGCGGTCTACCGCTTCCGGGGCCGCGAGACGCTGTTCAACGTGCTGCTCGCCGGTGTGCTGATGCCGCCGGTGATCCTCGCCGTCCCCCAGTACCTGCTGCTGGCGAAGGCGGACCTCACCGACTCCCACCTGGCCGTGCTGCTGCCGCAGATCCTCTCCCCGTACGGCGTCTACCTCGCGCGCATCTACGCCGCGGCCGCGGTGCCGGCCGATGTGGTGGAGGCCGGGCGGATGGACGGCGCGGGCGAGTGGCGGATCCTCACCCGGGTCGCGCTGCCGATGATGGTGCCCGGTCTGGTGACGGTCTTCCTGTTCCAGTTCGTGGCGATCTGGAACAACTTCCTGCTGCCGTACATCATGCTCAGCGACGACGAGAAGTTCCCGATCACCCTCGGTCTGTACACGCTGCTCGAACAGGGCGCCAGCACCCCCGCGCTGTACACCCTGGTGATCACGGGCGCGTTCCTCGCCGTGTTCCCGCTGGTCGCGCTGTTCCTGGTCGTCCAGCGGTTCTGGAGCCTGGATCTGCTCTCCGGAGCCGTAAAGTCATGACCATGAGCAACACGGGGGGCAGGCGCAAGCCGCCGACGATCCACGACGTGGCGCGCGAGGCCGGTGTCTCGCGCGGCACCGTCTCACGGGTGCTCAACGGCGGCCACTACGTCAGTCCCGCCGCCGCGGACGCGGTCGACGCCGCGATCCGCAAGACGGGTTACGTCGTCAACCGGCACGCCCGCTCGCTGATCACCGGCCGCTCCGACTCGGTGGGCTTCCTGCTCACGGAGCCCCAGGAGCGGTTCTTCGAGGACCCCAACTTCAACGTTCTGCTGCGTGGTTGCACGCAGGCGCTGGCCGCGCACGACGTGCCGCTGCTGCTGATGCTGGCCGCTACGGACGACGAACGGCGGCGCATCACGCGGTACATCACCGCCGGGCACGTCGACGGGGTGCTGCTGGTGTCCAGCCGCTCCGGCGACCCGGTGGCGGAGGAGCTGCGGGCGGCGGGCGTGCCGCTGGTCGCGTGCGGGAAGCCGATCGGGCTCGGCTCGAAGGTGGGTTACGTGGCCGCCGACGACCGGGACGGCGCGCGGGACATGGTGCGGCACCTGCTGGCGCTCGGCCGGCGCCGGATCGGCATGGTGACCGGTCCGCTGGACACCCCGGGCGGTGTGGAACGCCTGGCCGGCTATTGGGAGGTGCTCGCCGAGGCGGGCATCGAGGCCGACGAGCGGCTGGTCGTCTCCGGCGACTACAGCCGGGCCAGCGGCGAGGCCGGCGCCGAGCGGCTGCTGGCGCAGGCCCCGGAGGTGGACGCGGTGTTCGTCGCCTCCGACCTGATGGCCCAGGGGGTGCTCGCCGCGCTGCACCGGGCGGGGCGCCGGGTGCCCCAGGACATCGCGGTCGGCGGTTTCGACGACTCCCCCGCGGCCGTCGCCGCGAGCCCCGAACTCACCACGATCCGCCAGCCCTGGGACCGCATCAGCACGGAGATGGTGCGAGTGCTGCTGGCCCAGATCGGCGGCGAGGACCCGGCGGCGGTGATCCTGCCGACGGAGTTGGTGAAGCGGGACTCGACGTAGTCCCCGGACCGGTCGGTCAGGATCGGAGAAGCCGTGCGGCGCTCCCCCGGCCTAGCGTGGGAGGACCGGCGCGCCGAGGGCGCCGGATCCGCTTCGAGGAGGAGTACGTCATGACCCACGGCCTGAAGACGATCGTCTACCCCGTGAAGGACCCCGGCCCCGCGAAGGCGCTGTTCCGGGCCCTGTTCGGGGTGGAGCCGTACACGGACGAGCCGTACTACGTCGGTTTCCGGACCGACACGCACGAGATCGGCATCGACCCGCGCGGTCACGCCAAGGGCATGACCGGACCGGTCCCCTACTGGACCGTGACCGACATCAGGCAGACGCTCACCGCGCTGGTGGAGGCGGGGGCGAAGCCCTTGCAGGACGTGCAGGACGTCGGCGGCGGCACGCTGATCGCGTCCGTGCGGGACCCCGACGGCAACTTCGTCGGTCTGTTCCAGGACGCGCCCGCCTGACGTGTGGCGAGGCGACACCCTCACATATTCATTGAATGTCGAACAAATGTTACCGTTCCAGTATGGCAGCGAAGACGGTCGAGGCGCGGCTCGAGGAACGGTGGCGTGACATCCTCGCGGTGCACGCGCGCACCCTGGGCGAGATCGACCGCGCGCTGCACCCCTACGGTCTGGGCGCCTCCGACTTCGAGGTGCTCGATCTGCTCGCGACCGCCACGCCCCCAAGCGGCGAGCAGCACCGGGTGCAGAACCTGGTGGGCCGGGTCCACCTCAGCCAGAGCGCGCTGTCCCGTCTCATCGCCCGCCTGGAGAAGGACGGCCTGGTGGAGCGCAGCATGTGCCTGGAGGACCGGCGCGGCGTGTACGTGCGACTCACGCCGAAGGGGCGCGAGCGGCACGCCGAGGCGCTGCCGGTGCAGCGCGCCGCCCTGGTCCGCGCGCTGGGCGGGTAGCGCGCGGACGGCCGGCTCAGGGCCGGGCCAGCAGCGTGCGCACCCCCTGCGAGGTGAGCGTGAGACGGTGCTCGGAGCTGCCGTCGATGGTGAGCGACAGATCCTCGGCCGGCCACTGGGCGGCGAGCGCGCCGAGTGGGACGAGCCGGTAGCGGGAGACGAACGGCAGCAGCCCGGCCATCTCCCGCTCGGACGTGAACACGGGCACCACCTGGGTGCCGCCCGGCTGTTCCAGCACCGGGAGGGCGACCGCACCGGGGTCGGCGGCCTCCCCGTCGCCGGCGTCGTCCGGCACCGGGATCAGCACGTCGCTGCTCGCGAGGGCGTCCAGCGCCCTCGCGTCCTCGGTGTTCTCCGACAGTGTGCCCAGGGCCCGCTGCGCGGGCGTGGGGGCGTTGTTCTCGTGCGCGGGTGTTTCCATGACAGATCCCTGGTAGCGACGGTCGTACGGCCTGCCCGGGACCGGACGGGGCCCGGGCACAGTGCCGGACACGTACCCGTTCGCATGTCGCGCAACCCTGCGAGGTCCGGTGGGCTCAGGCACCCTCCGGCACCCTCTCCGGACCCGACGGTCCACGTGGCTATCATATGAGCACCCTCTAGCTCGAAAGATGATCCTGTGACTGTCAACGAAGACTCGTTCACCCACTGGAAGCACCGCGAGGAGATCGCGGAGTCGATGATCCCGATCGTCGGGAAGCTGCACCGCGAGCGGGACGTGACCGTTCTGCTGCACAGCCGCTCCTTGGTGAACAAGTCGGTGGTCAGCATCCTCAAGACCCACCGCTTCGCCCGGCAGATCGTCGGCGAGGAGCTCTCGGTCACCGAGACGCTGCCCTTCCTGCAGGCGCTCACCACGCTCGACCTCGGCCCGTCCCAGATCGACATCGGCCTGCTCGCCGAGGCCTACCGCGCCGACGACCGGGGCCGGTCGGTGGCCGAGTTCACCGCCGAGGCCGTGGCCGGCGCGACCGGCACCGACAGGTTCGACCGGCGCGAGCCGCGCGACGTCGTCCTCTACGGCTTCGGCCGCATCGGCCGCCTCCTGGCCCGGCTGCTCATCGAGAAGTCGGGGTCCGGCAACGGGCTGCGTCTGCGCGCGATCGTGGTCCGCCGGGGCGGCGAGCAGGACATCGTCAAGCGGGCCTCGCTGCTGCGCCGCGACTCCGTGCACGGTCAGTTCCAGGGCACCATCACCGTCGACGAGGCGAACGGCACGATCATCGCCAACGGCAACACCATCAAGGTGATCCACGCGGGCGACCCGGCGGAGATCGACTACACGGCGTACGGCATCAAGAACGCCATCCTCATCGACAACACCGGCAAGTGGCGCGACCGCGAGGGACTTTCGCAGCACCTGCGTCCCGGCATCGACAAGGTGGTGCTGACCGCGCCCGGCAAGGGCGACGTGCCCAACATCGTGCACGGCGTCAACCACGACACCCTCAAGCCGGACGAGCGGATCCTGTCCTGCGCGTCCTGCACCACCAACGCGATCGTGCCGCCGCTGAAGGCGATGGCGGACGAGTACGGTGTGCTGCGCGGACACGTGGAGACGGTGCACTCGTTCACCAACGACCAGAACCTGCTCGACAATTACCACAAGTCGGAGCGCCGCGGCCGTTCGGCGCCGCTGAACATGGTGATCACCGAGACGGGCGCCGCCTCGGCCGTCGCCAAGGCGCTGCCCGACCTCGACGCGACCATCACCGGCAGTTCGATCCGGGTCCCCGTGCCGAACGTCTCGATCGCGATCCTCAACCTCCGGCTGGGCCGCACGACCGACCGTCAGGAGGTCCTGGACCACCTGCGCAACGTGTCGCTGACCTCGCCGCTCAAGCGCCAGATCGACTTCATCAGCGCCCCCGACGCGGTCTCCAGCGACTTCATCGGCTCGCGCCACGCCTCGATCGTCGACGCCGGCGCGCTGAAGGTCGAGGGCGACAACGCCATCCTCTACCTGTGGTACGACAACGAGTTCGGATACTCCTGCCAGGTCGTCCGGGTCGTCCAGTACGTCTCCGGGGTGGAGTACCCGACGTACCCGGCCCCGGCGGTCTGACCCGGGAGCCGGCAAGCGGAACGTACGCGACGGCGGGGCGGGGCCGGGGCGGGACGCCCGGCCCCGCCCCGGACCGTCCGGGGTGCCGGCAGTAGGGGGCAGATCGGTAACGATCATTCCGTCCGGGTTGCCGGATCCCGTGGAGTTCCTAGTCTTCCGGCATGGCCCTCTTCAGCAGTCGTACCAGCAGACGTCCCCGCATCGTGCCCGCCCTGGACGACGCCGAACTGACGCGCGTCCTGGGACGGCTGAGCAAGCGGAACGGGGGCGGCAGGGCCGCCGACGTCACCCTCGTGTCCTCCTTGCTGAAGGAGACCGGGGACGACTGGGACCGCCGCGGTCACCGGATGTCCGTCCTGGCCGAGGCGACGGCCGACGCGGGGATCGCGGCGGCGTGGCTGGACAAGGAGCCGCAGAGCGCGGACGCCCTGGTCTTCCACTCCTGGTCCGCGCTGGCGCGCGGACTGCGGGACGGGCGCCTGGAGGACACCGGACAGCTGGTCTCCCGGTGCTACCAGGCCGCCGAGCGAAGGCCGGAGGATCCGCTGCCGTGGGTGGTCCTGCTCGGCGTGTCGCGGATCGAGCGCTACGGCCAGAACGACGTCAACACCATCTGGCGGGAGGCCACCGGACGCGACCGCTGGCACCGTGAGGCGTATCTGCAGATGCTCGCGTACCTGTCGCCGGAGGAGGGGGGATCCAGCGCGGCCGTCCTCGACTTCGTCGACGTGGTGCGCACCCGCATCCCGGCCAACGCGCCCTGCGCGGCGGTCGAGTTGACCGCGGCCGTGCGGCAGTACCAGGGACTGCTGGCGCAGGGCGGGGTGCGGGCCATGACGGCCGGCCAGCTGTGGGAGGGCGGACAGATCGCCGCCGCGCTGGAGCAGGCCGCCGCGCTCTGGGCGAAGCCGGGCTTCTTCCAGCACGCGGCGGCGCAGGCCGATCTGAACGTACTGGCGTACGCGCTGTGCGCGGCCGGACGTGCCGTCGACGCCCATCACGTCTTCCAGGCGCTGCAGGGCACGGTCACGCCCTGGCCGTGGAACACCGACGGACCCGCCGTCCAGCGGTTCGAGCAGCACCAGGCCAAGGCGGAGCGGGGACGGCAGGGCGGCGTCGGCGGAGCGTGACGCCCACCGGCCGCCTCCCCCGTCAGTTCCGCGCCAGGAGGGTGGCGACGACCTCCCGCAGCACCCCCGCCGGGTCCGGTACGGGCCCTTCGGAGCGCCAGGCGACGAAGCCGTCGGGACGGACCAGGACCGCGCCGTCCGCCGTGATCCCGTGCGCCCGGGCCCAGTCGGCGCCGTCCTCGGGGGCCAGTTCCGCGTCGGGGCCGTCGCCCACCCGGTACGCGTCGAGCGGCACGGACAGGTCCTTCGCGACCTCTGCCGCAGCGGTGTGCCAGTCGCAGGCGCCGTTCGCGGCGCTCAGCAGCACGCACGACCGCTCGTACAGGTCGAGCGTGGAGATCCGGGTGCCGGAGCGGTCCAGCCACATGTGCGGGGCGCGGCTGCCGGGCTCGCCGGTCAGCATCACCCCGTCGGGGATGACCGGCGCCGCCGGGTCGGCGCCCAGAACCGCGCCGCGCGGGTAGCGGTAGCAGAGCGCCACGTTGAGAATGCCGCCTCCCTTCATCCCGGGGCCACCGGCTCCGGGACCGCCGGGGCCACCGGGGGCGGGGGCGCCGGGGGCGGGCGTGTACCCGGGGTGGCTGTGCTCGCTCGAACGGGAGGAGGCACGGGCGCTGGTAGCCTCCGCGACGGGCCGGCGTTCGGCGTCGTAGGACTCCAGCAGGCCGGGTGCGGCCCAGCCACCGAGCACGGCGGCCAGCTTCCAGGCGAGGTTGTGGGCGTCCTGGATGCCGGTGTTGGAGCCGAACGCCCCGGTGGGCGACATCTCGTGGGCGGAGTCGCCGGCCAGGAACACCCGGCCGTCCGCGTACCGTTCTGCGACCCTCTCGGCCGCGTGCCAGGCGGCCCGGCCGGTGATCTCCACGTCGAGGTCCGGCACGCCGACGGCCTTCCGGATGTGGGCGACGCACCGCTCGTCCGTGAACTCCTCGAGGGTCTCGCCGTGCTCGGGGTGCCAGGGGACGTGGAACACCCAGCGCTCCCGGTTGTCGACCGGCAGCAGGGCTCCGTCGGCATCCGGGTCGGTCAGGTAGCAGACGATGAACCGCCGGTCCCCGACGACGCCGGCGAGGCCACGGGAGGTGAACGTGAGGCTCACGTTGTGGAACAGGTCACCCGGGCCGTTCCGCCCGATGCCCAGCGACTCGCGGACGGGGCTGCGGGGGCCGTCGGCGGCGACGAGGTAGTCCGCCCGGATCCTGGTGTGCTCGCCGGTCTCCCGGCTCTTGACCAGCACCGTCACGCCCTCGGCGTCCTGGTCGAAGGACATCATCTCCGTCCCGAAGCGCAGGTCCCCGCCGAGTTCGCGGGCCCCCTCGAGGAGCACCGGCTCCAGGTCGTTCTGACTGCACAGGCACCACCCGCTGGGGCTGAAGCGGGCGATCCCGCCGCCGGGGTCGATCTCCTGGAGCAGCCACTCGCCCTCGTCGCCCACCAGGCTCGGGGCCTGCAGGATGCCGTGGTTGTCCGCCAGGACCGACGCGGCCCGGCCGATGCGCTGTTCGAGTCCGGCCGTCCGGAACAGCTCCATGGTGCGTACGTTGTTCCCCCTCCCGCGCGGGTGGATCGAGGTACCCGCGTGGCGTTCGACGAGCGTGTGCGGCACGCCGAGGCGCCCCAGGAACAGCGACATGGACAGGCCCACCAGAGAGCCGCCGACGATGAGGACCGGCGTGCGGTGTTCCGCCCTGCCGGCCGTGTCCGATCGATTCATTGAAACGCCTCCAGCGTCGCCCTCGACGGGCTGTGGAACAGGACGCACCTTTCATGCCCGGTGCGGGCCGGTCCGCGTCCAGGCGGCACCCGGATGACACGCGGTTCACCCGCCTGCCCCGTGTCGCTCGCGCACACCGGAGAGTCGCGGCAACGATCGACTCATGGCGACCCCGGCCCTTCGGACACGGCGGTCGTTCCCGACCTTCCGACGAAGAGGAGAGGTGCGCCGGATGACCATGTCGGCACGCGTATCGCAGTCGGCGTTCGACGGATCGAGGCTGCGGGTGATCCTGTTGCTCGACCTGTACGAAGGAGCCCAGAAGCAGTTCCTCGACGCGTACGAGCACATGCGCAACAAGGTCGCGTCCGTTCCCGGCCACATCAGTGACCAACTGTGCCAGTCGATCGAGAACCCCTCGCAGTGGCTCATCACCAGCGAGTGGGAGAGCGCCCTGCCGTTCCTCGCGTGGGTGAACAGCGAGGAGCACATCGAGGTCGTCCGGCCGATGCACAGCTGCGTCCGGGACACCCGGTCGATGCGCTACAGCGTCCTGCGCGAGACCTCTCCGGACCAGCCGCTCACCACCGAGGCCGCGCGGGCCGGTCTGCAGAAGGAGGCCCGCGTGGGCGCCGGGGTGACCCGTCACGCCCTCACCTTCACCGTGAAACCCGGCTCCGAGTCCAAGGTCGTGGACATCCTGGCCAACTACGAGGCGCCCGAGACGCGGATCAACGGCACCACGCGACTGCACCGCACCTCGCTCTTCATGCACGGCAACCGCGTCGTACGGGCCATGGAGGTGGAGGGCGACCTGCTGGCCACCCTGTGCCACGTGGCCGGCCAGCCCCAGGTGCAGGCCGTGGAAGAGGCCATCAACCCCTACCTGGAGCGGGACCGGGACCTGAGCGACTCCGACTCCGCCCGGGTGTTCTTCACCCGGGCGGCGCTCCCCGCCGTGCAGCACGTGGCGGCCGGTCGCCCGGAACCCGACCACCTGCGGCGTCACATGCTGTACTACCCGGCCGTGGCGGGCCGCGGCCTGGAGCTGGCCCGGTTCCTCGCCCGCCAGGACGAGGCCGCGGCGAGCGACCCGGACAGTCCGGTGTACGCGAGCACCGTCTTCCAGCGCGAGGACATCGTGACCCGCATGATCGACGTCACGGGCGAACTCGATCTCGACCCGCTCTCCGCCCTCGGCGTCAAGGGCCCGGGCAAGGCGGCCGAGCTGGAGCGTCTCCTGGACGGTGCCGCGATCGGCGTCGAGGGCTCCCTGGACTCGGAGCGCACCCTGCACCGGCTCCTGGCGCACGCCGACATGATGCCCGTCACCGACCGCACCTCTGCGCATTCCTGAAGGTCGACCGCGGTGACATCCGCGGCGGTGCCCGCCCGGACCTCACCGGCACACCCGGAGGTAACACCCCATGTCCAAGCAGCATCCACGCATCGTGGACCTGAGCGAGACAGAACCCAACCGACGGCGCGGAGGTGATCTCAGGACCCTGCTCACGCCGACCAGCGTGGGCTCCACCAGCGGCTTCATGGGCCTGGCGATCATCAAGCCCGGTGAGCGCATCGGCGAGCACTACCACCCGTACTCCGAGGAGTTCGTGTACGTGGTCAGCGGCGCGCTCGAAGTGGACCTGGACGGCGAGCCGTTCGTGCTCCGCGCCGAGCAGGCACTGATGATCCCGATCGACATGCGGCACCGCTTCCGCAACGTCGGCGACCGGGAGGCCCGCATGGTGTTCCACCTGGGCCCGCTCGCCCCGCATCCGAGCCTCGGTCACGTCGACACCGAGGAGAGCGAAAGCCCCGTCTCCGGGCCGCAGCTGAAGGTCGGCGGCCCGGAGTCCGGCCGGTCGGCCGAGCCGAGCGAGGCCATAAAGTGACCCGCCGGGTGGCCGTCACCGGTATAGGTGTGGTCGCTCCCGGCGGCATCGGAGCGACGGCGTTCTGGGATCTTCTGACGGCCGGCCGCACCGCGACCCGCGGCATCTCCCTGTTCGATCCGGCGGGCCTGCGCTCGCGCATAGCCGCCGAGTGCGACTTCGACCCGTTCGAGCACGGCCTGGACGCGGACCTGTGCCGGCACGCGGACCGCTACATCCAGTTCGCCGTGGTCGCCGCCGCCGAAGCCGTGCGCCACTCCGGGCTCGACACCGGGGCCACGGACCCCTGGCGCACCGCGGTCTCACTGGGCAGCGCGGTCGGCGGCACCACCCGGCTGGAACACGACTACGTGCTGGTCAGCGAAGGCGGCCGGCGCTGGGACGTGGACCACCGGCGGGCGGAGCCGAAGCTGCACCTGGCCTTCTCGCCGAGCACGCTCGCCTCGGTCGTCGCCGAGCGGTTCGACGCCCGGGGCCCGGTGCAGACCGTCTCCACCGGCTGCACCTCCGGGCTCGACGCGGTCGGCTACGCCTTCCACACCATCGCCGAGGGCCGGGCCGACGTCTGCATCGCGGGGGCGTCGGACTCGCCGATCTCACCGATCACGATGGCCTGCTTCGACGCCATCAAGGCGACGTCACCCAACAACGACGACCCCGAGCACGCCTCCCGGCCCTTCGACGCCCACCGCGACGGCTTCGTGATGGGCGAGGGCGCGGCCGTGCTCGTCCTCGAGGAGTACGAGCACGCGCGGGCCCGCGGCGCGGAGATCCTCTGCGAGATCAGCGGCTACGCCACCTACGGCAACGCCTACCACATGACCGGTCTGACCAGCGAGGGACTGGAGATGGCCCGGGCGATCGACACCACGCTCGACCAGGCCCGCATCGACCCCACGCTGATCGACTACGTCAACGCGCACGGCTCCGGCACCCGGCAGAACGACCGGCACGAGACGGCCGCCGTGAAACGGTCCCTGGGCGCGCACGCCCACGAGACGCCCATGAGCTCCATCAAGTCGATGGTGGGGCACTCGCTGGGCGCGATCGGCGCGATCGAGGTGGTCGCCTGCGTCCTGGCACTGAAGCACCAGGTGGTGCCGCCCACGGCGAACTACGAGACTCCCGACCCCGAGTGCGACCTGGACTACGTACCGCGCACCGCCCGCCCGCGGAAGCTGAACCACGTGCTCTCCGTCGGCAGCGGATTCGGCGGCTTCCAGTCCGCGGTGCTGCTGTCCGGGCCGGGTGGGAGGACACGATGAGCAACCGGCGCCCCGGGCGCGCTGCCGTCACCGGCATCGGTGTGGTCGCGCCCAACGGACTGCGGACCGACGCCTACTGGAAGTCCGTCCGTGAAGGACTCAGCGTGCTGGATCTGATCAGCCGCGAGGGCTGTGACCACCTGCCGCTCCGTGTGGCGGGCGAGGTCCGGGCCTTCGACCCGGCGGCCCTCATCGAGGACCGGTTCCTGGTGCAGACCGACCGGTTCAGCCACTTCGCGATGGTCGCCGCCGCCCTCGCCCTCGACGACGCCGGACTCGGCGGCGAACCCGCCGATCCGTTCTCCGTGGGCGTGGTCACCGCCGCCGGGTCGGGCGGTGGCGAGTTCGGCCAGCGCGAGCTGCAGAAACTGTGGGGGAAGGGCTCCAAGTTCGTCGGCCCCTACCAGTCCATCGCCTGGTTCTACGCCGCGAGCACCGGCCAGATCTCCATCCGCAGCGGCTTCAAGGGGCCGTGCGGGGTGGTGGCGAGCGACGAGGCGGGCGGTCTGGACTCCCTCGCACACGCGGGCCGGGCCGTGCGGCGCGGCACCGACGTCATGGTCGTGGGCGCCACGGAGGCGCCGCTGGCCCCGTACTCGATGGTGTGCCAGCTCGGCTACCCCGAGCTCAGCACCCTCGACGACCCCGACCGTGCCTACCGCCCGTTCACCGAGAAGGCGTGCGGCTTCGTGCCCGCGGAGGGCGGCGCGCTGCTCGTCGTCGAGGACGAGGACCGGGCCCGCGAGCGCGGGGCGCCCGTCCGGGCCGTCCTGGCCGGCCACGCCGCCACGTTCACCGGGGCCTCCCGCTGGGCGGAGTCCCGGGAGGGCCTGGCCCGCGCGATCCACGGCGCCCTGGACGAGGCGGGCTGCGCGCCGGAGGAGATCGACGTCGTGTTCGCCGACGCCATGGGCGTCCCCGAGGCGGACCGCGCCGAGGCGCTGGCGATCGCCGACGCCCTGGGGGCGCACGGCGCCCGCGTCCCGGTCACGGCGCCCAAGACGGGCATCGGCCGCGCCCACTGCGCGGCGCCCGTGCTGGACACGGTGGCCGCGGTGCTCGCCATGGAACACGGTCAGGTGCCCCCGACACCCAACGTGTTCGACATCTGCCACGACCTCGACCTGGTGATGTCGCGCGCTCGCCCCGCCGAGCTGCGCACCGCCCTGGTCCTCAGCAGGGGACTGATGGGCTCCAACGCGGCGCTGGTCGTGCGCCGCGGTGACGATTCCGCCCGTTAGGACCGGGCGGGGAAGGAGCAGGCACCCATGATCACTTCCGAAGTGACCTTCGACGAGCTGGCCTCGCTGATGAAGCAGGCGGCCGGCATCACCGTCGATCCCCAGGAACTGAAGCAGTCGGCGGAGTCCCCCTTCGACGTCTTCGGTCTCGACTCGCTCGGCCTGCTCGGCATCGTCGGCGAGCTGGAGAACCGGTACGGCACGTCGCTCCCCCCCGACTCGGAGCGCTGCCGGACGCCCCGGGAGTTCCTGAACCTCGTCAACAGCACCCTCACGGCTGGAGCCTGAAAGTGGCCGGACACACCGAGAACAGCATCACCATCGACGCTCCCTTCGACCTCGTGTGGGAGATGACCAACGACCTGGAGAACTGGCCGCAGCTGTTCAGCGAGTACGCGTCCGTGGAGATCCTCTCCCGTGAGGGCGCCACGACGAGGTTCCGGCTGACCATGCACCCGGACGAGAACGGCAAGGTGTGGAGCTGGGTGTCGGAGCGCACCCCGGACCGCGAGAAGCGGACCGTCCGCGCCCGCCGTGTCGAGACGGGCCCGTTCGCCCACATGGACATCGTGTGGGAGTACGCGGAACTGCCGGGCGGTGTGCAGATGCGCTGGACGCAGGACTTCGCGATGAAGCCCGACGCCCCGGTCGACGACGACTGGATGACGGACAACATCAACCGCAACTCCCGTACCCAGCTGGCCCTCATCCGGGACCGGATCGAGCAGGTCGCCCGCGACAACGAGAGCGCGTCCGTCGCGTCCTCGCGCTGAACACCGGTCCAGGGAAGGACACCCGATGCACCACGCCCTCATCGTCGCCCGGATGAAGCCCGGTTCGGCGCCGGACATCGCCGACGTGTTCGCCGCCTCCGACCGGGGTGAACTCCCCCGTCTGGTCGGTGTCAGCCGGCGCAGCCTCTTCCAGTTCGGCGACGACGTGTACCTGCACCTCATCGAGGCCGAGCAGGACCCGGCCCCGGCGATCGCGAAGGTCGCCGGGCACCCCGAGTTCCGCAGCATCAGCGAGCGGCTGGAGGCGTACGTCAGCCCGTACGACCCGGCCACGTGGCGCAGTCCCAAGGACGCCATGGCGCAGTGCTTCTACCGCTGGGAGCGGAGCGCCGGCTCCTGAGCGAGCGACGCCCACGACCCCGAGGCCGCCGGTCCCGCGTCAGTCGCGGAGCCGGCGGCCTTACGGTGCGGCCGGCACCGTGGCCGCGCAGGGTCGGGTCCGGCACCTTGGTGTCGACGCCCTGCCGGCAGGCGCCGGGCCCGAGGAGGACACGGCAGCGGGCTGCCCAGCAGGTGACCGGCGGCCCTCCCGGTGTGCGCGGGTGCGGCCGGTGAGCGGCGGGCCTCTTCGCCACGGCCCCTCCCCGGACAGATCCTGGGCGTCCCGTGGCAAGGAGGACGGTGGGGCTCGAGCGCCACGGGGACGGGCCGCCCACCGTGCGGTGGGCGGCCCGTCCCCGTGGCGCATGTCCCGTGGGTGCGGCTGCGGGTCAGGCGACCGGGGTCGCCCGGTCCCGGTCCGGCACGGTGCCCGCGGCGGCGGACTCCTCGGCGAGGCGTTCCATGCCGCTGGTGGTCTTCAGCGGCTTCTCCTTCAGGAACACGACGGCGACCAGGGCCAGCAGCGCGAACGGCGTGGCGACGAGGAACAGCTCGGCGGTGGCGACACCGTAGGCGTGCTCCACGATCTCCCGCATCGGGGCGGGCAGCGTGCTCATGTCCGGGACGCTGTGTCCGCCGCCCGAGCCGCCCTCGGCCCCTCCGGCGGCGCCCGCCCTCTCCAGCCCCTTGGCCGTCTCGTCGGCGACCCGGTGGGCGAGGATCGCGCCGAGGACGCTGGTGCCGATCGTGCCGCCCATGCTGCGGAAGAAGGACAACACCGAGGTCGCGGCGCCCAGCTCGGCCGCGGGGACGTCGTTCTGCGCGGCGAGCACCAGGTTCTGCATCAGCATGCCGACGCCGACACCGAGGACGGCCATGTACAGGCTGAGCAGTCCGAAGTGCGTGTCCGCGTCGATCAGGGAGAGCAGCGCGAGGCCGACGGTCATGAGGACCGCGCCCGCCATCAGGTAGCTCTTCCACTTGCCGGTCCGGCTGATCAGCTGCCCCGCGACGGTGGACGACACCAGCAGGCCCAGGATCATCGGCAGGCTCATCAGACCGGCGGCGGTCGGCGACTTGCCCAGGGACACCTGGAAGTACTGCGAGAGGAAGACGGTTCCGCCGAACATGGCGACACCGACCAGGAGGCTGGCCACCGTGGTCAGGGTGACCGTGCGGTTCCGGAAGATGCCGAGCGGGATGACCGGCTCGTCGGTACGGGCCTCGACGAGGACCGCCAGGGCCAGCAGCAGCACGCCGCCGAGCACGAGCGCGGCGGTCTGCCACGACGCCCAGTCGAACCGGTTGCCGGCCAGCGAGACCCAGATGAGCAGCGCGCAGACACCGGCGACGATCAGGAAGGCGCCGAGCCAGTCGATCTTCACCTGGCGCCTGACGGTGGGCAGCTTCAGCGTGCGCTGCAGCAAGGCGATGGCCAGCAGGGCGAACGGCACGCCGATGAAGAAGCACCAGCGCCAGCCCAGCCAGTCGGTGTCCACCAGCACACCGCCGATCAGCGGTCCGGCCACGGTGCCGACGGCGAACACGGCGCCGAAGACGCCGGAGTACTTGCCCAGTTCCCGGGGCGGGATGACGGCGGCCATGACGACCTGCGCGAGCGCGGTCAGACCACCCGCGCCGATACCCTGCACGACCCGGCTGAAGATCAGCAGCGTCGTGTCGTGGGAGAAGCCCGCCAGCAGTGAACCGATCACGAACATCAGCAGGGAGAGCTGGAGCAGCAGCTTCTTGTTGAACAGGTCGGACAGCTTGCCCCACAGGGGTACCGTCGCGGTCATGGCCAGCAGTTCGGCAGTGACGACCCAGGTGTAGGAGGACTGGCTGGCACCCAGGTCGGCGATGATCGTCGGCAGCGCGTTGGAGACGACGGTGCCCGCCAGGATGGCGACGAACATGCCGGCCATCAGGCCGGACATGGCCTGGAGTATCTGCCGTTGGGTCATGGAGGCGGGAGGCGCGTCGACGGGCGCCGGGGGTGAGCTCACGGGATCTCTTTCGGACGATGGTCGAACGGTCACGCGCGGAGCGGGCACCGGCGGGTGCCGGCACGCTCGTGGGCGCGGAACGGACAGCGGGGGCGGCGGCGGACCGGCCGGGTGGGGAGGACCTACGCGGGAGGCGCCGGGAGACCGGCGGCCAGGAGGGCGAACACCTCCTGGAAGACGTCGAGGAAGGCGGCTTCCTCCTGGCGGGCGCACCAGTGCTCCACGCTGATCCGCACCGCGGTGCCCGCCACCGCGGCCAGCAGCCGCGGGTAGAGGTCGAGTGCGCTGCGCCGTTCCTCGTCGGTCGCGCAGGAGGGCGGGGACACGGGTGCCGTCGCCCCGCCGGCGCGGATGCGCGCGGCGATGACCTCGGCCAGTTCGGTCTCGTCCGCCATGTGCGCGCCGAGCGTGCGGACCAGCAGGTGCGGCGAGGCGTGCAGCACCCGGGCGTGCAGCCGCCACAGCTCGTGCTGCTGTTCGGCCTCGGCGAGTTCCGCCGTCATGGCCTCACGCAGGGCCTGGAGCGGGGAGAGCGCGGCCGGCGCGTCGAGTACCGCCTGCCGCATGCGCGCGCCCGCGTCCGCGTCGATCACGACGAAGGCGTCGTCACGGGTGTCGAAGTAGTTGAAGAAGGTCCGCACGGACACCCCGGCCGCCGCGCTGATCGCCTCGACGGTGACCTTCTCCGCACCGTGCTCGGCGGCCAGCCGCACGGCGGCCTCGGCGAGAGCGGCACGCGTCGCCCGCTTCTTCCGCTCTCGCAGCCCGCCCTGCGCGGCACCCTTCTCCGACATGCCTTGCATGGTATGCAAAGATGCACACTCTGCAAAATTTTCTTCCGCCCGGCTCCTGCCGGGTGAGGCGACCGGTGGCGGGGGAAGGAGGGCCGCTGACGCCGTGCGGCACGAGCGGGGCGGCTGCGTCGGCGACGACGGGCTCCCGCGCACGGCGGCGTGAAGTCCGTCCCGGACGCCCTGTTCGAGGGGAACCGCCCCGATACTCGACACGGCGGCAGGCCGGCCGCACACCGCGGAAGGGCGGGGAAGGAGGGACGATGGCGAACTCACCGTCCGGGGAGACGGTCACCGAACGGATCGTCCGCGTCCTCGAGACGTTCGACACCGACCGGACCCTGCAGACGGCGGCGGAGATCGGACGGCGCGCGAGGCTGCCGTCGTCCACGGCACACCGGATCGTGGCCGATCTCGTGGGGTGCGGGCTGCTGGAGCGGGACGAGGAGCAGCGGGTTCGGCTGGGCATGCGGCTGTGGGAGCTGGCGTTGCGCGGCTCCCACGCCCTGCGCCTGCGGCAGGCGGCCCTGCCGTTCATGGAGCGGGTGCAGGCCCGGGTCCGGGAGCACACCCAGCTCGCGGTGCTGGAGAACGGCGAGACCCTCTTCGTGGAGCGGCTGTCCCGTCCGCACGCGGGCGCGAACATCACCCGGATCGCCGGGCGGCTGCCCCTGCACGCCTCGTCGTCGGGGCTGGTCCTGCTCGCCCACGGTCCGGAGGAGCTGCGGGAGCGGGTCCTCGCCGGGCCGCTCGAGGCGGTGTCGCCGGAGACCGTGACCGACCCGGCGCTGCTGCGTCGCGTCCTGGCGGGCGTCCGGCGTGACGGCGTCGTCATGGCTCCGGGGACGGTCGAGGCCGTCTCCACGGGCGTCGCCGTACCGGTGCGCGAGGGACGCGGGCGGGTGGTCGCCGCACTGTCGGTCGTGCTCCCCCGCTCCACGCCGACCGGTCCCGCGGCCGAGGCGCTGCGCTCCGCCGCCGCGGGCATCTCGGCGGCGCTCGGCGCGCACCGCCCGTAGCCACCGGCCGGGCCGCGGGTCCCGGTGATCCGATTCCCGTTCAATGGGAAGGGCCGTCGTCAGCAGGGGCGGACCGACGTCAGACTCCCTGCCACCCCCTCGGCCGTCGAAGGAGACGACATGCCCGTACGCACCCGAGTCGCCGTCATCGGAGCAGGCCCCGCCGGTCTGCTGTTGTCCCATCTGCTCGGTCTCCACGGCATCGAGTCGGTCGTCCTCGACTCCCGCAGCCGCGAGGAGATCGAGACCACCGTCCGGGCCGGCGTCCTGGAGCAGGGCACCGTGGAGATCCTCAGCGAGACGGGGGCCTCGGACCGGGTCCTCACGACCGGGCAGAAGCACGAGGGCATGGAGCTGCGCTTCGACGGCGAGGGCCACCGGATCGACTTCGCCGCGACCGTCGGCCGGGCGGTGTGGCTCTATCCGCAGCACGAGGTGCTGAAGGATCTGGTCGCCGCGCGCCTCGCCGCCGGCCAGGACCTCCGCTTCGGGGTGACCGCCGAGCGCGTGGAGGACGCCGGGACGAACCGGCCGCGCGTCGTGGCCAAGGACGCCGAGGGCAACACCGTGGAGATCGAGGCCGACGTCGTCATCGGCGCGGACGGCTCCCGCAGCGTGACCCGCGAGGCCGTCACGGGCACGTACGGCGGCTACTTCCGAGAGTACCCCTTCGCCTGGTTCGGCATCCTGTGCGAGGCGCCGCCCAGCGCCGAGGAGCTGATCTACAGCAACTCGCCGAACGGCTTCGCCCTCATCAGCCAACGCAGTCCCGGTGTGCAGCGCATGTACTTCCAGTGCGACCCGGCGACGGACCCCGGGGCGTACGGCGAGGAACAGCTGTGGGAGATCCTGCGGTCGCGCGTCCCCGGCACCACCCTCAACGAAGGCCGCGTCTTCCAGCGGGACGTGCTCCGTTTCCGCAGCTTCGTCGCGCACGAGACGCGCCGGGGCCGGGTGGTGCTCGTCGGCGACGCGGCCCACACCGTGCCACCCACCGGCGCCAAGGGCATGAACCTCGCCGTCGCCGACGTCGTGGTCCTCACCGAGGCGCTGCGCGCGCTGCTGCTCGACGGGGACGGGTCCTTGTTCGACGCCTTTCCCGAGACCGCCCGGAAGCGCATCTGGAAGGCACAGCACTTCTCCTGGTGGATGACGAGCATGCTGCACCTGCAGCCGGGGGCGAGCGACTTCGACCGCATGCGCCAGATCGGCGAGCTGCGCTCGGTCGTCGAGTCGGAGGCCGGCCGCGCGTACCTCGCCGAGGGCTACACCGGCTGGCCGCTCGGGTGACCGCCGGGGCGGTCGGCGCGGTCGGCCGACGAGGACCCGCCGGTCACCGGCGGCGGACGGTTCCCCGGGCGGATCACGCGGTGCCGCGTCCTACACCGCCGCGCGACCGTGCGGGCCGACGGCCGGGACGTCGGGGCCGCTGGAACCGGTCCGGACGCCGGCCGGCCGCCCGCGCCCGTGCGTTCGTCAGGCGCCAGACGACGGACGACAGACGACGGAGCGACCTGTCGTTGACATCCTGCTCCTCCTCGGAGGAGCAGGAAAGGTGGACGACGGCCGGCCGCCGGTGTGACCCCCGCCGGCCTACGCCTCCCCGGCCGCCGCGCGGAGGGCGTCGAGGACCGGGCGGATCAGCGGGTGCCCCTCGGCGCCGCGGCGTACGGCGGCGAAGACGCGGCGGGTCGGGGCCACCCCGTCGACCGGGCGGACGACCACGCCCGCGAGGTCCATGCCGCGCAGGGCCGAACGGGGCACCAGGGCGACGCCGACGTCCGCCGAGGCGAGGGCGACCACCGCGCGGAAGTCGTCCGAGGAGTGCTCCATGCGGGGCTGGAACCCGGCGCTCTCACAGGCCAGTACGACCACGTCGTGGCACGGGTTGCCGGGGTACGGGCCGATCCACGGGTCCTTGGCCAGCTCGGCGAGCGGCACCTCGGCGGTGCCGGCCAGGCGGTGGGTGACGGGGACGACCGCGTCGAAGGGCTCGGCGTACAGCGGTGCGTGGGTCAGTCTCGGGTCGTCGGCGGGCGGCGCCCCGCGGTACTCGACCGCCACGGCGACGTCGACCTGCCGGTCGAGGACCATCGGCAGGCTGGCGTCCCCCTCGGCGTCCTGGACCCGGATGCGGATGCCGGGCGCCGCCCCGGCGAGGCGGGCAGCCGCGGGCGCGACGACCTGGGCGATTCCGGTGGCGAACGCGGCGACCGTGACCGTGCCGGCCTCCCCCGACCCGTAGGCGGCCAGCTCGGCCTCGGCCCGCTCCAGCTGGGCGAGGACGGCGTTGGTGTGGCCGAGCAGGATCTCCCCGGCGGGGGTGAGCCGTACGCCCTTGGCGCCACGCTCGACGAGGCGGTGGCCGGTCTCCTGCTCGAGGGCGGCGAGCTGCTGGGAGACGGCCGAGGGGGTCAGGTACAGCGCGGCGGCCGCCGCCGTGACCGTGCGGTGGTCCGCCACCGCACGGAGGATGTGGAGCCGCCGCGCTTCGATCATGGATGCGATTGTCTCAAATCGCTCGGTGTGCTCCGCTCAGGCGTCGAGCTCCGACCGGGCCGCCACGAAGGCGTCCACCGCGCGGTTCACATCGTCCGTGGAGTGCGCCGCCGACAACTGGACGCGGATGCGGGCCTGGCCCTGCGGGACCACCGGGTAGGAGAAGCCGATCACGTACACGCCGCGCTCCAGCAGCAGCTCCGCCATACGGCCGGCGCGGGCGGCGTCGCCGATCATCACCGGGGCGATGGCGTGGTCGCCGGGCAGGACGTCGAAGCCTTCCTCGGCCATCCGGCGGCGGAACAGGGCGGTGTTCCCGGCCAGCCGGACGCGCAGGCCGTCGGCCGACTCCAGCAGGTCGAGGACCTTCAGCGAGGCGGCGGCGATCACCGGGGCGAGCGTGTTGGAGAACAGGTACGGGCGGGAGCGCTGGCGCAGCAGCGCGACGATCTCCGCGCGGGCGGCGACATAGCCGCCGGAGGCGCCGCCGAGCGCCTTGCCCAGGGTGCCGGTGATGATGTCGACGCGGTCCATGACGCCGTGCAGCTCGGGGGTGCCGCGTCCGCCGGGGCCGACGAAGCCGACGGCGTGCGAGTCGTCGACCATGACCATGGCGCCGTGCCGGTCGGCGAGGTCGCAGATCTCGTCCAGCGGGGCGACGTAGCCGTCCATGGAGAAGACGCCGTCGGTGACGATCAGCGTGCGGCGCGCGCCGCCCTCTGCGGCCTCCTTGAGCTGCCGCTCCAGGTCGGCCATGTCGCGGTTGGCGTAGCGGAGGCGGCGGGCCTTGGAGAGCCGGATGCCGTCGATGATCGAGGCGTGGTTCAGCGCGTCGGAGATCACCGCGTCCTCGGGGCCGAGCAGCGTCTCGAAGACACCGCCGTTGGCGTCGAAACAGGAGGAGTAGAGGATCGTGTCCTCCTGGCCGAGGAACGCCGACAGCCGCGCCTCCAGTTCCTTGTGCACCTCCTGGGTGCCGCAGATGAAGCGCACGGACGCCATGCCGTAGCCCCAGCGGTCCAGGGCCTCGTGGGCGGCGGCGACCACCTCGGGGTGGTCGGCGAGGCCGAGGTAGTTGTTGGCGCAGAAGTTGAGGACCTCGCCGGGACGGCCGCCGGCGGTGACGTTCACGGTGGCGGACTGGGGGGTGCCGATGACGCGCTCGGGCTTGTGCAGTCCGGCGGCGCGGATCTCGTCGAGGGTGGCGCGCAGGTCGTCACGGACGGACTCGAACATCGAGGCTCCTAGGGTGCGTTGAGGGCGAGTGAGCCAAAGGGGCGCGTTTGTGTCGGGGCAGCCGGGGCGCCTCCCGCTCGAGCGGGGTCGAGACGGGGAGCGCGAGGGCCCGAAGGGTCGAGCACGGTCGCCGTCCCGACACGGACTTCCGCGCCCCGGCGGCGAACCGGACCGTGGTCAACCGGTCCAGTCGAGGATGACCTTGCCGCCCTTGCCACCGGCCGCGTCCTCGAAGGCGGCGTCGAAGTCGCGGTAGGAGTAGCGGCCGGTGATCACCGGGGCGAGGTCCAGGCCGCCCTCCAGCAGCACCGACATGGCGTACCAGGTCTCGAACATCTCGCGGCCGTAGATGCCCTTGATGGTGATCATCGAGGTGACGACGCGGGCCCAGTCGACGGGGAACTCCTCGGCCGGCAGGCCGAGCATCGCGATCCGGCCGCCGTGCGTCATGTTGGCGATCATGTCCCGTACGGCCTCGGGGCGGCCGGACATCTCCAGGCCGATGTCGAAGCCCTCGCGCAGGCCGAGGGCGCGCTGTCCGTCGGCGATGGTCTGCTCGGCCACGTTCAGCGCCAGGGTGGCGCCGATCTTGCGGGCGAGTTCCAGGCGCTCCTCGCTGACGTCGGTGATCACGACGCTGCGCGCACCGGCGTGCCGGGCCACGGCGGCGGCCATCAGGCCGATCGGTCCTGCGCCGGTGATGAGGACGTCCTCACCGACGAGCGGGAAGGAGAGCGCGGTGTGCACGGCGTTGCCGAACGGGTCGAAGATCGCGGCGACGTCGAGGTCGACGGGCACCCGGTGCACCCACACGTTGGTGGCGGGGAGCACGACGTACTCGGCGAAGGCGCCGTCGCGTCCGACGCCGAGGCCGACCGTGGCCCGGCACAGGTGACGGCGGCCGGCCAGGCAGTTGCGGCACTTGCCGCACACCAGGTGGCCCTCGCCGCTGACCCGCTCACCGGCCCTGACCTCGGTGACGTCCCGGCCGGTCTCCACGACCTCGCCGACGAACTCGTGCCCGAGGACCAGCGGGGTGCTGATCGTCTGCCGCGCCCAGCCGTCCCAGGACCGGATGTGCAGGTCGGTGCCGCAGATACCGGTGCGCAGCACCTTGATCAGCACGTCGCCGGGTCCGACGGCGGGCTCCGGGACGTCCGCGAGCCACAGACCGGGCTCCGCCTTCTCCTTGACCAGCGCCTTCAACGCTACGGCTCCTGAGGGTGAGTCCCGGCTCCCGGGCACGCCGAAGCGGCCCCGGTCCGGGAGGAGGAGTGAAATCGCACTGCAATCTGCCGTACAACACCCTCACCGGTCCATCGAGGTTTTCTTAAGCGCGGCCACAGCTTTCCTTCACGCCGTCACCCGTCCGGCCCCGTGCCGCGCGGAGTCACCGCGGCAGCCCGTCGTCCTCCCGGCGCTCCAGCCGTCCGACGAGATCCGCGGCCTGCGCCTTGATGGCGGCGAGCCCCGGCTGCCCCCAGGCACGTGGCCGGATGTCGGTGACCGACACGGTGCCGAGCACCATGCCGGTGCGGTCGATGAGCGGTGCGCCCAGGTAGGAGCGGATGCCGAACTCGTCCACCACCGGGTTGCCCGCGAACCGCGGGTAGTCGCTCAGGTCCTCCAGGACCAGCGCCTTGCGGCGGGCCACCACATGGGGGCAGAAGCCGTGGTCGCGGGGCAGCACCCGGCCCAGCAGGGCGCCGGCGCCGTCGCCCCGGACCACGGGCGCGACGGGCGGGGTGTGCAGGCCGGCGAAGAACTGTCCCTTCTCACCGGGCAGGTTGACCATGGCGTACGGCGCTCCGGTGAGATCGGCGAGACCGTACGCGAAGGCGTCGAGCGCGGGCTCGGGGCGCTCCCCCAGTCCCAGCCGGCGCAGTCTGCGGGCGCGCTCCGGCGCCTGGCCGTCCTCGGGGGTGAGCAGCAGACGACCTGCCGGACGGGGCGGGTCGTAGCTCATGGGCGGGCTCCCAGGTGGTGGGGGAAGGTCATGCAGGGGCTCCGAGGGTGCTCGGGGATCACATGTGGGCACCGTGCCCGGTCGCGGGGACCGGGGCGTGGGCGATGAGGTGACGGACCAGGATGAGCAGGGTCTGGACGCCGGAGCTGGAGATACGGGCGTCGCACCGGACCACGGGGACCTCCGCGGGGAGGTCGAGGGCGGCGCGCACCTCCCCGGGGTCGTAGCGGAAGGCGCCGTCGAACTCGTTGACGGCGACCACGAATCCGAGACCGCGTTGCTCGAAGAAGTCGATCGCCGCGAAGCACTCCTCCAGGCGCCGGGTGTCGGCGAGGACGACCGCGCCGAGCGCGCCCTCGCACAGTTCGTCCCACATGAACCAGAACCGTTTCTGGCCGGGAGTGCCGAACAGGTACAGCACGTGTTCCATGTCGAGGGTGATGCGGCCGAAGTCCATGGCCACGGTCGTCTCGACCTTGTTCTCGATGCCGTCGAGGTTGTCGGTGGCGGCGCCGACCGTGGTGAGGAGTTCCTCCGTACTGAGGGGCGCGATCTCGCTGACCGCGCCGACGAAGGTCGTCTTGCCCACGCCGAACCCGCCCGCCACCAGAATCTTGAGTGCGGTGGGGAACCGGTCGTCGCCGCGGTCCGCGCCGTCGACGTGGTCAGAGCTGTCGTCGTAGTCCATCGAGCACTGCCTCCAGAAGGGCCCGGTCCGTCGGGTTGTGGTGGAACGCGGGGGGCTTGTCGGTCAGCGCCCCGCATTCGACGAGGTCCGCCAGCAGCACCTTGGTGACGGCCACCGGCAGCCTGAGATGGGCGGCGACCTCGGCGACCGGGACGGGGGCGCGGCACAGGTCGAGGGCCTGCGCGTGCTCGGGGCCGAGGTGGCCGAGAGGGGTGGCGCCGGTGGCTCTGACCTGCGACATGAGGTCGAGGGCGACGGTGGGGCGGGTGCGGCCGTTGCTGATCGTGAAGGGACGCACCAGCCGTCCGGCCGCGTCGTCGAGCCAGGGCCCGTCACCGGCCGCCGTCACGCTCAAGGCCTCGTCGCCGGCGGTTCGACACCCTGCTGGCGGGGAGCGGTCACCAGGTACGGCCGTACGGACTTGACCAGCATCGCCATCTCGTAGCCGAGCACCGCCGCGTCGGCCTCGCGGCCGGCCATGACGGCGAGGCAGGTGCCGGAGCCGGCGGTGGTGACGAACAACAGGGTCGAGTCGAGCTCGACGACGACCTGCCGGACGTCACCGCCGTCGCCGAAGCGGATACCGGCGCTGCGGCCGAGGGAGTACAGGCCGGAGGCCAGGGCGGCCATGTGGTCGGCGGCGTCCGGGTCGAGGCCGTGCACGGACTTCACCAGCCCGTCGCAGGACAGCAGTACGGCGCTGTTGGTGTGCGGTACGCGCTGCACGAGGCCGCTCATCAGCCAGTCGAGGTCGGATACCTGGACGGTCGGTGCATCGCTCGCCATGGTGGATCGACTCCTTGGGGTACGAAGGTCTGCGGGAGCGTCGGGGGTGGTGCCGGTCATCCTGTGGGGGCGCTCCCGTCGTGCCGGGCGGGGTGGCCGGTGGGGGGTGCGGGCGCGGCGGGGGGTTCCTGCCGGGACTCCGCGAGGCCGACGCCGCGTTGGAAGGCGGCCATCAGGCCGGGGTCGTGCCCGGCGGCGTGCTCGGTGTCCTGGCGGGGCGCGGGACCCTCGCGGAGCTGCGGGACGATGTGCTCCTGGGCGCGGCGGCGGGGCAGCCGGGGTCTGTCCACGGCGCCACGCGGGGCGAGGGGCGGGGTCCCGTGGTCCGCGAGGACGTTCCGGTCGCCGTGATGGACGCCGGGTACGGCCTCGGCGGGGGTGGGACGCACCTCGTGGGCGCCGTGCAGCGGCCGGGCGGGCGCGCCACCGGGCGGGGACGGGTCCGGGGCGTGGGGGCGGAGCGGTGGGGGCGCGAGGGCGAGGGATGCGACGGGCGCGGGCGGCGTGTCCACGGGAACCGGTACGGCGGGCATGTGACGGCTCGTCGGGGCGGCACCGGTGCCGTGACCGTACGGCTGCGGTGCCGCGCCGGGCGCGCCGACGCCGGCCCCGGGCTCGGCGCCGAGCAGTGCCTGCGGCACCACGAGCACGGCCTGGACCCCGCCGTAGATGTTGTTCCGGAGCCGGACCTGGATGCCGTGCCGCTTGGCGAGCTGGGAGACCACGAGCAGGCCGATCCGGCCGTCGGCCAGCAGGCTGGCGACATGTACCTGGTCGGGGTCGGTGAGCAGCGCGTTCATCCGGTCCTGTTCACCGGCGGGCATGCCGAGTCCGCGGTCCTCGACCTCGACGGCGAGCCCGGAGGTGACGAGGTCGGTCCGCAGCAGCACCTGAGTGTGCGGGGCGGAGAACACCGTGGCGTTCTCGACGAGTTCGGCGAGCAGGTGGATGACGTCGGCGACGGCGTGCCCGCGCAGGGTGCCGTCGATCGGCGGCACGAGCTTGACCCGTGAGTACTGCTCGACCTCGGCGATCGCCGAGCGCAGCACCTCGGTCATGGGGACCGGGTTGCTCCACTGACGCCGGGAGACGGCCCCGCCGAGCACGGCGAGGTTCTCGGCGTGGCGGCGGATGCGGGTGGCGAGGTGGTCGACGTGGAAGAGCCCCTTGAGCAGGTCGGGGTCCTCCATCTCGTTCTCCAGCTCGTCGAGGAGGGAGATCTCGCGGTGCACCAGGGACTGCAGGCGTCGGGCGAGGTTGACGAACACCTCGAGCTTCTGTTCGCTGCCGGCCTGGATGGAGAGCTGGGACGCCTGCACGACGGCGTGCACGGCCCCGTCGTGCGCGCGGGCGAGATCGGCGGCGAGCAGGTCGAAGTCGCCGTCGGGGTCGTCGGTCCGTTCGCCCCGCCGCCCGCCCGGGGGCGGGGCGTCGCCGCGGCGCAGTGCCTCGACGAGGACGCGCAGGTCGGCCTCGCGCCGGGCGGTGCTCCGGCGCAGCGCGCCGATGCGGTCGTGTACGGACCGGGCGGCTCGGTCGGCGGCCACGGCGGCGATGAGGACGCCGGCGCACGTCACCGAGGTGGCGCCGCCGAGGACGGCCCACAGGGCGAGGCTCGGCCGGACCCCGGTGGAGCGGACGGTGAAGAGCACGGCCGCACAGGCGCTGAGGGCCACCGCCACGGGAGGGAGCACGGCGAGGCGCAGCAGTTGGCGCCGTATCGGCACCTCGGGCAGCGCGGGAGCGGTCCGCGAGGGCGGCCGGCCGTGCCGCCCGCCCTCGCGGCGGTCCGCCCGGGCGGCCGGACCGGACCGGAGGATCCGGGCGCCGGCGGGATGCGCGTCGGCGCGGTCCGGCTCAGGGGCCGTGGCCGTGGCGCCGACGGCGCTCCGCACGCCGCCCGGGCCCGGGCGCCGGGGCCCCTCGCCCCGTCCGCTCCCTCGTCCGCCTTGTGGCTGCACGTACCGGTCCCCGCTCCCTGATCCGACTGTTGGACGCGGCCCCTCGACGCAGAAGCGCCCTACGGCATGAGGTGCCGCGGTACCACCCGACCGGCACTCACCGTAGTCACCACCGCATCACGTGTGGTGGGCAGTTGACAAACTCCTGCGGACAGCATCGCGCTCTGGTATGAGGCTTCGTACGACAGGCCGACAACCCGCTCGAGCAAGGGATCAGGAGCGAGAAGCAATCAATCAGCGCTGGTCATGAACGGTCACCTCGACCTCACGAGGAGCAGGGCGACCCAGCCCCCTCGACACGCCTTCGGCCGCCCGAAGCCGGCGCCCCGGGAACGCCGGGCCGACCCCGGAGCACCTCGACCAACACCCCAGAGCATCACTCACCGTAATGAGCGGACCGGGCCGAAGCGGGCGCCCCACCCCTGCGGCGTTCGGGCCGTGAGCACCGACGGCCCGCACGACGGGACCGGAGCGGCCTCGGTCCACCGGCGTCAGAACGTTGCGCCGGGACCGGCCGACGCCGTCGGCGCCGGTGAGCACCGGCATCCGATCGCCGACGAGGAGGGCGGCCCCGACGGTGATCACCGGCCACCGCCACCTGGGCGGCCGTGTCCGCGCACCGCTCGCGGCCGAGCCCCGCCCCGCCGCGAGGGCGTCCGACACTCCCGTGCCACGCAGGGCGGGACGCGCGACAGTGGACTCTCCCGCGTTAACGAAAATGTCGGACTTTATTAAATAACAGGTCGTCAGACCCGCTCTATCATGATCAAGACGCGGAGATTTCGTCATGGCCACGAGCTTCCCTCCACTCGGCCTGCACATGAGCCACGCATTCTGTTCCTCTCGTGGAGGAGGTGCTCTCCGCGTCCCGGAAGTACCTCATCCGTTCGCGGGCAGCCGCGCGCCACCGTGCTACTCGACAGGGCATCAATGAAACGTCAGGGCTGGTCCATCCGCCGCAAGTTCACGGCGCTTCTCCTGCTTCCACTGGTGTCACTGGCCGCACTGTGCGGCTACGCCGCCCACCTGGCTCTCGGCAACGCGCTGACCCTCTCGCGCGTCGACACCATCGGCAATCACCTCGCCGCTCCCCTCGGCCGGACCGTGGTGGCCCTCCAGAGCGAACGGCGCGACGCGGTCGTGGCGGCCACCGCACCGGACGTCGACCCCGCGTCGCTGGCCGCCGGGCGTGCGGCCAGCGACGCGGCGATAGCGGAGTTCCTGAAGGAGGCGCACGACGACGAGGTCCGCAGCGCGGAGAGCGACTCGGTACGTGAGGGCGTCGACCGCGCCGAGAAGTCCCTCGCCGCCCTGAGCGACATCCGGCGCGGAACCGACGCGGGCACCAGCTCGCCGGACCAGGTCATGGCCGCCTACACCGGCATCAACGACGACATCGCCGAGGCGCTGCGCACCATGACGATCCTCCCCGACCAGGACGCCCAGGAGTTCGGCCAGGCCCTCTACACCCAGGTGCCCGCAGGCGACCTCCTCTCCCGGGAGGACGCGCTGATCTCGGCCGCCGCCGCCACCCCCGGCCGCCGGCTGAGCGCCCCCGCCTACCGCACCCTCGTCCAGACCATCGGCGCCCGACGGTTGCTGAGCGCCGAGGTGCTCGCCCGGCTTCCCGCCGCCCAGCGCAAGCCGTTCCTGGAACTCGCCGCCCCCGGCGGGGCCATGACCGAGGTCACCGCCCTGGAGGACAGCCTCATCGACGCGGGCCCGACCGCCCGCGCGCTCCCCTTCTCCATCGCACAGTGGCGCGCCGCCTACGACACGGCGGCCAAGGTGAACAGCACGACCGCCCTCGACTACATCCACCTGGTCTTCACCCGCACCGGCCCCCCGGCTCACCGCGCCTTCGTCGAACTCATCGTCGCGGGAACGCTCAGCCTCGCCTCGCTGATCACCTCCGTCGTGATGTCGATCCGCATGGCGCGCTCCCTCGTCGGCGACATCAACCGTCTCAACACCTCCTCACGCAACCTCACCGACGACAAACTCCGTGACGTCGTGGGTCGACTGCGCCGCGGCGAGACGGTGGACGTCCGCACCAGCATGAAGAGCCCCGTCTTCGTCAACCGGGAGATGGCGGAACTCGGGGCCGCCTTCGACGCGCTGCAGCGCACCGCCGTGGAACTCGCTCAGGAGGACGTCCGCCTGCACCAGGGCATCAACCAGCTCTTCGTCAATCTCGCCCGTCGCAGCCAGGTCCTCATCCACCGGCAGCTCAGTCTGCTCGACGTGATGGAACGTCATGAGGAGGACGCCAACACCCTGGACCGGCTCTTCGAACTCGACCAGCTCGCCACCCGCATGCGGCGCTACGCCGAAGGCCTGCTGATCGTCTCCGGTTCCGCGCCGGGCCGGTTCTGGCGCCGGGCGGTCCCCGCGGTGGACGTCGTCCGCGGCGGCATCGCGGAGACCGAACAGTACGCGCGGGTCGTCGTACTGCCCGTGCCGACGGTGGGCATCCAGGGCCGTGCCGCCGCCGACGTCATCCACCTGCTCGCCGAACTCATCGAGAACGCGGAGGTGTTCTCGCCCTCCGACAGCGAGGTCCGGGTCAGTGTGGGCAAGGCGGCCAGCGGCCTGGTCATCGAGGTCGACGACCGCGGCCTCGGCATGCCGCCGGAGGAACTGGAGGCGGCCAACCGGCGCCTCGGCGCACCGCTGGACGTCACCGCCCTGGACAGCACCCGCCTCGGTCTGGTCACCGTGGGCCGTCTGGCCCAGCGCCACGGCATCGAGGTGACCCTGCGCCGCTCGCCCTACGGCGGCGTCAACGCGGTGGTCCTCATCCCGGACGACCTGCTGGAGTGGGCCCAGTCTCCGTCGCAGACCCCGGCTCCGCCGATCCCCGAGGCCCTGGCCCCGGCACACGCAGGCCCACCGGCACCGGCACACGCAGGCCCACCGGCACCGGCTCACACAGCTCCGGCCCCGGCACACGCAGGCCCACCGGCACCGGCTCACACAGCTCCGGCCCCGGCACACGCAGGCCCACCGGCACCGGCTCACACAGCTCCGGCCCCGGTGGCGGAACCGGCACGCCCTCACCCGGCACCCGCACCGGTGCCGGCACCGGCACCGGGCGGCATGATCGACGGCCTCCCGGTCCGCGTCCCCCAGACGAACCTCTCGGACCAGGCCACCTCGAGCGGCGATGCCGGCGGTCGCGGACAGCTCATGAACTGGGGCCGCACCGACTACGAACGGCGCGTCGGCCCGCCGGCGCCGGCGCCGGCGGGAACTGCGGCGCGCGGCCCCGCCCCCCAGCCCCGTCCGGGCGAACGGCTCCGCCACCCCGCGGCCGAACGCCCCGACCAGGTCCGTTCGATGATGTCCGCCCTCCAGGCGGGCGCGGCCCGCGCCCGGGTCGAGCAGTACGCGGCCCCCGGCGACCCGGCCGGCCGGCCGCGCGGCGACGCGCTCGGCCACGACGCGCACGCCGCCTTCCCGGCCCACACCCCCACCCCCACCCCCACTTCCAGAAAGCGTGGTTGACAACGTGGCTGACATGAACCAGGTCGGCCCGTCCGAGACGGGCTCCCCTCTCGACTGGCTGCTGAGCGACATGGTGCGCAACGTGCCGGAGATCGGCCACGCCGTCCTGCTGTCCACGGACGGGCTGCTGCTCGGCGCCTCCGAGGCACTCGACCGCGACCAGGCCGAACGGCTCTCCGCGGTCGCCTCCGGGTTCCACAGCCTCGCCAAGGGCGCCGGGCGCCACTTCGGCGGCGGCGCGGTGCTGCAGACCATGGTGGAGATGGAGGGAGGCTTCCTGTTCGTGTGCGCGGCGGGCGACAACTCCTGCCTGACGGCGCTGACCCGCCAGGGCGCGGACATCGGCGTCGTCGCCTACGAGATGGCCATGCTGGTCAAGCGCCTCGGCTTCCACATGTCGGTCGAGTCACGATGACCAACGCGCAATGGGTGGACGAGGCGGCCGGCCCGGTCGTCCGCCCGTACGCCATGGTGCGGGGACGGACCCGCAACGAGGGTTACTTCTTCGACCTGGTGGCCTTCGTGGTCGCGACGGTCGACACCCTCCAGTACGAGGTGGAGATGCAGCCCGAACACCGGGCGATCCTCGCCCTCTGCCGCAGCCCGCGCCCGGTGGGCGAGGTGGCGGCGCGCATGAACCTGCCGGTGGGAGTCGTACGCGTGCTGCTCGGGGACCTCTTCAACGCCCGGGCCATCCGGGTGCGGCAGCCCGCCGACCCGGCGGCGCGGCCCAGCGTCCGGATGATCAGAGAAGTACTCGAAGGGCTGCGCGCACTGTGAGCACGAAACGGAAAGGCAAGTCCGCCATGCCACGAACAGAGCTGCCGGACGCCGCGAAGATCCTGGTGGCAGGGGGCTTCGGGGTGGGGAAGAGCACCTTGGTCTCCACGGTCAGCGAGATCATCCCCTTCCACACGGAGGAGACGCTGACACGGTCCGGCATCGACGTGGACGACCTGTCGGGTGTCGAGCGGAAGGGCACGACCACGGTGGCCCTGGACTTCGGCCGGATCACCATCCACAACCGTCTCGCGCTCTTCCTGTTCGGCACCCCCGGCCAGGACCGCTTCTGGTTCATGTGGGAGGAACTGGCCGCCGGTGCGCTCTGCGCGATCGTCCTGGCCGACACCCGGCGGCTGACCGACTGCTTCCCGGCCGTCGACTACTTCGAGCGCAGCGGCCTGCCGTTCGTGGTCGCCGTCAACTGCTTCGAGGGCGCCCGCCGGTACCCGGCGGAGACGGTACGCCAGGCACTGGCGCTGGGCCCGCACGTACCGGTCCTGCTCTGCGACGCCCGGCTGCGCACCTCGGTCAAGGAGACGCTGATCCAGGCGGTCGAGCACGTTCTGACGGTGGAGACCCAGCGCGAGGCGGTGCTGTAGGTCCTGCCCCACGTGTCACGGGCGCGGACGTCGCTGGTGGCCCCGGCGGCTCCCATGCCGTCGGGGCCACCAGCGCCCGCCGACCCGGACGGCTCACCCGGCTGCGGGAACTTCACCGCCCTCTGCCGCCTCCGCCGGCGAGCGGTGCTCCTCATCATCGCGCCACGACCCCTGCACCGGCGGGTCGATGTCCGGCCGCGTGCCGAGCGGCACCCACCGCTCTGTGGAGCGCGGGTCCGGAGCGCGGCCGCCCGGGCGGCCGCGCTCCGGACCCGCGGGACGGTCAGTTGACGGCCAGGACCGCCGTGTTGTTCGTCAGATCCGGGTCGAAGTCGAAGGGGTGCTCGCCGAACTCGCCGAACGGGGGGTGGATGCTCACGGCGCCGGTCGCGCCGGGCACCACGGTGTCGACGCGCACGGAGAACGCGAACGTGCGCCGGGTGTCCTCCAGCACCCAGTACCGCAGATCGCAGTCGTAGCGCGGGGCGCCCGTCCGCTTCGGGTGGTAGCCGCCGTCGAGGGTGCGCGGGAAGCAGCCGGACGGCACACCGGTGACCTCAGTTCCCTCGGGCACGACCAACCGGACCTCGGCGACGGGGTCGCCGGAGCCGAGGTTGCCGAACCAGGCCGGTCCGTTGTTCCTGAACGTGAGCTCGGCCGTGGCCGTCTCGCCGGCCGCGGCGGAGACGGCGTCACCGGTCACGGAGAAGTCCGCGGTGTTCTCCGCGCCGATCTGGAGGACCGCGTAGTCGTTCTGGTAGTCGATGTCCTGGGCGCCGTCGCCCGGCTCGACGTCGATGTCGAGCCGCTCGTTCAGTGCGTGCGGGGCGAGTCGCACCGTCAGCGGCTCGGGCAGCTCGAAGGAGTCGCCCGGTGCCAGCACCTGGTCGAACGTGCAGATCGCCCTGGTCGACGGTGCGTAGTCGTCGCCGTCCGTCGTGGTCTGGGTGCAGGCGTCGTACCGGGTCAGATCCGTCAGGCCGTACGAGGCGTCCAGCTTGACGGTGAACCCGTTCGCGCTCTCGTTGCCGTTGTTGGTGACCCTGAACGGGATCGTCCGCTCATCGCCGGGCAGACCGTCCTCGATGTCGGCTACGGGGTCGATGGCGAGGTCGGGTCCGGTGCCGACGGTGAGCGTGGTGTCGAAGCTCTCGTGCGGCGCGGTGAGCGTCCCGTCGGGGCCTCCGGTGGCCGTCGCCTCGTAGGTGATTCTGCCCTGGGCACCGACTTCGGCTCCGTCGGCCGCGTGCACCGTCAGGAACACCTGGTCCTCGTAGCCGCCCCCGATCACGGGGACCACGGGGATGTCGCACACCGCGCCGGCGCCGCCCGGCGTGCAGTTGTCGGGCCAGGTCACCTCGGCGACCCCGGCGAGACCGGAGACGTCGATGGTGAGTCTGCCGTCGGTCACCGTGAAGTTGTCGTTGTCGTGGTAGACGCCGACACCGAGGGTGCGGGACTGCGGCCGACCGCCGTCGGTACCGATCGGCAGCGTCTGCTCGTAGGGCGGGTTGATCCACAACTGGTCGGTCTGCGGCGGGGCGTCGGCGGCGAACGCGGGCGCGGCGAGGCCGGCCGCCAGCAGACCGGCCACCGCCGCGGCGGCGGATCCGAGACGTACCGGGCGTCCAGCGGATAACAGGCTCATTGCTACCCCCAAGGGTGTGGTGAGTCGACCGGTGCACCGGGAACCCTGACGCACCGGAAGGATCATCACATGGCAGGGAAACCCGCCGCGCCCCGATTTCCCGCCCTGCCGAAGAACTCTCCGGACCTTGCGATCCGTCCCGTGTCCCGACCGTGTGCGACCGCCACTGGTAGTGGCAGCGGTCCGGGTTCCGTCTCTTCGACCTCGCTCTGCGGGACGGATGCGCTTGCGGCCGGCCGGTGGCTCGACATGGCCGAGCACATGAGCCCCGGTGGACGGTTCTCCGCGTGACGATGCGGCCCCGGCTCTTGCCCCTGAGGAGTGGGCACCCCTTCGTTGAGGCTGACCCTGTGGAGTGGACGCCCTGACAACGGATCCTGATGGTCCACAGAGGGAGGTCCAGGTGGGACGTGAGTCTCCGTACCCGGAGGAGTCCCGGAGGGACACCGTCACGCCGTGCCGCGCGTCCGGCGACAGGCGCACGTGATCGCGGACGCGGGCGATCCACCGGACGAGATGTCGGATCCGGCCCGGCCGGTCATCTCCCCGGCAGGATCGGCAGCACAGCCTCCACGGCGTCCCGGGAGGGAGGGCCGGCCGGCCACCACTGGCCGGACTGCTTGCGGAACGGGTACCAGTGACCGTCCGCCCCGTACCGCAACTCGATGTCGTGACCGATCAGTTGAAGGCGGCCGCCGGTGCGGCGCAGCAGAGGGGAGGCCGACAGGCCGGGAAGCGGCCGGGTGAGGAGTTGTTCGCGTGCCGCGGCCTCCGCCGCACGCGGTGGCACCTGGCCTCCGTCGAGGACGGCCAGTGCGGGCCGGCCCCCGTGCTTCCACGCCGCGCTTGCCCGCGCGAGCCGTGCACGCGCCTGGTCCGAACTGTTCAGCAGACGGCCGACGACGCAAGGATCGCCGTCCGCTCGTGCCGCGCGCCGGACGGTGTCCAGCCAGGGGTCGGTGTCGAGCCAGAGCCGGGCGGCGGGGGCGCCTCCGGTGGCGACCGCGTGGCTGTAGGCGTCGGCGGCACGGTGGGCGGCGTCGTCGGCCAGCGTACGCAGCCGGTCGGGGGCGACAAGGCTGTCCTCGCGGCCCGGATCCGGGAACGGTCCGACGGTGACGGGCCCGGTCGCCGGGGCGGGAAGCTCCGGCAGGGGCGGCAGTCCGCCTTCCTGCCTGGCCCGTGCGAACGCCTCGCCGGCCGGGACTGCGCGAGCCGCGCCCGTCCTGGTCAGTTCCGCTTCCTCAGCGGCCTGCTCGGCAGCGGCGGCCTCGCGTTCGGCGCGCCGGAGCGCTGCTTCCTCACGCACGGAGTCCAGGTGGTGGCCTCGGAGCAGCAGGAGGGCGTCGGGGCGGGTGTCGATGGTCCGGGCGTACTGGTAGGAGACTGCTGCCGCGTGTTTGCAGGGGAAGCCCCAGTCAGGGCAGGTGCACTCGTAGTCGGTGAAGCCGGGCCCGGGTACCAGGGCGATGTCTTCGGAGACGGCGATGCGCGCGGTTGCCTCACCGAGCTCCCCACGGGACAGTTCGGCGGCGGCGTCGACGTCGTCCGTCCATGCCTCGAGCAGCCGGTCCACCTCCGCCTCGGGCAGTTCGGGAACGCGGAGTGCGACCCTGTACGGGCGACGGCCGCTGCCGGTGACGCGGGCGGACAGTTCGCCCGCGCGTACGGTGATGTCTCCGACCGCCCCGCGCCGGGCGTAGGTGCGAGCACGGTCGAGCCTTGCCCCGTGCCCGGAGTCCCGTCTGCGGGGATTCTCCAGGGCGGCGATCCACAGGATGCCCCACGGCCCGTCCGTCAGTTTCCGCTGTCCCGGTACCGGCGGAGGCTTCGGGAGGACCAGATCACCGGGGCGCTTGCCTGTGCCGTTGCGGCTCATCGGCTGCTCCGGTCGGTGGTGGTGTGCAGGGCTACCAGGTCGGCGAGTTCGTCGTCGGTCAGGTCACTGATCGCGGCCTCTCCCCGGTTTCCGCCGAGGACCGAGTCCGCCAGGTCGCGCTTGGACGAGATGAGCTGTGCGATGCGCTCCTCGACGGTGCCTTCGGTGATCAGCCGGTGGACCTGGACCGGCTGGGTCTGGCCGATACGGTAGGCGCGGTCGGTGGCCTGGTCCTCGACGGCGGGGTTCCACCAGCGGTCGTAGTGGACGACGTGGGACGCCCGGGTGAGGTTGAGGCCGGTGCCGGCTGCTTTCAGGGAGAGCAGGAACACCGGGACCTCGCCCCTCTGGAAAGTGTCGACCATCTCCTCGCGTCGGTGCACCGGTGTCCCGCCGTGCAGCAGGAGCGTCCGCACACCGCGCCGGGCCAGATGCGCCTCCAGCATCCGCGCCATCCGCGTGTACTGGGTGAAGACCAGCACGGACGCGTTCTCGGCCAGGAGGACGTCGATCAGTTCGTCGAGGAGTTCGAGTTTGCCGCTGCGTCCGGTGAGGCGGGCCGTCGTGTCCTCCTTCAGGTAGTGGCCGGGATGGTTGCAGATCTGCTTGAGGGCAGTGAGGAGCTTGAGGACCAGGGCGTGCCGGGTGATGCCCTGTGCGTTGCGGATCTCGTCCATCGACTCCCGTACCTGTGCCTCGTACAGCACCGTCTGTTCCCGGGTCAGCCGGACCGGGTGGTCGGTCTCGGTCTTGGGCGGCAGCTCGGGGGCGATGCCCGGGTCGGACTTGCGGCGGCGCAGCACGAAGGGGCGGATGAGGCGGCCGAGCCGTCCGGCGGCCGCCGCGTCGGCCTCGGCCTCGCTCCCGCGGGCGGCACGTTCGGCGGCCCGGCCGTAACGGTCCCGGAAGGCGGCGAGCGGGCCGAGCAGGCCGGGCGTGGCCCAGTCCAGGAGCGACCAGAGTTCGGTGAGGTTGTTCTCCACCGGTGTGCCGGAGAGCGCCACCCGGGCCTGGGCGGGGAGGGCACGCATGGCCTTGGCGGTGACCGAGGCGGGATTCTTGGCGTGCTGCGCCTCGTCGGCGACGACGAGTCCCCACGGTCCGGCCTCGCAGAGGTCGGACAGGTCACGGCGGAGTGTGCCGTAGGTGGTGAGGACGATCTCCCCGGGCCGGAAGTCACCGAGGTCACGTGCGGGTCCGTAATGGCGGCGCCAGGGCGTGCCGGGCGCGAACCTGTCGATCTCCCGTCCCCAGTTGCCGAGCAACGAGGCGGGACACACCACCAGAGTGGGGCCGCCGGCCGCCCTCGGATCCTCCTGCCGGCGCAGGTGGAGGGCGATGGCGGTGATCGTCTTGCCGAGCCCCATGTCGTCCGCGAGGCAAGCACCCAGGCCGAGACGGGTGAGCCGGTCCAGCCAGGCCAGGCCACGTAGTTGGTATCCGCGCAGGGTGGCCTCCAGCCCGGCGGGAGGCAGCAGCTCGGCATCCGCGGCGTACTCCGGTGCGGTCAGCCGGTCGTGGAGGGAGGCAAGCCATCCGTTGGGCCGCACCGGGGTGACGGTTCCGTCGTCGCCCGCCACCTCGCCCGTGAGAACGGCCGTCAGCGCCTCCAGGGCGCCCAGTCCGCGTGGCCGGCTCCGGGCCTTGCGCAGCAGCGCCTCGTCGACGACGACCCACTGGTCCCGCAGCCGCACCAGCGGGCGCCCGGCCTGTGCCAGGCGGTCGAGCTCCGCAGGGGTGAGAGTGCGGTCGCCCACCGCCAGCTCCCAGCGGAAGGAGAGCAGCGCGTCGGGCGTGAAGTAGCCCGATCCCTCCGGTTCTTCGTCCGGCGAGCCGCTTCCGGGCTCGACGACTGCCTGTACGACGAGGTCCCGGACCAGGTCCTTCGGCAGGTGCACCGCCACACCCGCCCGTGCCAGGACGCCGATGCCGTCGTCCAGCAGGGCGAGAAAGGCGTCGTCGTCCAGGTCCAGTGCGTCCGGCCCGGCCGGTTCCAGCAGTCCGGCGAGTGCGGGCCAGACCTCGGCGGCCGCACGCAGCGTCGCGTCGGCCCGCGCACGGTCACGAGGCCCGAACCCGCCCGCGGTCCCCCGCCGCACCTCGGCCAGGTCGGCGAACAGCAACGGATCCGCCAGCGAGCGCACCTGGGGCACACACCGCACCGCCGCTCCGAGGCGGTCCGCGACGCCCGTGCCGTCGTCGGTGATGTCGAAGTCATCCTCCGTGTCCGGCAGTTCGAGCCGGAGGGAGAGCTGGACACCGGCGTCCCGGCCGTCGGCGACCTCGGCGGCCCAGCCCCACAGCTCCGGCAGGTGCCTGGGGTCCCGACCGGCGAAAGCGGCCTGTCCTGCAGCGGCGGCAGCGGCGGGCGTGCGTGGCAGCAAGTCGGCCACCGCGTCCAGGAACAGACGCAGCCGGTCGTAGGGATGCGGCAGAAGCAGCGGAGTGCGTCCACGCCCGGCCTGCTCGAACGGAGTCGCGTACGCGGCGGGGTCGAGGGATCCGGCCAATGCCCGTACCCAGCCGGCGTCCTCCTGCGAGAACGGCCCCAGTCTCCAGGCGTCGTACCCGCCTGCGCTCAGTCCGGGCAGCAACAGCCCTCGGCCGGCCATGTGCAGCGCGTAGAGGGCCGCGTGGCGCCATGCGGCACCTGTCGCGGCAAGCCGCTGCGGCGGCTCGTCGAGCAGCAACGGCAGAACGTCGGCGAGCGGGCACACCACCGCGGGAACGGTCCGTCGCCGCCCGCCGCGTCCGTGCGGCAGGACCAGCAGGAGCTCTTCGGTGGGAGCACCGGCCGGCAGCCGCCCGTCCTGGGCGTGGAAAGCGATCCGTCCGGAGCGTGGGGGGTCGCCCGGCAGGAACACAGCCGTGCACTCCCTCAGGTCCTCCCACCACACCGGGTCGAACACGACGGTCCCGGGAGCGGGTGACACCCGCTCCGGAGTGACGGGCGGATCCACAGGGTGCCGTCGCGGGGAAGGGACACGCCTCCTGGACAGGCTGGACAGGTGGGGATCACCGATCTCCCGGCCGTCCACATCGAAGTAGCGAGCGCTCTGCTCCTGGCCTTCGTCGTTCATGGTCACCACGCGGTAGACCGTGGCCATCGTCTGGTTCCTCTGCGGATGTCCCCCAGCCGCATCTGCCGCCGGTTCCCTACTGATTGCCCCAGCCGCGAGTCCACCGGCCGGGTCGCCCCAACGCTACCGGAGTGGACAACCTCGTGGTGCGGCTCTTGGGGATCAGCCGGGAGGCGCTGCGCGACCGGGTGCGGGCCGAGCGGGCCCGCCGAGGTGAGAGCGGCACGACGAGCACGGACACGAAGGACGTCCCGGTGAGCGGGGCCACGAGACAGGAACCGGAAGCCGAGATCGCGGCCCTGCGCGCGGAACTGAGGACCGCATGCAAGGAGAACCAGAAATTGGCCACCGAACTGGACATCCCGCACAAATCTACGAATTTTTTCGCACAAGAGATGTCCTGGTGAACGTCTGCTCCGCCCCAGGTCCTCCTGGAGCGCCTTCGTGACCGTGGCCGCCGCCCTTCACTGCCGCTCGCGTGTCGGCCGTCACGGCCGTGTGCGACCGCCCGTCCGCACTGCCGTACACCCGGTCGAGCGCCGGACCGGTCGACCAGGAGCCACTGCCCCCGGTCGAGGGAGACGCCGAGGACCGTTCCCCCGTCATCAACAGCAGCTCCATGACCGCGGTCATCGCCAACGCGCTCCTCCGCAAACCCCGCCCCATACCCCCGTCCTTCACAGAGGAAGCACGAAAGGACGAGAACCCATGAGTCGTTGACGATCACCAGATGAACGTCGGCAAAATAAACATTTAAGTTGCAGACATGACAAGGTTGCCGAGATGGCGTGCGCGACACGGATGAGGGGTGCGAGGCCGGGTGGCCCCGACCGACGGTGCACGCACCGCGGGCGACACCTGGCGACTCGACCCGGTTCCCTCGGGACAGGCCGATCGCCACAGCCACGGTGCCGTACTCAACGAGGCGGCCCCGAGCGGACACCGTGCCGGTCCGGCCCTCGCGGTCTGTGGTCCGGGCACCGCCGAGGCGCTGGGCCGGGCGACCGCCGCCGAGGTCGCCGGTACGGGTGTCGGCTGGGGCATGCGGAAAGCGGTGGCATGCCGACTCGGGCAGGACGTCGGAGAACCACGGCCGCGGCAACCGGTTGCACCCGGAGTCCGATCAGCGGAACAGCACGGCAGCCGTCGGCGGGCAGGGGCCGCCCCATGACCTGCGGCCACCGCACGATCTTCAGGAGTCCACCCCATCCCCGGTGATCACGCGGTGGCCGTACCCAGCCCCAGCCGGACCCGCTACAAGACCGCGAAGCCGGACCGGAGGGCTGGGCACTGCCTCCGACCATGGCCGAGCAGTGCGGCCGAGCGCTGCCCGGCCTGGACTCCCTCCGGCTGGCTCAGCGCTCCAAGGCGCGTGTCCGGACGACGAGTCGAGACGAGCCGTCCAGGAACGGCAAGGACCTGAATCGCGGAGCAGCGGCATCACGCTCCGTGCGAGGCGCCCTGCCCAAGGCTCCCCGTACACGATCCTGCTCTTCAGCCGGGAGAAGCTCCCGTGTCCGGGCCATCTCGCCGAGCTCGTCCCCGGCCGACCTCACCGCTCACCCGCGAGATCGAGATCACCCCTGCTCGCTCCGGCCACGCCCTCAGCGATCCGGGGACGCCGCCACGGGTGCGCGATCGGACCGGACACCGCCCGCCACCACGCCTCCACCGGCAGCCTCCCCGCCGGCTCGAACGGCTCACCCGGCCGCGGGAACGCCACCGCCTGCCCCGCCCCCTCGGCCACGTCCTTCATCCACTCCCCCGGCTCCGCCCACGCGTGCGGCGCCAGGTTGAACGTCCCCCAGTGGATCGGCAGCAGCACCCCGCCCGGACTGCCTCCCTGCAGGTCGAGATGGGCCCGGACGCCTTCCTCGGGCGTCATGTGGATGTCGGGCCAGAAGTCCGAGTACGCGCCGACCTGGATCATCGTGGCGTCGAACGGGCCGTGATCGGCGCCGATGTCCTTGAAGCCCTCGAAGTAGCCGGTGTCACCGCTGTGGTAGATCCGGTGCTCCCCGCCCGCGACCGCCCAGGAGGCCCACAGGGTGTGCTGGGTGTT
The DNA here is from genome assembly GCF_041380215.1 of Streptomyces pimonensis. Lineage (NCBI taxonomy): Bacteria > Bacillati > Actinomycetota > Actinomycetes > Kitasatosporales > Streptomycetaceae > Streptomyces > Streptomyces pimonensis. The sequence goes on from NZ_JAHWZY010000011.1 coordinate 208,848, forward strand.
GCGCAGGCCCCGGCCGCAGAAGTGGCGGGCCGGGGTGGCGGTGAGGGTGAGGCCGCCGACCTCCGTCGCCTCGTGCCAGTCCAGCTCGCGCAGCCGCCCGGAGGATACGCCCCAGCGCTCCAGGCGGGCGCCGACGCCGAGGGGTACGGCGAACAGGGTGTCCGTGCCGGCCAGCGCCTTGACCGTGGGCAGGTCCAGGTGGTCGTAGTGGTCGTGGGAGATCACGACGACGTCGACCGGGCCGAGCGCGGCCAGCGGCAGCGGCACGGGGTGCAGTCGCCTGGGCCCGGCGAAGGGGAACGGCGAGCAGCGCTCGCCCCACACGGGATCGAACAGGACCCGGTGTCCGTCGATCTCCGCGAGCACGCTGGAGTGGCCCATCCAGGTCAGGCGCAGCCCGGTGGCCGGCGGACGGGAGATGTCGGCCAGGGTGGTCGGGTGCACCGGGACGGCGCCCTTCGGGGCGCGGCGGGAACGGGAGTCCTTGTCGAAGTAGGTCTTCGCCAGGTCCCGCGTCGCCCCCGTCGGGCGGATCCGGGCGGCGCCCCCGGGATTCCGGAAGACCCCGTCCTTGAAGTGCGGGGATCTGCGGATGCGTGCCATGCGCTCGCCACTCGGGTCCGCGCCGAAGGACACGGGCCGCAGGGCGCGCGGCCCGGAGCTCTGGGAACGGGAACCGGCCACGGTGCCTCCAAGTGGAGTCGGTCAGACATTCCATTATGTGCGGCGGTCCCCCGCACCGCGGTGCGGGGGACCGCCGCCACCGGCGAAGCGGCTCTCACGCCACCGCGGCGATCCGCACCTTGATGTCGTCCGGGGACAGCGTCCCCTTGGCGATCACGTGGTCGCCCGACGACTCCCCGCGCAGCCGGCGGCCGATCCACGGCACCAGGTACTCGCGGGCCCACTGGACGTCGTCCCGTCGGACCTCGAACGTGCCGCGGGGCGGCAGGGGCGGCCAGGGCTGTTCGGGGTCGGCGGGGACCTCCAGGCCGAGGGCCTGCCCGGCGCGGAGCGCGACACGGGTGTGTCCCTCCGGCGACAGGTGCAGCCGGTCGGCGTCCCAGGCCCTGCGGTCCTGGACGCTCCTGAGGGACCACAGGTCGAGCACCGGGCAGCTGTAGCGGTCGGCGACGGCCCGTACGTGCCCGTTGTACGTGGCGATCTTGCCGCGCAGATGCTTCAGCAGGGGAACGCCACGGGTGTCGAACCCGGTCGTCACCATCACCGTGCCGGACACGGCCGTGAGCGCGGCGATCGCCCGCTCGAACCGCTCGGCCACCTCGTCCGGATCGCTGCCCGGGCGGAGGATGTCATTGCCGCCCGCGCAGAACGAGACCAGGTCGGGGGCGAGTTCGACCGCCCTCGGCAGTTGGTCCGCCACGATCTGGTCCAGCAGCTTTCCGCGCACGGCGAGATTGGTGTACTCGAAGTCGCCCTCGGGCCGGAGGTCCGCGAGAAGCACGGCGAACCGGTCGGCCCAGCCGACGAACGCCCCGTCGGGGCCGGGGTCGCCGACACCCTCGGTGAAGCTGTCCCCCACCGCCACGTACGACCCGATCACTGCTCTGCTGTCACTCTTCGAATCGTCTGCCACAACCGCTCATGATTCACCTTCGAATGTGACCTACGCGACCGTAAGGAAAGGTTGACGCACGGTGAGATAAGACACTTCCAAAATGTTGGCCAACTCCGGAATACGCCGGAGGCCGGACCCGGGAATCGGGGTCCGGCCTCCGGCGCGCGCGTCGGGGAGGTCGTCGGGGGTCAGCCGATGGCGACACCCTTCGAGCGGAGGTAGGAGACCGGGTCCACGTCCGAGCCGTAGTCCGGGGTGGTGCGGATCTCGAAGTGCAGGTGCGGGCCGGTCGAGTTGCCGGTCGAGCCGGAGAGACCGACCTGCTGGCCGCCGGTCACGGCCTGGCCGGCCGAGACGGAGAGCGAGGACAGGTGGGCGTACTGGGCGTAGTGGCCGTCGTCGAGCTTGAGGACGACCTGGTTGCCGTACGCTCCGGCCCAGCCCGCGGAGACGACGGTGCCGGCGCCGACGGCCTTCAGGGAGGTGCCGGTCGGGACGGCGAAGTCGACGCCGGTGTGGTAGCCGCTGGACCACATGCTGCCGGCCACCTTGTAGGCGGTGCCGAGGCCGGCGCCGGGCACCGGGGAGCTGTAACCGGAGGCGCTCGCGGCCTGGTCGGTGTTCGTGGTCCGGGTGGAGGTGTCCGGGGAGGGCTGCTCGGCGGGCTGCTCGGTCTTCCGCTCCGGGGCCTGCGGGGCCGCGGCGGAGGGCGACTCCTGCGGCGCGGCCGTGGCGGCCCCGACGTCGACGGAGAGCCTCAGACCGGGGTGGATGAGTGACGGGTCGGCACCGATGGCCTCGCGGTTGTCCGCGTAGAGCTTCTTCCAGCCGCCGTCGACGTTCTCCGCCTCGGCGATCTTCGCGAGGTAGTCCCCGGCCTTCACGGTGTACGTGCGGGCCTCGCCGCCCTTGTCGGTGACGGTCTTCTGGCCGGCGGAAAGGGACTGGACGGCCTTTTCGGGGGCGCTCTGCGGCGTGGCGGCGTGCGCGCCGGTGGTGCCGAGGAGCGGCAGGGCGAGTGCGGCGCCACCGGTTCCGGCGACGGCGATGGAGCGGGTGAAACGCTGGGTCCTGGTACGGCGGTGCTTACCCTTCGCGGGCATGTCGAATTCCTCTCCGGCGCCTACGAGGTGAGCTGTCGGGTGCGGGCTGGAGATGCCCGGCCGCGCTGTCGCGTGGCTTAACCCCAAGCCGTTCCGGGAACCGGAACAGGCAGTCGTACCTGTGGGTCCCCCGTTCCTGCCGTGGACGGGTCAGTGTGTGCGGGCTCCGGGCGGCGGCAGGATTAGGCGTCCGTCCGGATCGGTGGCGAACGTAAGCGACCCGGACGCGGTGGGACAAGCGCGAGGTTCACCGCGAACACGCTTTTTCGTGATCGACATACGGAAAAGACGTCACCGAGCGTCAGCCGGGATTCCCTTCCCGCACGAATTCCCCTGCCCCTCCACGGAATTACGTGAGCATGGCGACAACACATCGTCACGGATATGACGATGCTCACGCACCCCTCCCCATCCCCCTTTCTTTCGGGGCACATTACGGCGAAGCGCATCAATCGGACATGACGCGCCAATCATGCGATCACCGGCGCCGCAGCCGGAACACCGCGGCGTCCAGGTCTCCCCGCAGACCGGTGTGCAGCCCGTGGTGCAGCAGGACGGCGCCCCGGTGCGTTTCGCCGCTTTCACGGCATTCGTACGACGCCTCCGGATCGAGGCCGCGCAGCCGGAGGGCCGGAACGGGCTCTCCGTGGTGCTGGGCCTGGAGGCAGGCGAGGACGACGGTCTCGTCGCCGAGGACGTACTGCACCGCGCTCAGCCCGCCCTCCGGAGGACGCAGCCGGTACAGGTCGCCGCGCTGGACGAGGGGCCGGATCTCCTTGTAGAGCGCGACCCACTCCCGCGCCTCGGCGAGCTCCTCCTCCGTCCACCGCGCGAGGTCGCCGCCGACGCCGAGCACCCCGGCCATGGCGCTGACGAACCGGAAGCGCAGCGAACTGACCCGCCCGTTGAGCATCGCGTTGGGGCTGTCGGTGACCCAGGCGGCCATCACCCGGGCCGGATGGATCTGGCTGAAGCCGTGCTGGATGGCGAGCCGGTCGAGCGGGTCGGTGTTGTCCGAGGTCCACACCTGGTCGGTACGGGAGAGGACTCCCAGGTCGATCCGCCCGCCGCCGCCCGAGCAGGACTCGAAGGCCACGCCCGGATGGGCCGCCCGCAACCGGTCCAGCAGGGCGTACAGACCGCGCACGTGGTCGATCCACAGCCGCTGCGGATACGGGTCGTCCGGCCAGCCGACGTCGCTGAAGCAGCGGTTGAAGTCCCACTTCACATAGTCGACGGGGGTGCCGGAGAGCAGCCCGTCCAGCCGTTCCCAGAGGTACTCCCGGACGTCGTCACGCGCGAGGTTGAGCACCAGCTGGTTGCGGAACTCCGTACGCCGGCGGTCCGGCTGGAACTGCACCCAGTCGGGGTGCGCGCGGTACAGGTCGCTGTCGGGGTTGACCATCTCCGGCTCGACCCAGATGCCGAACCGCATCCCGAGCCCGTGCACATGGTCCGCGAGCGGTTTCAGGCCGCCGGGGAAGCGGCCGGGGTGGGGGGTCCAGTCGCCGAGTCCGGCCCGGTCGCTCGTACGGGCCCCGAACCAGCCGTCGTCGACCACGAACAGCTCGACGCCCATCGCGGCAGCCCGCTGCGCGAGCGTCCGCTGCTGCTCCTCGGAGATGTCGAACCCGGTGGCCTCCCAGGAGTTGAACAGCACGGGCCGGTCCCGGTCCGCGTCCGGGACGACGTACGCCCGCTGGTAGGCGTGCCAGGCACGACTGGCACCACCGAAGCCGGCGTCGCTCCACAGGCCGGCGAAGACCGGCGTGACGTACGTCTCGTCCGTGCCCAGCATCAGCAGGCCGGAGTCGTCGTGACCCGCGCCGCCGGTGACCTGCACACGGGCGTCGGGGAGTTGGGCGACGCAGATGCGCCAGGACCCGGACCAGCCGAGGGCGCAGCCGTAGACCTCGCCGCGCTCCTCTGTCGCGTCGGTGTCCAGCGCGACCCAGGGCAGGTGCTGGTGTCCGGTGTGGCCGCGGCGGCTGCCGATGACCTTCTCGCCGTAGCCGACCGGGACGCGGGTCAGCCGGGACTCGGCGGCCCAGCGGCCGTGCAGCTGGGACAGCCGCCAGTGCTCGCGCTCGGGCAGGGTCCAGGTGGCGGAGTCCGCGCGCAGGAGCTCGACCGCCGGGCCCCGGTTGTGCAGGGTCACCCGGCGTTCGATCACGTCGTCGCACATCCGGTAGTGCAGGGTGACGGTCAGATCGCCGTCGCGAAAGCGGAGGCGGAGTTCACCGTTGTCGGTCTCGTGGCCCTCGAAGGTCCACTCGGTGCCGCGCCGCCCGTCGGCGGCGCGTACGGACAGGGCGGGCCGGACGAAGCGGGGGCCGCCTTCGACCGGGTACTCCTCGCGCCCGTCCAGCCGGGACTCGAACGGCCAGTCGTCCGGCAGCGGGCGCGCGGCGAGGGCTTCCGCGTCGGCGAGCGCGATGCGCGCGCCCCAGTGCAGGTGCACCAGCTCGTCACGGTCCGTGACGTGGAGCGCGTAACTGCTGGCCTGCCCCGACAGGAGCCATGTACGACCGTCTTGGGAGACCTGCGTCACCGAACCTCCAACAGACACGAACAGATGCGATCAGACACCAACATCATCGGGGGTGCGAGGGCGGTCGGGCAATGCCTGTGAAGAACTCATTGTCCCAGGCAGGCATGTCGTATCGTCGAGTGGCGTCCGCCGGCGAGCCCCGCCGACGGCGCCGAGTGGGAGGAGTCCTTCGTGACGCAGCAGGTGCCGTCGACCGAACCCGAGCTGGCCGGAGTGCGCAACTTCCGCGACGTGGGCGGACTGCCGACCGTCGACGGCCGGCGAGTACGCCACGGGGTGCTGTTCCGCAGCGGCCATCTCGCCCACGCGACCGCGGAGGACACCGCCTTCCTGTCCTCGCTCGGACTGCACACGGTCTTCGACTTCCGCAACGCGGCCGACCAGAAGCTGGAGGGTCCGGACGTCGAGCTGCCGGGCGTGCGCAATGTGAACCTGCCGCTCAGCGACCCGGCGGACGGCGCCGAGTTCTGGAAGATGGTCCGCGACGGCGATCTGGAGCAGCTGCGCTCGATCCTCGCGGACGGCAAGGGCGCGGACCGGATGATCAGCTCCTACCGGCTGATCATCAAGGAGCGCACCGCCGAGCACGCCCGGGTGCTGCGCTCGCTCGTCGAGGACAGCGTTCCGGCACTGATGCACTGCGCGGCGGGCAAGGACCGCGCGGGACTCTCGGTGGCGGTGACGCTGCTCGCGGTGGGCGTCGAACGCGACGCGATCCTCGACGACTACCTGAAGTCCAACGCCAAGCACCGCCGCTACAAGGTGCGCCGCAGCGGCAGCTCCGCCTCGGCCTACTCCCCCGAGGTCATGGAGCTGCTCAGCCCGCTGTTCGACGCGCGCGCGGAGTACCTGTCGGCGGCCTTCGAGACCATCGAGGAGACCTGGGGCGGTGCGGACCCGTATCTGGAGCAGGCGCTCGGGCTCACTCCCGAGGACCGGGAGCAGCTGCGTGAGCGCCTGCTCGACTGAGACGGGCGCCTACTTCTTCGGAGCGATCTCGAAGAGGAAGTAGACGAAGGCCGCGAAGAGGTGTCCCACCACCACGTAGATGAACAGCCGCACCCACAGGGCCCGGGGGAGCTTCTCTTCCATGTCTCTGCCGGTCATGTCGCTTCTCCGTGGATCGGGCCCAGGCACAGCGCGGCCGTGGGACTCTGCAGCAGGGTGTGGACGAACAGCAGCTCGACCCCGTCGGAGTCGGAAGCGGCGATGCGGTGCGGGGTCAGCGAGTCGAAGTGCGCGCTGTCGCCCGGGGCGAGCCGGTGCGGGGTGTCCCCGAGGCGCAGCCGCAGCCGCCCCTTGAGGACGTACAGCCACTCCTCGCCGGGGTGGACGCGCACGATGTCGCCCTGGGAGCCGTACGGCACCTGGACCCGCAGGGCCTGCATGCCGCGTCCGGCGGCGCCGGCCTGCCGGTACGTCCAGCCGCCCGCAGTCGTGGGCTCCATGCCGGCGGCGCGCACCACGGCGTCCCGGCCGGCGGCCGACTCACCGAGCAGCTCGGAGACCGTCGTACCGTAGATGCGGGCGAGGGAGAGCAGCATCGGCAGCGAGGGCTGGCGCTGTCCGGTCTCCAGTCGGGAGAGGTGGGCGGGCGACAGACCCGCGTCGCGGGCGGCGGCCTCGAGGGTGAGGCAGGCCCGTCGCCGCAGGGCGCGCAGCTGCGGCGCGACCGCGGGGAGCGCACCGGCCGGTTCGGCCGGCGGCCCGGCCTCGGAGGAGCTCATGGCTCCATTGAGCCCCGAATTTGTCCCAGGGGCAATTTTTTTGCCTCTGGGGCAAACCCGGCGCGGGTGCGGGGTCAGCGGTCGGCGACGGCCTGTTTCACCAGCGTCCTGCCGAACTCCCACATCAGGCCGCCCTCGTGCGCGTCGTCCATCACCGCGGTGAAGGCGTCCACGAACCGGTGCACGTCCCGCTCGTCGATGACGAGCGGCGGGATCAGTTTGATCACCTCCAGGTGGTCTCCGGAGACCTGGGTGAGGATGCGGTGCCGTTGCAGCAGCGGGACGACCACCATCTGCGCGAAGAGCCCCTTGCGGGCTGTCTGGAGCACGGTCCAGCGCGAGCGCAGTCTCAGCGACCGGGGACGGCCGAACTCGATGCCGATCATCAGGCCCCGGCCGCGGACGTCGGCGAGCAGCTCGTACCTCTCGGTCAGTGCGGCCAGCCGGGACCGCAGCAGCTCGCCGGTGCTCCGGACCCGGTCGACGATCCGCTCGTCCTCCATGACCGACAGCACCGCCAGACCCGCCGCCATGGCCTGGGCGTTGGCCCCGAAACTGGCCGAGTGGACCAGCACCCGGTCCATCGACGAGTAGACCTTCTTGAAGATCCAGTCCCTGCCGATCGTGGCGCCCACCGGTACGTAGCCGCCGGAGAGCGCCTTGGCCACGCACACCAGGTCCGGCTCGACCCCCGCCTCGTGCTGGTAGGCGTAGAAGTCGCCGGTCCGGCCCAGCCCCGTCTGCACCTCGTCGGCGATCAGCAGCGCCTTGTGCCGGTGCAGCAGCTCCTGTGCGGCCCGCAGGTAACCGGGGGGGGCCTCGTGCACGCCCTTGCCCTGGACCGGCTCCACGATCAGGGCGGCCACGTCCCCCTTGCGCAGCTCCCGCGCCAGCGCGTCGAGGTCGCCGAGCGGTACGGCCGTGTCGGGCAGCAGCGGGGCGAAGCCGTCCCGGAAGCCGGACTCCCCGTTGACGGAGAGCGAGCCGGTGGTCAGGCCGTGGAAGGCGTGCTCGCAGTACAGCACGCGCGGTCTGCCCGTCGCGTACCGGGCGAACTTCAGGGCGCCCTCGACGGCCTCCGTGCCGCTGTTGCCGAAGAACACCCGGTCCAGGTGAGGGCTGTGCGCGAGCAGCTTCTCGGCCAGCAGGCCGGGCAGCGGCTGGCAGTCGAAGCGGGTGAGGTCGGCGAGGGAGGCGTCCAGGACGTCGTGCAGCGCCTTGCGGACCACGGGGTGGTGACGGCCCAGGCCCATCACCCCGAAGCCCGCGAGCATGTCCAGGTAGTCGTTGCCGTCCGCGTCGAAGAAGTGCGCCCCCTCGGCACGCTCGTAGACCTTGTCGAAGCCGATGGTGTGCAGCATGCGCGGGAGCTGGTGGTTGAGGTACCGGGTGTGCAGCTCGTAGCGCTCGGCTCCGCGCTCGGCCAGCAGCGCGCCGAGGTCGAACCCCCCGGTCTGCGAGGACTCCGCGGTGGTCATTCCTGGGGCTCCTGTGGGTCCGGTGACTGTTTCGCCGGCTCCTCGCCGACGGCGAGGCCCGCGCCGATCCGGCCGGCTATCTCGACCGGGGTGAGGCCGATGCCGGCGAGCACCTCACCGCGTCTGGCGTGGGCGAGGAACTGTTCCGGCCCTCCGATGGTGGGAGCGTAGGAGCGTTCGTTGTCGTTGACGACGATCAGCGGCCGGTCCCCGGCGGCGATGTTGTTCAGCGCCTCCCAGGCCATACCGCCGGTGAGGGCGCCGTCGCCGACCACCGCGACGACATGGCCCTTCTCCCCCCGCACCTGGCGGGCTCTGGCGAGCCCGTCGGCCCAGCCGAGGGCCGTGGAGGCGTGGCTGTTCTCGATGACGTCGTGCTGGGACTCCTCGCGGGAGGGACAGCCGGACAGGCCGCCCTTGCCGCACAGCTTGGAGAAGTCCTGACGCCCGGTCAGGAGCTTGTGGACGTAGCTCCGGTGGCCGGTGTCCCACAGGACCCGGTCCACGAGCGGCTCGAAGACCCGGCGCAGGGCGACGGTGAGTTCCACCACCCCGAGGTCGGGTCCGAGGTGTCCGCCGGTCCTGGCGACCGCGCGCACCAGGAACTCCCGGATCTCGTGGGACAGTTCCCCGAGCCGCGCCTCGGACAGCGCCTTCAGGCCACGTGGTTGCCGGATGCTCTCCAGGATCGTCACACTCGGTCCCCCTTCGGATTCCGTGCTGCTCAGCTCACGGTGACGGCCGGCTCCCCCGGCGCGGT